>JAISBN010000094.1 GCA_031266175.1 Treponema sp. | reverse complement strand
TGTCGGCCTTCTTATTTCTCTATACTCGCCCCAGTACCCCCCCCCCCCCCCCCCCCCGAATTACAGACGGCTTGCCGCAAAAACAAAGATGAGGCATGCCGGTGAAAACCCTTCTTTTTCTTTATTTTGTATTTTCCTTACTTATTTTTTTCCAGATTGGGCTGTATAAATTATCCGGGAAAAATTTCTTTCGAAAAATAATTTTTGTTACCGCCGGAATATCTTTTATAGTCCTTTCTGCCGTATTTACTTACAAATTGGTAAAAAAACTACAGGGGCATTTTGTGACCGAAGTAACTGAGGCGTCCGAACGAGTGGCGCTTCAAAAAGCAGATCGTCTTGGTGAAGCGCCGGAACCGTGGTGGTTTTATACAATGGTTGCCCATGCCGGAGGAGCCTTGTTCGATGAAGCCGGTACTATGACGGCATATACAAATGCCAGAGAAGCCGTGGAACTTAATTATGCAAAAGGGCACCGTGTATTTGAAATTGATTTTGAATTAACCTCCGATGGCCGGCTGGCAGCTGTTCACGACTGGGCCCACGGCATGGCTATTACGAAAAGTCGAATGCCGGAAGAAGGGCCAACCCTTGCCGAATGGAAAAGTAAAAAAATCTACGGTAAATGGACACCAATGGATATTGGTGATGTAATAGGTTTTATGAGTACCCATCGGACATGTTTCTGGTGACCGATACCAAAGAAGATCGCAGCATTGATATTATCCTTGCCGAGTTCGGAGAAATCAGAAGGGCTGCCGGGAAAGTTAATATCGAAATTTTGAACCGCGTGGTGCCGCAAATTTATAACCCTGAAATGTTACAGCTGGTACAATCCGTATGGGATTGGCCCAGCATTATTTACACGCTGTATCAAAGTCCGCAAACCCCGGAAGAGGTTATTGATTTTATCAGGGAGCATGACGAAATTCACGGAGTAACCATGTGGCCAGGTGCCGCGACCGATGAATTTATTGCTGAATTAAAAAAACTTGATAGAGTGATTTATTGCCACACCATAAATAATTTTGGTGAGGCTTTTGCGCTTTGCAGCAGGGGCGTTCATGGCTTGTATACCTGCTTCAGGACCGGCTGCAGATGCACCAGCGGCCGTCGGTTTTTGCGAAGCGGCAGAAAGGCAGCTGGAGTATGCGGCCGTCCTCAGCCCCCAGGGTCAGCCTGCCGGTGGCTATGTTTACCTCGGTTACTTTCCAGGAACTTCCCTCGTAGCTGAGCCGGGAACCTTCCTGGGGTATCAGTTTGCGCTGTTCATTGTAAAACGTGTGTTCATAGGCCAGGCAGCACAGGAGCCGGCCGCAGGGGCCGGATATCTTCATGGAATTAAGAGACAGGTTCTGATCCTTGGCCATCTTAATGGAAACGGCCTTTAGCTTGTCGGAAACGGTGTTGCAGCAGTAGGCCCGGCCGCAGACTCCCAGGCCTCCGACTACCCGGGATTCATCCCGGACGCCGATTTGGCGCAGCTCTATCCTGGTTCTGAACACCGATACCAGATCCTTTACCAGATCCCTAAAATCCACCCGGTTTTCGGAGGTAAAGAAAAACAGAATTTTCGATTCTTCCAGAAGATAATGGACCGATACCAGCTTCATCTCCAGCTGATGGTCCGCGATCTTCTGCTGACAGATCCGGAAGGCCTCCTCTTCTTCGGCCCTGTTCCGTTCCGCCTTGGCAAGATCATCTTCGGTGGCGGCCCGTTCAATGCGGGCTATTTCCGAAGAAAAACAGCGGGCGGGGCCGATGATCTGGGCCAGATCCTTTCCGTAGCGGGTGGCTACCAGTACCTTGCTCCCCGGTTTCAGAATTTCGGGCTTAGGGGACCCGCTGCCCTTATAGGCGGCCAGAAAAGTTTCGTGGGAGTAGGAAAGCCGCAGGCGGTATACGGGCGTATCCGGCTCCAGCGCCACTTCTTTCGCCTGGACAATAACATCCGCGTCCAGCGTTTCTTCGCCGGGCCTGTCTTCCAGCAGGGAAATATCATCATCCGGTAAACCGTCATATTCGTCAGCCATGCGCGTCTCCACGGCGCCAAAAACCCGGCGGGTTTTTTACCGGCGCCCTATTGCATAAGGTCAACCAAAAGACCTTTGATTTCTTCCTGTTTTGCCAGAATTTCCAGCTGCTGTATCTGGCCCCGCAGTATTCCCGCGGCCAGCTCTTCAAGCTTTTTATCAATCACCTGGACTAGGGTATATTTTTTCCTTTTTACAATATTGGCCCCGCCTATCTTTTCTCTGGAAATATTAACGCTGCTTGTTTGTTCTTCGGTATCAAAACCGTTCTCCACCACATAGTGGACAAAATTCCGCACCGCTTCTTTGTAGGCTTTTATTTCCGGGGGAAAAGGCCGCCCGGCAAGAGCGTCTCCGGCGCTGTGGACCGTATCCAGCAGTTCATGGAGGGAATCTTCCGACAGGGGAAGTTCCCGGGGTAAAGCCGGGGTTTCAAAAAATGACGCGAAATTCTTTTTTTTTACGCCGTCTTTACCGGCGCTTTTTCTGCTTTTTCCCGTTTTATCCGGCCCGCCGGGTTTTGCCCTGCGGGCTTCCGCCGCGGCCTCTCCGTAGGCCGCGGGGTTAAACAGCGGGGAAGATCCATCGGGAAAAACAATGTTATCCATGCCGTTTGTCCCGGTATTCCGAGACGGCCCGTTCCCAGCTTTCTTCGGTCTGGCAAACCCGTACCCGGCCGTGGATCAGGCAGCCTTCCCCGGCTTCAATGCGGCGGGTGGTAATATCCCCCAGGATCAGGGCGGAGGACAGAACGATCAGCCGTTCACTGGCCAGGATATTGCCGTCCACCACGCCCCCTATGGTAACGGTGGTTCCCTTAATGCTACTCCGCATCCGGGCTTTTTCACCCACGACCACCCTGCCCTGGGCATGCAGGTTACCCTTTACGCTGCCGTCTATCCGGGTAAATCCGCCGGACTTAATGTCGCCCCGGATAAAACTGTCCGGCCCGACGATCGTATTGATGGCGAATTCGGCGCTTTTTTTTGTCCGGGAAGAATGGCGGTTAACGTTTACATAGGCCATAGACTTCCTACCGCCCCGGATTGGGACGGATTCGGAGGTATTTGTAGGGGTCTACCACATCGGAGCCGATATGCACTTCATAATGAAGATGGGGGCCCGTGGATCGCCCGGTATTGCCGATATACCCGATGGTTTCCCCCTGTTTAACCTGCTGACCCACTTCGACCCGGAAGGAAAGCATGTGGGCATAGCGGGTGTAAAAACCATGCTGGTGCCGGAGGATAATATAATTGCCGAAGCCGCCGGGCTCGTACCCCGTATAGGCAACCTGCCCGTCCGCGGTGGCAACAATGGGGTCCCCCGCCCGGTAGGTGGAAATGTCAATGCCCTTATGCATGTGGGGCATACCGGTAAAGGGATCGCTGCTTATGCCAAAGAAGGTAGTAAAGTGGCCGATACCGCCCCTGATGGGCCAGATGCTGGGAATTTCCGAAAGGATGGCGCTTTGAGAATCCAGGATCGATCCTATTTCCTTAACCGGTTCCACCGCGGAAGAAAGATACCCCGCCAGCTGCCGGATATTGTCTACTTCCTTAAGGACATCGGTATTCCCCTGGAGATTAAAGAAAGAGGAACTTTCCCCGGAGGCGGAAACAATTCCCGCCGCGCTGGGGTCCGCCCCCAGGGTCAGGAGGGTGCTGGAAAGGACCGCTTCAAAACTCCGGGCTGCCCGGGAAAGCTGGTTTACCTCGGTCCGGAGCTGCTCTAGGCTGACCTGGGTATCCCGAAAGCGGGGATCTGTTTCGGAAAGCCCCCCCCGGGCGCTGCCAGAAAGGGCGCTATAGCCGAAAAAGGCCCCGGCGATGCCGAAAAATACCAGCAGGGCCGCGGCCATGGCGATAACCGAAACATGAAAGTTGTACACCTTTTTTTCAGAATGGGGGACCAGAACAATAGTGTACTTCCGGAACAAAAAACGCCCGGCGGCCCTGAAAAAATCACCTATCCGGGCTCCAAGCCAGGCGGCGCCGTTCTTTATTTTCTGGACCAGGTTGTTTTCGAAACGCTTATAATAGTGGATTTGGGCCATAACAACCTCCCACCTTACTTTACCGGGATCCGGTATGACTGTCAATCACGCGCGCCCTTGATAAAATTCCCTACCCGGGGTGACCCGCGGCCCGAAGGCCCCCGCTTCGTGGAGCGGAGGCCTGCGGGCCGTTCTTTCGGGGAAGTGCGGAAGCCGGACGCTTTTATACGCCGTTGTGTGTACCCGCGGGTTCACCGGCCCCGGAAGGCCCGCCAGGGATTAATGCCGAAGCGGATCACCAAGTAGAGCCATCCTGCGGCGAATCCCGACAGGTGGGTAAAGTGGGCCACCCCCCGCTGTATCCCGGTGAAAGAAAAAAACAGTTCCAGCGCGGTATAGCCCAGGACCATCACCGGCGCCCGCAGGGGGATGATTCCCCAGATATAAACAAGGGTGTCCGGATAAAAAGCGGCAAAGGCCAGTTCTACCGCAAAAAGAGCGCCGGAGGCTCCCATCAGGATCGCGTTGGCGCCGGAAAAAAAGTACACCCCAAAGGATACTATCCCCGCCAGGGTACCGGTTACAAAATAATAAAGCAGGAATTCCCTGCTGCCCATACGCCGTTCCACCTGGATGCCAAAGATAAGCAGGCCCAGCATGTTAAACAGGATGTGGGACCAGCTCCGGGGATCGTGGACGAACATGTAGGTGACCAGCTGCCAGACCCAGCCCCGGACAACCAGGCCGGGAATCATGGACAGATAATAGGTTACGTTCTGAAACAGATGCTGGGCCAGGAAGACCAGCACGTTTATCCCGATAATATAAAAGACCAGCGAATCAAAGCGGTAACGGAAGGGTTTACGCAGTAGGTTCATACCTTCAAGATACCACTATTCCGGGCAAAGTAGAAAGCCCTGCCGGGAAAACGCCGATACTATTACCGATGGTTCATATTTTGACCCGCCGGGCCGGGCTTTTTCGCGGACTCCCGATCCTGCTGGTACTGCTTTCCCCCGCTCTTTTTGCCCAGGAAGTACTCCGGGGAGAGATCCGCGTTGAACTGGAACAGATCCGGGGTTTCAATGTTGAAGAAACCTATCCCCTGGATCTGGCGGAAGCCCGCGGAAAAGGGGTGGAAGAGGCGGCCCGTTATTACGGGGCCATGATTTACGGCTGGTCCTTCCGGTACGAGGTGGGGGAAAAGGCCCGGCAGATTGAAGAAGTGCTGGAATTATCCCCCCTGGGGACGGTAACCGCCGGGGATCCGGCGCTGGAAGTAACCGATGTTCAGGTTAAGGATTTTAGCCTCTATTTGTGGTCAGATTACCGGCCCGGCAGCGCCCAGCGGTACAGGCTTGCCAGGTGGAAAACCGGGCTGGTACGCAGCGCCCAGGGCTACGGAAAAAGTCCCCTGGACGACAAATACGCGGCCCTGGAAGACGCCGCCCGGGCCGCCCTGCGGTCCATACTCCAGGGCAGCGAACGGAACCGGCCCAGGGAGGCTTCGGGGTATATCAGCCTGGCGGCCTTTCCTCGGTACTGGCTGGATAAAGGCCAGTGGATGGCCGCGGGCCGTTTCAGGGTAGAAATGGGCGAAATAACCCCCTTTGCGGCCTATTAAGCTGGTTCCAAAACCCGGTTGGCTTTCCACAACAGCAGATTTTTGAAAAGGTTCCAAATTCGGTAAAAAAAGCTCAAAAAAAGTAATGGACAAGAATAAATGAGTATCTTATAATAAGAGGCGTTTGTTCCAGGAATCCAAGTGAACGGCTCCTTATCGTAAAACGATTTATAGAAAAAGTTGCCATGGGTTTTAAGAAAATTTTTTTGAGGACCAGTATCTGCATTGCGGTGTGGGTACTGTTTTCGGGCTGCGCCAAAGACGGCCTTGTGCCGGACAGCGCGGAACAGTTCCACAACTCCGGGAACGGCCAGTTCCCTGTTTATACTTCGTATAGGGAAATACCGGGGGTAACTCCGGAAGAAATAGCCGCCATCGAGAATTTCCACGCCCAGGGCCGGTCTTTTGTCTACGGAGTGGACAATTCTTCGGAATGTTTTAACGACAGGGACGGCCTGGGGGGCTATGCGGTTCTGTTCTGCCAGTGGTTGACCGATCTGTTCGGCCTTACCTTTACCCCGGTAATATACGAATGGGGTGATCTGGTTGACGGCTTTAACGGGGGGGAAATAGATTTTACCGGCGAACTAACCGCCACGATGCAGCGACAGCAGAACTATTTTATAACCGGCCCCATCGCGGAGCGGATTATCACCGTTACCCGCGGGGTGAATAGTGACGATCCCGAAGCTATCGCGGTCCGGCGGCCTCCCCGGCTGGGTTTTTTAAGGGATTCCGCTACCCGCGGACTCTTCCTGTCGGGCGTATCCTATGCCTTCGATTCCGTTTATGTAAACAACTCCAGGGAAGCGTACCGGATGCTGCGGGAAGGCCGGCTGGACGCTTTTATCGGCGAGGGGCATGACGGGGAATCCGCCGGTTCGGAAGATCTGGTGGTGGAAGACGTGATGCCTCTTATTTACAGTTCTGTTTCCCTGGCGGCCCGGGATGCGGCGCTGTCCCCTGTTATTACGGTGGTGCAAAAATACCTGGAACAGGGCGCTTTGTATTATCTGGTAAAGCTGTACAACCAGGGTTATAGCAAGTATCTTACCTACCGTTTCCATTCCACCCTGACCAGTGACGAGCTGGCCTATGTAACGGCCCATGACGGTTCCGGGGGGCCGCTTAAAACGATTCCCCTTACCATGGAACAGTCCAATTATCCGGTGGCTTTTTATAACGGCGCCGAAAATTCCTGGCAGGGTATGGCCTGGGATGTCCTGGAAGAAATCGAGAATATCAGCGGCCTTCGGTTTGAGGTGATCAACGGCAGGGATACCCCCTGGGCGGATAACCTGGCTCTGCTTGAATCCGGGGAAGCGGCTATCGTGTCGGACCTTTTCTGTACCGAAGAGCGCAAAGACCGTTTTCTGTGGGGATCTGTTCCTTATGCACAGGACAGATATGCCCTGCTTTCAAAAATCGAAATGCCGGACATCGGCATCAACGAAGTTCTCTATTCCAAAGTGGGTCTGGTTAAGGGCATAGCCTATACCGAAGTTTTCCAGCAGTGGTTTCCCAACCACCCCTATGCGGTAGAATACCCCGGTGTGCAGGAAGCCCTGACGGCCCTTAAAGAGGGCGAAATAGATCTGTTCATGGGAACCAGGAATATCCTGCTGACCCTGACCAACTATATGGAAGAACCGGGATTCAAGGCCAACATGGTGTTTAACTGGACCGCCGATTCCTATTTTGGGTTTAACCGGAATCAGCAGATGCTTTGTTCCGTCATCGATAAGGCCCAGGCCCTGGTGAATACCGGCTTAATAGAAGCCCGGTGGCTGACCCGGGTCTTTGATTACCGGGACAAGCTGATCCGTTTCAGGCAGCCCTACCTTATCGGTTTTTGCGCGCTCCTGGGTATTGCCATTGTCCTTTTAATTGCCCTGGTTCAGAAGTATAAGGGTGCGGGGAAGCAGCTGGAAACGATGGTTAAGATCAGAACCCGGGAGCTGGAAGATCGAAGCATCGAGCTGGAGTTTCAGAAAAACGCCGCCCAGACCGCATACAAGGTTAAAAACCGCTTTCTGGCAAATATAAGTCATGAGATCCGTACTCCGCTGAATGCGATCATCGGACTTTCGCAGGCGGAGATGAAAAAAATGCCCGAAGAATCGCAGGAAAGCTTACATACCATTAACCATTCAGGTACGTCCCTGCTCGGTGTTATTAACGATCTGCTGGATATTTCCAATATTGAATCGGGGGAAATGGAACTCCGGACAGGGGAATATTCCCTGCCTTCCCTGATAAGCAGCGCGGCAGCCTCTGCCAAACTCCGGATAGGCAGCAAACCGATCCGGTTCCGGCTTGAGGTGGACGAAAACCTGCCCCTAAAACTAAAGGGCGATAACCAGCGGATCAGGCAGATTATCAGTAACCTGGTAAGCAACGCCGTCAAGTTTACTCCCCGGGGCAGCGTTACGCTCCGTATCGGTTTTGAATCCTGCGATACCGGGACGGTTTTTCTGATTTTTGAGATCAGTGACACCGGAATCGGCATTAAAGCCAGGCACATGGAAAAACTTTTTACCGATTACGGCCAGGCCGATACGACAAGCAGCCGTTCCGCCGGCGGTACCGGAATGGGTCTTTTGATCACCAAAAAACTTGCGGAGATGATGGAAGGGACTGTAACGGCAGAGAGTGAGTTCGGCAAGGGTAGCGTTTTTACCGCCAGAATACGCCAGGACCTTGAGGGAACGGGGGTTTTGGGGCCCGAAACCGCTGAACAGCTGCGGACCTTTACCTGGAAGGAAGCCCAGGAAGAAACCCTGTCCCTTCCCTACGCCAGGGTGCTGGTGGTGGACGATGTTTCTACCAACCATGCGGTGGCCAGGGGCATTATGAAACCCTACGGAATAACCGTTGACGCCGCTTCTTCCGGCCAGGAAGCGATAGACATTATCGGCGCAAACGTGCAGTACGACGCGATCTTTATGGATCACATGATGCCCGAAATGGACGGCATGGAGGCCGTGGCGCGCATCCGCGGCCTGGGAACCGAGTACGCCAAAAATATACCGATTATTGCCCTGACGGCAAACGCCCTGCCAGAAAACGAAGAGTATTTTCTTCAAAACGGCTTTAACGCGTTCATGGTAAAACCTATCAATGTTACTGTACTGAACAAGGTGCTGATTGACTGGGTACAGGACAAGGAGAAAGAAAAACTCTACAGCGGCGTTCCCCAAAAACAGGAAGAAAAAGCGGAAACCAGCCGCCTGTCGGATTATCTTATCGACGGGGTTGATCTTGGCGCCGGCGCGGCCCAGTTTGGGGGAGAAGAAAACTATCTGGAAATTGTTAAGGTCTTCGTTCAGGATACGCCGAAATTACTGGAAAACATCCAGAACAATCTTTCGGGGTTCCGGATCATGCCGGCCGCGGCCGCCGCGGCGCTGGATGCCCTTAAGAATTATACCATTGCGGTTCACGGCATAAAGGGATCCTGTTACGGAATTTGCGCCGTTACCGTGGGGGATTTGGCCAAGGAACTGGAACTGGCCGCCAAGAACCAGGATATGAACAAGGTGGTGGCGCTGAATACCCGGTTTACCCAGGCGGTGGAAAAGCTGGTAAACGAGCTGAAAGTTCTGTTCCCCCGGACGGAAGTCAAATCCGCCCGGAAGAAAGCCCCCGACAACGGGCTGCTTCAAAAACTTTTGGAAGCAGCCCGGGCCTACGACATTAACAGGATGTTTGAAGCGTTGGATGAACTTGAACAGTACAGTTATGAAGAAAACGAAGACCTGGTAAAACAGCTTAAGGAAGCGGCGGATAATTATGAATATGCCGATGTGGTCGGACTGCTTGCCGGCTTCCTTGAAGGGGAGGAGGAACTCCTCTCCGGTACCGCGGGTTAATCCGGTTTACCGTACGTGGGAAACATCCGTACGCCGTATTCCGCGCCGATCAGCGGTTCAGCGCCCGGGTGGATTCCCGGATGATTAGTTTATGGGGCAGGATCATCTCGTCTCCCTTCGTATTGCCCCCGGTGATTTGGCGGTACAATGTCAGGGCGGTCCTTTCGCCTATTTCGGTCAGGGGCTGACTGACGGTAGTAAGCTGGGGGACTATGTACTTGGCGATGTCGATGTCGTCAAAGCCCACCACCGAAACATCCTCCGGCACCCGGATACCTTCATCGGTAAGTACCCGGATGGCCCCGATGGCAAGCTCATCGGTGGCGGCAAAAAGGGCGGTCCATGTACGTTTCCCGGAGCCGCCGGAGCGGAGCAGGAGTTCCCGCATGCCGTACATGCCGAACTCCGGGGTATAGTGGCGGACATAGACCACCCGGCTTTCATCCCAGGGTATATCCGCTTCGGTAAGGGCCTGAAAAAAACCCTCCGCCCGCTGGCGTCCAAAGGTAAAGCCGTCACCGGAGATCATCAGAATATTTCGGTGTCCCAGGTTGATAAGGTGATTGACGGCATCCCTGGAAGCCTGTTCTTCGTTGACATGGATGGCGGAAATTCCCGGATAGTGAAAAGTAGAGGTAACCACCGGCAGTCCGGTTTTGGAGAGGTACTCATAAAAAACGGGATTTTTTATTTCGTGGAGCATGATTACCCCGTCAAGCTTTTCCGCCTTAAGCCGGTTAAGGCAGGCTTCTTCGCTCTGGTCTTCAAACTTGACAAAGAAAAACAGGGTGTGGTAGCCGAAAGATTCCAGGTGCCTTTCAATAATGGAAAAAAGCTGCCGCTGGAACATGTTAAAAGTATCGGGGATGACAATGCCCACGGTAAAACTTCGCTTAAGCACCATGTTCCGGGCGGCTTTGTTGGGCACATAGCCGGTTTCTTCTATGAGTTTAAGAATCTGTTCGCGCTTTTCCGAATTGACATGCTTTTTTCCGTTTACTACCCGGGAAACGGTAGATGCCGACATTCCGGCCTGCCGGGCAATATCTTTGATATTTATATCCCGCAAAAGCTTCCTCCGTTCATTTCAGGGCGCAGGTTGATTCGCGGATTATCAGCTGGTAGGGCAAAACCATGTCCGCTCCGGCATCTCTGCCGCCGGTGATATATTTGTGAAGGATTTGGGCAGTTCGTTCCCCTATTTCGTTCAGGGGTTGACGGATCGTGGTAAGCCGGGGCATAAAATAATTGGATATGTCGATATCATCGAAACCTACCACCGAAACGTCTTCGGGAACCCGGATGCCCTTGTCTTTCAAAACCCGCATCGCCCCAATGGCAAGCTCATCGGTGGCGGCAAAGACAGCGGAAAAATCATGTTTTCGCAGCAAAAGTTCCCGCATGCCGTACATGCCGAATTCGGTGGTATACTGCCGGACAAAAATGACATGTTCCTCCGCCCCTTTTATTCCCGCCGCTTCCAGGGCGCGGAAAAATCCTTTTGTCCGCCGCGTTCCGGAAGACAAACCGTCGGTACTTATCATTTTTATCTTCCGGTGTCCCAGATTGATAAGATGGTTCACCGCGTCATGGGCGGCGTCTTCTTCGTGAATATGGATCGAAGGGAAACCGGGCTGGTTAAAGGTAGCCGTTACCAGGGGAAGTTCAAGCTTTTTTACGGAGTCATAAAAAGAAGGGTTTTGGATCTCGTGGATCATGATAATCCCGTCCAGTTTTTCCGCTTTAAGCCTGGTAAGGCATTCTTCTTCACTGGATCTTTCAAATTTTACAAAAAAGAAGCGGGTATGGTATCCGAATGAACCCAGGGGCCGTTCTATAAACGAAAAAAGCTGACGCTGAAACATATTAAAAGTATCGGCCAGCACAATTCCCACGGTAAAACTCCGCTGGAGAACCATGCTCCGGGCCGCATTATTGGGAACATAACCGGTCTCTTCTATAAGCTTAAGTACCGCCTCCCGTTTGGCGGCTCTGACGTGTTTTTTCCCGTTTACAACCCTGGAAACGGTAGAAGGAGATATGCCCGCCTGCCTTGCTATATCCTTGATGCTTACCATGTCTGTTCTTCCTGTGCCGGCAAACGGGCGCCCCCGGTACTATCAGGGGCTTCCAGGGCGCTTTAAAATTTCATCAACTCTCCGGATTCAAAAGCCGCTTTGCAGGTATATGCTATTTCCGATACCCTGGTGCCGTCGTAAACCGTTACCGCGGGTTTTTTCCCCCGGATGATGCAGTCCACAAATTCCTGTACTTCGTTAACATAGGCGGTATCGAAGCGTTCCAGAAAATTCTCGCTGCATTCCCGCCGGACCCCGTGATTGTCCAGCACTTCCACCAGGTTTTTCTGCGGCACCGATGCGATCCGCAGTATGCCTTTGGTGCCGATAATCTCCGTTTCCACGTTGTACCCGTGGGGAGCGGTCCGGCCGGCAAAGAGGAATACCATGCAGCCGTTTTTGAATTTCATCAGGCACGAAACGTTATCCCCGTCTTTGGACGCGGCAAATTCCGGATGGGCATAGCAGCCCCCTATGGCGTACACCGTTTCCGGTTCCGATCCGGTAAACCACCGGGCCAGGTCTATGTCGTGAACCGCCATGTCCAGGAACTGCCCCCCCGAATGGGGGGCAAAGGCAATGGCCCCGGCGATAAATTTTTCCGGGTCCTGACTGTAGGAACGGAACAGCACGGGTTTTCCGATTTCCCCGGCGGCGGCCTTTTCCCGGGCGTATTTGTAGGATTCGTCGAAACGCCGCATAAAGCCCAGCATGAACACCAGTTCCGGGTGGGCTTCCACAGCCTTTTCCGCTTCCCTGCACTCCGCCACGGTAACTCCCAGGGGTTTTTCGGAAAACACGTGCTTGCCCGCCGCCATGGCCGCGGATATTTGTCCGGTATGCAGGGCGGAAGGGGAAACCAGAACCACCGCGTCAATGTCTTTGCAGGCGATCAGTTCTTCAAAAGCGGTAAACCGGTGGGGTACGCCAAGCCTGTCCGCCGCATCCTTGAGTTTCGGAGCGTCCACATCACACAGGGCGGTAAGTTCCGCATGCTGAATTCTGCCCGCAATGTTTTCCGCATGCTGCAGCCCGAGCCTTCCCAGTCCAACCGAACCTATTCTGACTTTATTCATACTGTTAAGCCCGCTTTGCGTTTTTCCGCATATCAATAATAACCGCCACGACAATGATAAGGCCTTCCGCCACCTTTTGCCAATAGGCGTTTATCCCCAGGAGGGTAAAACCGTTCCGTAAAACCGCCAGTACCAGGGCGCCTACAAAGGCGCCGCCGATGGTACCGATACCCCCCGAGTGGGAAGTTCCCCCTATGGTGGTAGAAGCGATGGCGGTAAGTTCATAGCCGTCGGCGGCGCCGGGGTGAACGGACCCAACCCGGCCGGCAAAAACCAGCGCGGCGATGCCCGCCAACAGGCCGCAGTAGGTGTAGATCAGGATAAGGTACTTGGAAACATTAACCCCCGAAACTTCCGCGGCGGTAATATTCCCCCCGATGGCATAGGTGTTTTTCCCGAACCTGGTTTTGTTAAGGAGTATATAACTTATGATGATCATAATAAAGTAGATGATTGCCGGTACGGGAATAACCTTAAAGAGCTTTCCCCCCAGAATGGTCATGGAAGGGATTAGATTACTTACCGGCCTTCCCGAGGTATAAATCAGGGCAAAGCCCCTGGCCACGGTGAGCATGCCCAGGGTGGCGATAAACGCGGGTATCTTGGTTTTCGCGATAAGGAAACCGTTGATAAAACCACAGAACGCTCCGATAAGCAGAGCCGCCGCGATGGGAACGATCACCGGCATAACCGGCATATTGGGGAAGTATTTTTCGGTTGCGTTCATTACCTGTCCGAAACTGGCGCATATTACCCCCGCCAGGGCCAGCACGGAACCTACGGAAAGATCAATCCCCTTGGAAATGATCACAAAGGTCATACCTAAGGCCATGATGCCGAAGATGGAACTCTGGGCCAGCACATTAAAGATATTGTTGGCGCTGAAAAAAGCCGGACGGATGATGCTGAGTACTATAATCATCAATAACAAAACAATGATGATGCCGTACTTTTGGGTAGTCTGCCGGATCGTAATAATATTAAAGGCCATTATTTTCCTCCCTTGGATTTTCGGTATGTTTCGATGGTATCGGTGGCGTAAGCCATCAGTTCTTCCTGGGTCAGGCCGGAGACATTTTCCACAATCCCCGTAACCTTACCCTGGTGCATAATCATGATCCTGTCGCTCATCCCCATGATCTCGGGCAATTCCGAAGAAATCATAACAATGGATTTTCCTTCCCCCGCCAATTGTGAAATAAGGCGATGGATCTCGGATTTGGTTCCCACGTCTATACCCCTGGTGGGTTCGTCCACAAACAGTATATCCGGGTTTGTCATAAGCCAGCGGGCAACCAGCACTTTTTGCTGGTTGCCGCCGCTCAAATTTTCCACGCGCTGATCCAGGCTCGGAGTTTTGACCTGTATTTTTTTTACATACTCCGCACAGGTTTTATTAAGCTGTGATTCCCTGATAAGCCCTACCTTGTTGATGAACTTTGGGATGGTGGCGATGGCGATATTTAGCTGCACCGCCAGCATGGGAAAGATCCCCGAACCCCGGCGGTCTTCGGTAAGCCAGGCCATGCCGTTGGCTATGGCATCGGAAGGTTTTTTTATCTCGACCTTTTTCCCGTCAATAAATACTTCACCCCCGCTCCTGGGTCTCATGCCGAAGATCGTTTCCACCACTTCGGTACGGCCCGCGCCGATAAGTCCCGCGATCCCCAGGATTTCTCCCCTGCGGACGGTAAAGGAAACATTGGTAAAATATTTGCGGTTTGAAAGATTTTTAACTTCCAGTTTGACATCCCCGATGGGGCAGGGGGTTTTGGGAAACATTTCCTTTACATCCCGGCCTACCATCATGGTGATAAGCTTGGTCACCGTAAGATCGGATGCTTTTCCCGAACCGACATAAGCTCCGTCACGGTATACGGTAACCTGATCGGCAATCTCGTACATTTCGTCCAGCTTATGGGTTATAAAAATAATGCTCTTCCCCTGGGATTTTAATTTCCGCATAATGGAAAAAAGCTGTTTGATTTCTTTTTCGGTCAGCGACGATGTCGGCTCGTCCATAATGATTAATTTTGAATTGTAGGAAACAGCCTTGGCAATTTCTACCATCTGCATTTTGGCTACCGTAAGGTTTGCCATAAGGGTTCTGGGATCTTCTTCCAGATCTATCTCCTTAAGAACTTCCCTGGACTTTTCGTACATTTTCTGATGGTTTACCAGCCCAAGGCCGGTAAGGGGCTCCCGGCCAAGCCAGATATTTTCCATGATGGGCCGGTACAGCACGGGGCTTAATTCCTGGTGGATCATGGAAATCCCTATTGCCAGGGCTTCCGAAGGACTGCGCAGATCCTGGACTTTTCCGTCAAAAATGATCTCCCCGCTGGTGGGCCGGTAAATTCCGGCGATACATTTCATCAGCGTCGACTTTCCGGCGCCGTTTTCTCCCATAAGGGCGTGAATCTCCCCATACCGCACCCGGAGGTCGACCCCTCCCAGGGCTTTTACACCGGGAAAAACTTTGACAATGTTTTTCATTTCAAGAAGGTACTCACTGCTCACCTGAAATCCTCCATAAATCCGGAACTCCCGCGAAAGCGGGAGTTCCGGAACATCAACGCCCGGCCCGTACGGTCCGGGCAGCGGTTTTACTGATACTGGGCTATGTTACTTTTGTCGATCAGTACAAAGGGAACCCAATTGATGGAATCTTGGCTCTGTCCCTGAAGGGCATTGAAAGCGGCGGCGCCGGCGCCCCGGCCCTGTCCCGCGGCGTCCTGCAATACCGTGGCGGCCATGTCGCCGCCGGCAACCGCTACCTTGGCATCGGGAGTGGCGTCGACTCCCATGACGATCACATCGGTACGGTTCGCCGCTTTGAGGGCTTCAACGGCGCCCAGGGCCATTTCGTCGTTATTTCCCAGGATACCCTTAAGATTGGCGCCATGGGTGGTGATCCAGTTTTCGGTAAGGGTCATCCCTTGATCCCGCTGCCAGTTGCCGGTTTCCTTGGACAGAACCCTGATGCCGGGGAATTGGGCCGCGATGGTATCTTCGTTCCCCTGGGTGCGGAGTATGGCGCCTTCGTTGTCCAGTTTCCCCATAAGGATACAGACTCCGCCCCCTCCGTTAAGGAGCTTGCCCATCGCCTCCATCTGGAGAGTTCCGGCTACAATTTCCTGGGAACCAACATAGAAAACATTGGCAGGGATCGGGTTTTCGCCAAAGGGATTCCGGTTAACATATACCAGGGGAATCTTGGCGTCCGCCGCGGCCTGGGTTATGGGAGCCATGGCGCTGGTGTTAACGGGTACTACCACCAGGGCCTTAACCCCCTGGGAGATCAGGTTGTTCACATGATCCTGCTGTTTAACCACATCTTCCTGGGCATCCTGGAATACCAGTTCATAATCCGGCTTATCCGCAAAATAACCCCGGAATTCATCCATGATGTAACCCTGGAAGGTATCGTTGAAGTTATTACAGACATACCCAATGACAGCCTTCTTCGCCTGGCCGCCGCCGCAGGCCATAAGCCCCGCAAACGCCAGGATCGAAACGATTACCCACAATGCTCTTTTCATACATTCCTCCTCGTGATTTTTATAATGCCAAACGGCATTAAATTGCAAACGTTTTCATTCATAGTATAATGCCGTTTTTTGGTTTGTCAAGGGGAAAAGCAAAAAATTGTGATTTTTATGCCGGGAAGGGTTTTAAACGGCAGGTTTGAACCGGTTTTTAAGATACACAGTAATTCTTTACTATATAAGGATTTATCCGCGTGTAATTTCTTCCCGGTACAGCGTTTTTTAAACCGGGGGCTTAAAAAAATCCATTTTACGCTTAAAAATTTCCGACTTCATATAGAAAACCCTTTACAAAAACTTCTCCCGGAGTTATTATTGTTAATGCACTAAAAACGTTTTCAATATTACCGGGGATAGCCGGTTGGAGCATAGGGGGGAAGCATTATGGAACAGCTGAAAATAGGTATTATCGGAGCGGGGCGGATTGGAAAAATCCATGCCGAAAACATCGCGCGTTTTATACCCCAGGCAAAGCTTGAGGGAATTGCGGACATCAAACTGCGGGCGGAACAGGAAGCCTGGGCAAAAAACCTGGGCGCCCGGATTGTTTCCGGGGATCCGGAGGACATATTAAAGGATCCTTCCATAGAGGCGATCATTATTTGCAGTTCCACCGATACCCACGCGGATTTTGTCATTGCCGCAGCGGCGGCAAAAAAACAGATTTTTTGTGAAAAGCCCGTTGATTTAAGCGTTCCCAAGGTTAAACGGGCCCTGGAAGCGGCCGGAAAGGCGGGGGTTAAACTGCAAATCGGCTTTAACCGCCGGTTCGATCACAACTTTGCCCGGATCAGGCAGTATACCCTGGCGGGAGATATCGGCCAGGTACAGATAGTCAAGATTACGTCCCGGGATCCCGAACCCCCGCCGCCGGCCTATGTGGCGGTTTCCGGGGGCATTTTTATTGACATGATGATCCATGACTTTGACATGGCCCGTTTTCAGGCGGGGAGCGATATTACCGAGGTCTATGCCGCCGGGGCGGTGCTGGTGGACCCGGAAATCGGCAAAGCCGGGGATGTGGATACCGCCCTGGTAACCCTGCGTTTTGCCAACGGCGCCATCGGCGTTATCGACAATTCCCGGAAGGCGGTCTATGGCTACGATCAGCGGGTCGAAGTGTTCGGTTCCGGGGGCGCTGCCCGGGCGGAAAACGATACCGCCAATACGGTAACCCTGGCAAACGGAAAAGGCGTTACCGGGGAAAAGCCCCTGTATTTCTTCCTCCAGCGCTATACCCAGGCTTTTATCGACGAAATGGTTTCTTTTATTGACGCGGTAAAGAACGGCAAGCCCGTGGTGGTTACCGGGGAGGACGGCCTTGAAGATATGTACGCGGCCCTGGCGGCGGGCAAATCCCTGAAGGAAAAACGGCCCGTGGGCCTCGAAGAAATCCGCAAGGAGTACTAGGTGCAGATACCGCATAAACCGCCCTTTGCCCGGGGCTATACTCCGCTGGTTCCCCGGAGCGGGATCACGGCGGACATGCTGATGGACTTTGGGGTGATAAAGCTTTTGGCCGGTGACAGCTGGGAAGTTTCCGGCGGCGCCGATGAACAGTGCTGGCTTTTGGCCCGGGGAAACGCCCGGATCAACTGGGATGTAAACAACGGTCCGGGGCCCGAAGGCGCGGAAATTTCCCGGACGGATCTGTTCGACCATTCCCCCTGGTGCCTTTCGGTCCCCCGGGAATCAAGGGTTGCCGTTACCGCCGGCAAGGACGGGGCGGAATTTTTCTATACCGCCACGGACAACCCCAAAACCTTTGGGGCAAAACTCTATACCCCCGAAGACTGCCGCAGCGAATTCCGGGGGGAAGGGACCATGAGGGAAACCTCTACCCGGATTGTCAGGACCTGCTTTGACGATACCAACCGGAGCGAGTCGAACCTTGTGATAGGCGAGGTGATCGGCGTACCGGGAAAATGGTCCAGCTATCCGCCCCACCACCATCCCCAGCCGGAAATTTACCATTACCGGTTTAGGCCGGAACAGGGTTTCGGCCTTACCGCCATCGGGGATACTCCCTACATTATCCGGGACCGGGATACGATCCTGATTCGGGAAGGGGAGGTTCATCCCCAGGTAACGGCCCCGGGCTATGCCATGTGGTACCTGTGGGTGATCCGGCATATCGAAGGCGCCCACTACGGGCCGGCCACCAGGACCCCGGTCTTTGTCGAAGATCACAAATGGGTGACGGGGGACGAAAGCAAGATCTGGCAGCCGAAGTAAAACCGAAAAGTTTTATGCCGGAGCTCGGGCAGGCTGCGTGAATATTATGTACGAGCGTTATAGTTATATATTGAGGAGCAAAACACGATGAAGACAGTACGACTGACCATGGCCCAGGCGGCGCTGCGTTTCCTGGACAGCCAGTATGTGGAATATGACGGAAGGGAGATAAAATTTGTCGAAGGGGTTTTCGGCATCTTTGGCCACGGCGTGGTGGTGGGTTTGGGCGAAGCCCTGGCGGCGGGGAACAGCTCCCTGCGGTTTTACCAGGCAAAGAACGAGCAGGGCGCCGGCCACGCCGCGGTAGGTTTTGCCAAGCAAAACAACCGTCTTAAAATGATGGCGGTCTGCTCTTCCATCGGCCCCGGAGCCCTGAATATGGTAAACGCCGCCGCCACCGCTACGGCAAACCATATCCCCGCCCTGTTCCTGCCCTCCGACGCGTTTGCCTGCCGCCAGCCGGATCCGGTACTGCAGCAGATTGAGATACCCGTGGACTATACCAATACCGCCAGCGATTCTTTCCGGGCGGTCAGCCGCTATTGGGATCGGGTGCACCGGCCGGAACAGCTGATGACCGCCTTTATCAACGCTTTCCGGGTACTCGCCGACCCTGCCGAAACCGGAGCGGTAACGATAAGCCTGCCCCAGGACGTACAGGGAGAGGCCTATGAGTACCCGGAAGAATTTCTGGCAAAGCGGGTTCACCACATTGAACGGCGGATTCCCACCGGGGGCCAAATCGACCGGGCCGCGGCGATGCTTCGGGCGGCGAAGAAGCCCCTGGTGATCTGCGGCGGCGGGGTACGGTACTCCTGCGCCGGAAAGGCGCTGGAAGCGTTCTGCCAAAATTTCCACATCCCCTTCGCTGAAACCCAGGGAGGAAAAGGTACGGTACTGTGGGACAATCCCTATAACCTTTCGGGGATTGGCAATACCGGGAGCCTGGCGGCCAACAAACTTGCCAAGGAAGCGGACCTGATTATCGGCGCCGGTACCAGGCTGGGGGATTTTACCACCTGCTCCAAATGGCTTTTCCAGAATCCGGATTGCGCGATCCTGGGAATTAATGCGGCCTCCTTTGACGCCTACAAGATGAACGCCGAGCCCGTCATCGCCGATGCCAAACTTACCCTGGAAGCCCTGACCCGGGCCGTATCGGGGTACAAGTCCCAATGGGGGGACAGGATCAGGACGGTAAAAGAAGAGTGGAACGCCGAAGTGGACCGGCTTTACGGCGAAGACGCTTCGCCGGCGCCGGACGGCAAACCCCTGCTTTCCCAGGCAAGGGTGTTGGGCGAACTTAACGACAGGCTGCTTCCCAAAGATACAATCGTGGTTTCCGGTTCCGGTTCCATTCCCTCGGATATGCAGCGGGTCTGGCGGGTCAGGACGGCGGATACCTATCATATGGAATATGCCTTTTCCTGCATGGGCTACGAAGTGGCCGCCGCCTTGGGGACAAAAATAGCCTTTCCGGACAGGGAAGTCGTAGCGATCGTCGGCGACGGAGCCTACACGATGCTCCACTCGGAACTGTTAACGGCGGTTCAGGAAGGGAAAAAGATCATCGTCGTGGTTCTGGACAATGCGGGCTTTCATTGTATTGATAACCTTCAGGGCAGCCAGGGGATCGATCACTTTGGCAATGAATGGAAGACCCGGGACAAGGTGGGGCGTCTGGCGGGAGCTTCGGTTCAGGTGGATTACGCCAAAAACGGCGAAAGCTGGGGCGCGCTGGGCCTGCGGGCCAGGACCCCGGAAGAACTGGCCTCCGCCGTCAGGGAAGCTTTGGCCTCCGCCGGACCGGTGGTTATCGATGTAAAAACCAGCGCCAAAACCATGACCGGGGGTTATGAAAATTGGTGGAGGGTCGGGACCGCCCAGGTTTCCGTCAATCCCGAAGTGGAAAAAGCCGCCAAAGCCATGGCCGCGGAAGCCGCCAGGGCCCGGCAATTTTAATTTGAAGGAGAAGTGTATGGCAGTACCGAAAACAGCGAAAAAAACGGCCAAACCGGCAGCGAAGGAAAAGCCCGCCGGAATCCGGCTGGCTATTGCCCCCATCGGATGGACCAACGATGATCTTCCCGAGCTGGGCGGGGAAATTCCCTTTGAGCAGTGCGTCAGCGAAATGGCCCTGGCGGGTTTTGAAGGAAGCGAAGTGGGGAACAAATATCCCAAAGATCCCAGGATCCTCAACAAGGCCCTGGGGCTCCGGGGATTGACGATCTGCAACGCGTGGTTCAGCTCGTTCCTTACCACCAGGCCCTACAGGGAAGTGGAAAAGGAATTTGTCAAACACCGGGATTTTCTCTATGCCGTGGGAGCCAGGGTGATCGGCGCCGCGGAACAGGGCCACTCGATCCAGGGACAGCCAAAGCCGGTATTTGCCGCGAAACCCGAGTTTAGCGGCGAGGAATGGGACAGGCTCTGCGAAGGCCTGAACAAACTGGGAAAGAAAGCCGCGGACAAGGGGATGAAGCTTACCTATCATCACCACATGGGAACCGGGGTCCAGAGCGCCGCGGAAATCGACCGGCTGATGGAAAACACCGATCCCGCCCTGCTGGGGCTTTTGTACGACACGGGGCACCTGGTATTTGCCGGGGAAGATCATCTGGCGGTGCTTGACAAGTGGATCAAGCGCATAGGCCACGTGCACCTTAAGGACATGAGGCCCGCCGTCAGAAAAAAGGCGGTCAAGGAGAACTGGTCCTTCCTCCAGGCGGTTAAGGCCGGCGTCTTTACCGTCCCCGGAGACGGCTGTGTGGACTTTACGCCGGTCTTTGAGGCCCTTAAAAAAGCAAAGTACTCCGGCTGGATGGTCGTGGAGGCGGAACAGGATCCGGCCCTGGCCAATCCCCTGGAATACGCGATCAGGGCCCGCTCGTATATCCGGGAAAAGGCGAAAATATAGCCCCGGTTCCGCATAACGGGATATGCAGGAGGAAAGCATGCGATTCGGAATCAACACCCTGGACGATATCGAAGTTCAGGATAAAACGGTTCTCTGCCGTATCGACATTAACCAGCCGGTGGACAAGGCTTCCGGTACGCTTAAAGACACTACCCGCATCGAAGCCTGCATCCCTACGCTCAAAGAACTTTCCGGCAAAGGGGCAAAGCTGGTGCTGCTGGCCCACCAGGGCAGCGACATTGAGTACAAAAATTTCTGGACCACCGAACCCCACGCAAAGGTACTGAGCGGGCTTTTGGGCAAAGAAGTACGGTTCATCGACGATGTCTGCGGCCCCGCGGCCCGGGAAGCGATCAAAGCCCTCAGGGGCGGCGAGATTCTGCTTCTGGACAACGTGCGTTTTGTGTCGGAAGAACAAACCCTTTTTGAAACCAGGCTGCTCCTTTCCCACGAGGACCAGGCCAGGACTCTCCTGGTGCGGAAGCTCGCGCCCCTGGCGGACCTGTATGTCTGCGACGCCTTTGCCGCGTCCCACCGGGATCAGCCTTCGCTCTGCGGATTCGAGCAGCTCCTCCCCAGCGCCATGGGCCGGCTCTTTGAAGAGGAGTTCTGTGTTGTTTCGGGACTCATGGAAAAACCCGACCGGCCCTGCGTCTTTGTATTGGGGGGGGCGAAGATCGGCGACGCCTTCCTGATGATGAACGCCGTCCTGGGCGGCGGCGCCGCGGACCAGGTTTTGTCCGGCGGCCTGGTGGGGGAAGTACTCCTGTGGGCGGCCGGAGGGGATGTCGGCGGAGGAACCCGGGCGTTCATTGAAAAAGAAGGGTACGAGAATCTGGTGGATACCGCGAAGGAGCTATTGGCCAAATACGGGGAGAGGATCCTTATGCCCCGGGATTTTGCGGTGGTGGAAAGTACGGGCCGGGTTGAGTATGACGCGGGAAGCATTCCCGCGGAAGCGGCGGTTCTTGATATCGGGACCGGGACCGCCGGGCGCTACCAGGACATTATCCGCGGGGCAAAGACCGTCTTTGTTAACGGGCCCATGGGAGTCTTTGAGGAAGCGCCCACCGAACGGGGAACCAAAATGGTCTGGGACGCCCTGGGGGATACCCCGGCCTATACGGTTGTCGGCGGCGGGGACAGCATTACGGCGGC
Source organism: Treponema sp. (assembly GCA_031266175.1). Classification (GTDB taxonomy): domain Bacteria; phylum Spirochaetota; class Spirochaetia; order Treponematales; family Breznakiellaceae; genus JAISBN01. The sequence goes on along the minus strand of JAISBN010000094.1, from coordinate 7,122 downwards.
AAAAAAGTACGGTAAAACCAAAGACATTAACTACATCTGTACCGGAGGAGGGGCGCTGATCCGCTTCCTGACCGGTGAAGAACTGCCGGTGGTCAAGGCCCTCCGGCACGGGTCGAAGATAAAGCAAAAACTATAGATTTTTTTACAGGAGACGGAAATGGTAAAAGTAGGAGTCGCCGGATACGGCGTTATCGGACAGCGGCTTGCGGACGGCGTGGCGCTGCAAAAAGACATGGAACTGGTGGGTGTCGCGGACCTGGCTCCCACGCTTTCCGTCAGGGCCCTTAAGGAACGGGGCATGGATTATGATCTCTACCTGGTGGAAGGGGCGGATGCGTCAAAATTCAACGCCCTGGGAATTCCCTACAAGGGAAGCTTCAACGACCTTATCGGAAAAGTGGACGTGATGCTCGATTCCTCCCCCGGCGGGGTAGGGGCAAAGAACAAGGAGCTCTACGAAAAGGCCGGGGTTAAGGCGATCTTCCAGGGAGGCGAAAAAAATTCTGTCGCGGACGTGTTCTTTCACGGCTACGCGAATTATGAAAAGGGCCTGGGAGCCAAATACCTTAAGCTTACCAGCTGTAATACCACGGGGCTTATCCGTTCCGTGGACTGCCTGGACCGGAACTACGGCGTGGACCGGGTGGCGATTACGATCATCCGGCGGGTGGCGGATCCCGGCGATTACCACCGGGGGCTTACCAATGCCCTCCAGATGGACAAGGCGCCCTCCCACCAGGCGGTGGATCTGATGACCATCATGCCCCATGTGGAAGCCACGGGCATTTTGGTGCATACCCCGGTGACCCACGGCCATATCATCACCGTGGTGGCCCACGGCAAGGACGGTAAAAAAATCACCCGGGACATGGCTCTGGATGCCTTCAAGACCCACGACAGAATCCGGGTAGTCAGGATTGAAGACGGATTCCTGGGGAACTCGTCGTTCTTCCGCTATGCCCGGGACCTGGGGAATCCCCGGGGAGATATGTATGAAATCGGCCTGTGGGAAGACAGCATCGTTGAAAGCGGGGACAATATCATGTACGCTATCAACATACCCCAGGAATCGGTGACAATCCCCGAAACCATGGACGGCGTCCGGGCAGCGATAAAGATGCAGAACGATTCGGCTTCCGCCACCGCGGAGACCAACAAAAATTTAGGCCTGGGCAGGTGGAAAAATTAAGAACCCGTGTTTCCTGGTTTTCGGAGAACCCCGGTCTATTATAAGGAGTAACGATGAGTGATTTGACGTTGAAGGATCTGGACAAGCTTTTTCCCGCGGATTTTACCGAGGACCAGAAGGCCCAGGCAAAGACCCTGTTTTTAAAAAACCTGTCCTCCGCCGCCCACCGTTTTTACGGCGGGAAAATGCAGACCGTACCCAAGTGCGGGGTTTACGGCCTTAACTGGTTCAACGTATGGTATACCCCGGGGGTATCGAAAATTTCCACCACCATCCGGGACGACAACGACGCGTCCTTTGCCCTTTCCAACCGGGGAAACCTGGTGGCGGTAGTGTCCGATTCCACCCGGGTCCTGGGTGACGGCGACTGCACCCCTCCGGGGGGCCTGGGAGTCATGGAAGGCAAGGCCATGATCATGAAGTACCTGGGCGGCGTGGACGCGGTGGCCCTCTGTGTAGATTCCAGAGGAGCCGACGGCAAAAATAACCCCGACAAGCTTATCGACTTTGTAAAGATGGTCCAGCACAGCTTCGGCGCGGTGAACCTGGAAGACATCAGCCAGCCCAACTGCTTTAAGGTGCTGGACGAACTGCGGGAAGCCTGCGACATCCCCGTGTGGCACGACGACGCCCAGGGCACCGCCTGCGTAACCCTGGCGGGGCTTCTGAACGCGTTAAAACTGGTGGGTAAAAAGTTACGCGATGTAAGGATTGTTCTGCTTGGCGCGGGCGCCTCCAACACCACTATTGCCCGGCTTATATTAACCGACGGCGGCGACCCCGCGAAGATGACGGTCTTCGACACCAAGGGATCGCTGCATCCGGGCAGGGAAGACATTAAAGGGGACAGGCGGAACTACCGCAAGTGGGAACTCTGTGAAAAAACCAACCCCGGAAGGATCCCCTCCATGGAAGAGGCGATGAAAGGCGCGGACGTGCTGATTGCCCTTTCCACCCCCGGCCCCAATACGGTAAAACGGGAATGGATCCGCTCCATGGCCCCGGGGGCCGTCGTTTTTGTCTGCGCCAACCCGGTGCCGGAAATCTGGCCCTATGCCGCCAAAGAAGAAGGAGCCGCCATCGTGGCCACGGGCCGGGGGGACTTCCCCAACCAGGTGAACAACTCGGTATGCTTTCCCGGCATCCTGAAGGGAGCGCTCCTGGTCCGGGCCCGGAAAATCACCGACGGCATGGCCATCCGCTGCGCCCATTCGATTGCCGGTTTTTCCGAAAAACGGGGAATCGGCCCCGACAACATTATCGCCACCATGGAAGAGACCGATGTCTTTGCCGTGGAAGCCGCCGATGTGGCCCAGCAGGCGATTAAGGAAGGGGTAGCCCGGATCAGTTTAAGCTGGGACGAGGTGTACAACCGGGCCAAAGCGGATATTGCCGCCGCCCGGGCCCTTGTGGAGGACATGAAAAAAGCGGGCCATATCGTGGAGCCGCCGGATTCGATGCTGGAAGAGGCCCTCCGGGCCGCCGTCGGCGAGGTGCGCCCGTAACAGGGAATAGGGCCCGGTAAATCCGCGGAAGCTAAAAATCTTCCAGGGGTGAATCCGCGTCGGTAAATTCGGGGATAACGTACACGATGGTCCCCGTTTTGCGGATCCGCAGTTCCGCGAAACCTTTGGTTACCAGGGTTTCCAGTTGTTTTTTTGCTTCTTCTATGGAGATGTCCGCTTCCAGGGCAAGGTTGCCGGGGGTGATGATCCCCCGGTTGTTTTTGGCTATCCTCAGTATGGCCCGTTCCGGGTTTTCTTTTTTACTGTCTTCCCGGACTATCCTGACTTCGCCGTCCTCGACGTCCCGCCAGGATCCCGGTCCCCCGCCGAATCCGGGCCGCCGGAACCGGCCCATAAGGGCGGAATGGTAGTTTGCTTCCCGAACCTGGCGGCCCAGGGTAAGAAAATCGTAGATCGATCCAACGCCGAAAAGCCCGCCGGTACAAAGCCAGAGCAGACCCGAAGGTATTTTCCCCAGGTAAAAACGGTGAAACCCCGCCCACCCGAGACCGGAGAGGAACCACAAAAGGTAGGCCAGTCCGACGCTGTACATCGTCCAAGGGTATCACGGGTAAGAGAATTTTTCTATACCAGGCGCTGCCGAAAGTTTTGCAATGCGATGGGTTGACTATGGATGGATAATCCGGTAAAACTAATATGAAAATGAAAATCATTTTCATATTGAGAATACCAACAAGGAGTTATGTATGAAACAACCTTTCTTTGCGGCGGCGATCCTGATTGTCCTGGGCATCTTTACCGCCTGTGAGAAAAAACCGGAACCGGGTCAGAACATCAGCGTGGTAACCACGATCTTCGCGCCTTACGATTTTGTCAGAGCCATTGCCGGCGACAGGGCCGAAGTCACCATGCTGCTTAAACCCGGCGCGGAATCCCATTCCTACGAACCGACCCCCCAGGATATTATCTCCATCCGGAACAGTGATATTTTTATCTATGTGGGCGGGGAAAGTGATGAGTGGGTCGACCAGGTGCTGGAAAGCATGGACGACGCGGAGATGCGGATAATAACCTTGATGGACTGCGTTGATCTGGTGGAAGAGGAAATCATTGAGGGCATGGAAGAAGAGGAGGAGGAAGAAGAGGGAATAGCCTACGATGAACATGTGTGGACTTCCCCGGCAAACGCAAAACGAATGGTAGAGAAAATTTCGGCGGCCCTAAGCGACGCGGACCCGGACAACGCGGGTTTTTACCGCGCCAATACGGACGCGTATATCGGGGAGCTTGACGCCCTGGACGCCGCCTTCCGGTCCGTCACAGGCCAGGCAAAACGCAGGACCCTGGTTTTTGGCGACCGTTTCCCCTTCCGGTATTTTACCGATGCCTACGATTTAAGTTACTTTGCCGCCTTTCCCGGCTGCTCCACCGAAACGGAGTGCAGCGCCGCCACCGTCGCTTTTCTTATCGACAAGGTAAAGGCGGAACAGATCCCCGTCGTCTTTTATATCGAATTTTCCAGCGGCCGCATCGCGGACACGATCTGCGAGGCTACCGAAGCCAGGAAACGGATGCTCCATTCGGCCCATAACGTCAGCCGTGACGAGCTGGCCGGGGGTATCACCTACCTGGACATTATGAACCGTAACGCGGAGGTTCTGCGCGAAGCTTTGTGGTAAACAGCGAATCCCGCCGCCGTTCCGGCGGCGGCTTCCCGGCGTCATTCTGACCGGCGGGCAGGCCGCCGGACGGAATGAAGCTCCCCGGCCTGAAGTTCCCCCGCGCAAGCGGGTTCTTGGGTATTAGACCTCACCGCGAATAAAAACCGCTCCCCTCCCAAGTAAAGCCGAATCCTTTCAAAAAAAACATTTTTTTCTTTTTTGGGTGTATTTCGTTCAAAAAAACGCCCTTAGGATGTATCATCATAAGACTCTTCAGCGGGCCTATTTAAAAAAGTTTGGTTGTTTTCCGGACGCCGGGCTGAAACGGCATCCGGGAAACAAGTCTCTGCAGGTAAAAAAAGGAGAAAGTCATGTCCCTGTCAATTCGTACCAGGGTTATTCTTATCATATCGGCGATAATCGCGGTAATGACCGCGGCCAGCGTGATTATCGGTATAACCTTAACCCGCCGCAATCTTATTAAAACCATCGAAAACGACATGAGCGTGTCAGGCGCTATTGCCGAACAGCTTATCGCGGAAAAGGTTGCCCATTTGCGCGCCGACATGCGGCTTGTCGCGGAAAAATGCCGCGGCCTGGATGATCCGCGGATTAGGGAAGTTTTACTGAACGAGGCCGTCGACAGGGGTTATTTGGACATAGGGCTTATAGACAGAAGCGGAAAGGTACTGTCTTACGGCGTTAAGCCGCCTGATTATAACCTTCCGGAAAACACAAACGCCCGGAGAGCCCTTAGCGGCGAAACGGTTATGAGTACCACCCAGTTTAACAACCACGGCGATTTTATCATGAGGTTTTGGCTGCCCCTGGAGGACGGCAAAACTTTGGTGGTAAGTCTGCCGGGAACCGTAATAAGCGATGTGCTGGGCGAATTCAGAATATGGAGTTCGGGGAATATTTTTGCCCTGGATCACGAAGGCGTGATGATTGCCAACATGAGACCCAATCTGATCTTCGAACGCCGCAACTTTATCAGGGACGCGGAAACCGGAAACGAATTCCGCAACATAGCGTCGGTATTTTCCCGTATGGCCGCGGGAGAAACGGGAGTCGGTGAATATAACTACGACGGGGTTTCCCGAATCTGCGCGTACCGGCCCATCAACGGAACCGACGGCTGGTCGCTGGGCGTAGTGTGCCCCATTACCGAAAGCCCCGTCTCCCAGGTAACAGGTTCCTTTCTTGTGTCGGGAGCCGTATTTCTCGGCCTGGGACTCCTTGCCGCCTTCCTTGCGTCCGGTTCCATCGCCCGTCCCTTTGAAAAAGCGACGGAGCTTGCCCTCGTGGCCGAATCCGCGTCGGAGGCAAAGAGCCATTTCCTTGCCAACATGAGCCACGAAATGCGCACTCCCCTTAACGCGATCATCGGTTTTGCGGAACTGGAACTGGGAAAGGAAAAGGAAGACGAAGCGCTGTACCCCGCCGACACCAGGGAAAGCCTTGAAAAAATTTACAGTTCCGGCGTTACCCTTCTGGGGCTTATCAACGATATCCTCGATATCTCCAAAATTGAATCGGGAAAATTCGAACTGGTTCCGGTTGATTACGATATGCCCAGCCTGCTGAACGATACGGTGGTCCTCAACATCGTGCGCATAGGCAGCAAGCCGATTGTGTTTAGGCTGGACATCGACGAAAACCTTCCGGCAAGACTTTTCGGCGACGAGCTGCGGATAAAGCAAATTTTCAACAACCTGCTTTCCAACGCCTTCAAGTACACCAAGGAAGGGGAAGTGGTTCTCCGTATCCGCTGCGAACGGGACAGCGCGGGAGTGTGGATGAACTGCAGCGTTTCCGATACCGGCATGGGCATAAAGGAAGAAGATGCCGGCAAACTTTTCGGCGAATACAACCAGGTAGATACCAAAAGCAACCGTCATATTGAGGGCACGGGCCTGGGGCTCGCGATCACCAAACGGATGGTCGGGATGATGAACGGAACGATTTCCGTAGCAAGCGAATACGGAAAGGGGACCACCTTTACCCTGCGAATCCTCCAGGGTTTTATCAGCGACACCGTCATCGGAAAAGAGCTTGCCGAAAACCTTATGGAATTCCGCTATATTATGGCCCGTCAGGACAGGAACAAGCAGCTCCTCCGGAGCCGCATTCCCTACGCAAAAGTTCTGGTAGTTGACGATGTAGCCACCAATCTCGATCTTGCCCGGGGCATCATGAAGCCCTACGGCATGACCGTAGACTGCGTTACCAGCGGCCGGGCAGCCATAGAGCTGGTACGGAAAAGCGAGACCCGCTACAACGCAATCTTTATGGATCACATGATGCCCGGCATGGACGGCCTTGAGGCGGTACGGATTATCCGCAACGAAATAGACAGCGACTACGCCAGGAGCGTGCCGATCGTCGCCCTTACGGCTAACGCAATTGTCGGTAATGAAAAACTCTTCCTCAACAACGGGTTCCAGGATTTTCTGACCAAGCCTATCGACATCATGAAGATGAACGACGCAATTAACCGCTGGGTACGTGACAAGAAACTGGAGAAAGAGCTGGGCATTGATACGGAAAGCCGGCTCGCGGAAGGAAGCCAGGAGGCAAAAATGGATAAGGCGGACAGGGAACTTGAACGCCAGATTGCCGAACTTATCAGGAGCGTTCAGGTGGAAGGCCTTGACGCGGAAAAGGGACTGGAACGCTTTGGCGGGGACGGAAAATCCTACATGGAATCGCTGCGTTCCTACGTGTTTCATACCCCGGCTCTGCTTGAAGCGGCGCATGTTACGGATGTCCTTTCCGACTACGCGATTACCGTACACGGCATCAA
>JAISBN010000053.1 GCA_031266175.1 Treponema sp. | reverse complement strand
GGGGACAATGCTTTCACAAAAAAAATTGCGGAACCGTACGCGCACAGCCCCGCCTGGTGTCAGGCGCTCTTGCGTTCTCGAGAGACCGGAGGTCTCTGCCCCCGTCCCGTGTCAGGTCCGGTTTACGTCATCCCCCAAAAACGGCGCCGGGCACCTTTGCTCTCCCTGTATCCGCCGGCTGAGTTCAGTCTCTCCATTCTACGACGATATTCACCTTTGGCAAATCATCCTCCTGGACAACGGAAACTGTTTTCCTGTAATAATCCCTGATATTCTCAAAATGAGAAGCGCTGGACGTGTAGTATCCTATATACCAGCTTGACTTTGGAATAGCGTTAAACGTTTGTGAAATAAATACTACGTTGGCGCCTATCGTCGGGGGAGCGTTGACTTCATAGGTCCATGTGTAGTTATTGCCGCTATTGGTGAAATCAGAACTGTTAATCCTGTTGTTCGACGTGTTAAAACACAGTGGGAGCGTGGCAAGCGTAATGTAGGGGTTTTTCGTGTCAATATCAACCCGCACAGCAAAGGTTTTATTTTGAATAACCTCTGCGGGAGCTGTTATTTCGACGGCTATCGGCCTGAGGGTAATCTCTACGACGTTATCGCCTGCGGTGATACTCACTCCTTCAACGTAACCGCTCGCCAAAAGCAAGGGAGCCACTAACGTTGACTTACAGCCCGCGGCAAGCAGTATCGTGTATACGCCTTCCGCTATGTTTATCTCGATTTGTTCCGCTCCTTCTCCAGCCACCGCTGATTGAGTCACATTGTCTTTTATGAAGACGACTTCATAGTAATTCGTGTATATCCGCGCCGTTTCAAGATTAACGCTCCGCGCGTTATTTGTGTGATTCTTGGGCAAAGGGATGATAACATGTCCTCGTTTCTCGTCGACCTGGACCGACGAAACAGAGCAACTGTTTCCGGTGTCGCACCCACAAACGACCGCGCTTATCATAACGGCCAGCGCGGCTGCGGGTATTAATTGCAATATTCTCATATAAATCCTCCACCCTCTATATGGGCTCGGCATGTAACCTGCTTTGAAAAAAAAGAAGAATTTACCAAAAAATCGAAAAAAATTTACCGCGGGTAAACGCAGGGATGCCGGGTGCCACGGTACCCGTAAAGCCTTGATAAAACATATCAAATGCTATACATTGTCTATAAGAGGCACAGATATGGCGCAAGTAAATATCCGTATAGACGACACCCTCAAGGAAGAGGCGGATCATCTTTTTGAAGAACTGGGGATGAATATATCAACAGCCTTCACCATCTTTATCCGCCAAGCTCTGAGACAGCGGGGCATTCCTTTCACGATTACCGTCGAACCCGATCCGTTCTATAACCCGGCCAATATGAAATGGCTGGAACAATCAATAGAGCAGGGAAAACAGGGCCGTTACATCGTTAAAACCATGGAAGAACTGGAACGAATGGCTGATGGGTAATATCACTTTTACCGAAAAGGCATGGGAAGATTATCTTTAGGGTGCAACTTCTTTTTAGGGGTATTTAGGCAGCCATGATAAAGTCCCGACCCGAAGCACCCCAGTTCCCGCTCTCGTCCTTGGCTTTCAGCGTTACCATCTCTTGCGCATTCCCCTCATCCCCGCCTGTTTGCACCGTTTTTGTACCACGCTTTTGTTCCTGCGGAAATTGAACCTCCGTTTCGCCTTTTCGACGAAAGAGAGGAATAGCATCTTGAATCGTGGTTCAAGAAGAGCCATATCGTCATAGTCAATTTTCGACGTGGCGTGATAGGCCGCTCCGTCCTGGAGTATTCGCAAGCTTCTCATACCTATAGTATGAGCTTGCCTTGAACCTTACTTTAGTGTCAGACACCGATTTCGATTTAAAGCGTCAGCGGCATATGGCAATCATACCTCGAATTATGGGTCAAGTTTAACCTAAAGGGCAGGGTATGAAACCCTTCGCTACGAATCAAGGATATTGAACGCTGTGGGTATGACGGAATAAGAAAATCTGAGTCATCGCGGGATAAGTCAAATGCCGCCGGTAAAACCGGCAGCTTAATTTTGTGAACCGCTCAAAGCGGTCGGTTTATGAGCCGCCTAAAGGCGGTTGTCTTTGTTAGTTATCTTTGAACATATCCAGTTGATCCAGCCGTTTGTCCTCGACTTCCTGCTCCTGGATATACTTCCTAATGCTTTCCTCGTACCGCCCTACCGTAGATACATAGAGTTTATCCAGGAATAAGGCCCGGATGTACGGAGATTACGTTTTGCCAAACAATAACGGCACAAGCAAACTCTACCGGTACCAGGTAATTCCGAGCCTTCTTCTCATAGCGTACCAGAAGGTTTCTGAAACGGTTTAATCACGAATGGCAGGCTTCTACCACCCACTGCCGCGCCACATACTGAGAATTATGTCCCTTCTCATCCCTCTCTTCCCCCCGTCTGCGAATATGCGCCTTATACCACATATCTTCAGCTATCTTTTGTGCGCCTATATATCCTGCGTCAAGACATAAATTCGCTCCTTCAGGACGGGCGATAACAATAGAGCACAGCGTGTCTTCCAGCAACTTTACATCGTACCTATTGGCTCCCACCAGTACCATGCATCCGGCCACGCTTTGCCATTCCCGGCTAGCTCCTTCAGTCCGTCATAGGCTATCAGCCCGTCCCGCCACATCCGCATAAAAAAACCGGCTTCCGCCCATTCATTGAAATACTGATGGATACTGCCGGCCGCACCGTATTCTTAATGTAAGGGGATTTCTCCCCGTCTCAAAAATCGGTCAGGTAAGTAGCAAAATCGATTGCCTGTACGCTTTCTTCAAGGACATAGGACTTCAACAGGCCCCGGCGATGAAGCGCTTTGCAGATAAATTCAGCATCGACTTTGGTTATATCAGCCTCTTTTGCCATATTCAGTAAAGAATACTTTTTTAGGCTAAGAGTTCCCCTCCCCTTGTTGGGGTATCCCGGCCCTAAGCCACTCGAAGGCTGTTTGTATTGCCTCGTTTTCGGTCTCTTTCTTGGTGTTGATTTCCGGGAGATATTTTCCTATCTGCTCATTTTTGAACCTGGCTGTGTAAAATCGCCGATCTTGCCGCTTTAATACAGAAAAAGGCAGATATTTCTTCATGTCCCTAACCTTTACCGTGGCATTAAAAATGGAATTTACGCCATTTTTTGCGCCACTTTGTCGCTATATGCGATGATTAAGGACATCCGTTGTGGGGTAGCCCCGTCCTAATTCCTTATAACATAAGGAATTAGGACTTTAGCAGGGACAGGACTCGAACCTGTGACCTCCGGGTTATGAGCCCGATGAGCTACCAACTGCTCTACCCTGCGTTATTCTATACAATATATCTGGTTTATAAAAAAATGTCAAGCTGCCGCGTTGGTTTTCCATGGTAGCAACTACCAGCTACATCAGGGCTTGTACGGGCCGCCCGGCACCCCGCCGGCAAAATCCGCCCAGAGTTTATCGCGCCGGGGAGGATCGGCGCTTACCCGGATAAAATTACCCGGAACCGACGGATCGGGGAAGTACAGGGAACGGGCATGAAGGCGGATGCCGCCGTCCTGCTCGCTGCGCCTGGAGCCGTATTTTAAATCACCCTTGATATGTATGCCCAGCGCCGCAAGCTGGGCGCGGATCTGATGATGCCGGCCGGTAACAAGATCTATTTCCAGAAAGCCGTAGTTTTTTCCCCGGCCCTTAATCCGGTAACGGAGGATCGCTTCTTTTCGCAACGCGTTGGGCTTATCATAGGCGGTACTTTTGTTCTTTTTGGCATTGGTCTGTATCCAGTGAACCAGTTCTCCCGTATCGGGAAGCTCCTGAAAAGCCTTTGAAAGCTCTACCGCCACCCAGTAGTACTTTTCCGCCCTGCCGCCCTGATACACGGTACGGGCAAAGGACTTGTTGAGAAAGTCGGCGGCTTTGGCGGTTCTGGCAAAAAGGGCGCAGCCGGTAACGGGGACATCGAGCCTGTGGACCGCCGCCGGAACAAATTCCCTGCCCCCGCTTTTCTTTCTTGTCCCGAACTGCTCTTTAAGCAGGAGGGGCAGATCCGCCACGCCCCGTCTTGCCCCCTCCATGGCTTCACCGGCTATTTTGTTAACTACAATAATATCGTTATTGCTAAAAAGGATGCGATTTTCAACAGAAACCTTTCCCGCTGTTCCCATGATAGGCTAATCATATAGTAGCTTGGCGTATAAGTCCATAGCACGCAATGCCTCAATGCCTCAAAAATAATCCAGCCGAAAAGCGCGTACGGTTAGCATCCCCGCTTTTCCAGCAGCGCCGCCCCGATTTCCGCGAACCCTTCGCCGCTTTCCTTTGATGCGGCAAAGAGCGGCGTATGGCGGATCAGTCCTTCATAGCGGCGTATGTTTGCCACCCCGCAGGCCAGAGGAAAGCGGGCGAACATCGGCTCGTCGTTGGGGGAATCGCCGGCGAATACCACTTCCCGGTCCCCGGCGCCGGGCCGCCAGCCGAAACGGTCCGCCAGGAACCATTCGGCCATGGAAAGCTTGTCATAATCACCCATCCAGACATTAACATGTATCGAAGAAACCTTTGCCCGGGCCCCTTCTTCCAGCGCAATGTCCCTGACCCGCCGGGCCTGGTCCAGCGGCAGTACCGGCTCTTCTTCGGCAAAATCCAGGGCCAGGTCGAAAAGCCGGGCAAACTGATCCTTCGCGACCCGGAGGCCCGGCACTTCCGCCAGGGCCCGCTCCTTAATCCGCAGCAGTACGGAATGATCGTTCGGTACGGCACCGGGATGAAAATACCGCCGCAGCGCCCGACCGCCCTTTCCCGGCTCTTCCCAAAAGACAAGCGCGCCGTTTTCACCGATGACTCCGTCTACGGGCCATTCCCGGGCAATCAAATCGCACCAGCCCGCGGGGCGGCCGGTCACGGGAACCACCTTAAGGCCCTCTTCGTGGAGCCGCCACAGCGTGTCATAGGCGGCGGCGGAAAGTTTTCCCTCCGTGGTAATGGTGTCGTCTATGTCCATCAGGACATAGCGGACGCCCGCAGCTTCTTCGCTGGTCATTTGGGAAACCGGTCTCATGGGTTTTCTAAAACCGGTAGATTGATTCGGTATCATGGGTGTCGATCAGCACCAGCCTGTTTTTACCGCCGTTCAGCTCCCCTTCGGTAATGGCCCTGACGGGAGTATGGCCCGCAATCTGGTTGTAGCCCGGCAGGGGATCGCTTTGAAGGGAACCGGGACGGACCCAGATGGGGCTTTGGGTAACATCGTCGCCGTAAATATTGCGCCCGTTAAAGTTCAGGATATTCCGGTCGCCGGCAAAGGCGCCGTTAATGTCTTCCGGTTTTTTTCCGCCGATGGAATTGAGAAACCACGCGGTAACCCCCGCATGGGAAATGATATAGTTGTCTTCGGTCACATACACGATGGCAAGCAGATCGATGTTTTCTTCCAGGAGCGCTCCAATTTTTTCGCAGTACAGATCCTGAAAGCCGGAGTACTCCTGATTATGTACTCCGCGAAGGTAGTGATAGTCGTGGTTCCCCAGACACAGCTTAATCCGGCTGTCCTTCCGGGCGGCTTTACAGATCCCGGTAAAATTTTTGTACTGCCCGGAAAAAGGAATATCAAAACTGTCGAAATAATCCCCGGTAAAATAAAAAACGGTAAAATCTTCGTCCAGGTAATGTTTCCAGAACGGCCTGCCGTGTATATCCCCAATCGCCAATCGCATGCGTTTCCCCCGCGGTTTTTATAACACTACCAGTTCCGGCGGATTTGGGCTACCGAAAAATCAGAGGATCTGCTCGTCCACCGGCCTGCCGCCGGGTACCATGGGAAGGACCGCTTCGTCCCTGTCGATGAATACTTCGATAAACGCGGAGCTGCCTTTGGCGGTTTCATCCAGGGCGGCGTCCAGGGCGGATACGTAGTCCGCCTCGGAAGCGGCGCGGTACGCGGGAATTCCGTAGGCCGCGGCCAGGGCGGTAAAATCGGGACTGCGGGACAGATCCGTTTCGGAATAGGTCCCGCCGTGAAACACCTGCTGCCACTGGCGGACCATGCCCAGGGATCCGTTATTAAAGAGGATGATGAGCAGGGCGACGCGGTACCGGCTTAGCGTTGCCAGTTCGCCGTTGTTCATCCTGAAAGAGCCGTCCCCGGTAAAGAGAACCACCGGCCGTTCGGGATTGGCGGTTTTTGCCCCCAGCGCCGCTCCCAGGCCAAAGCCCATGGCCCCAAGCCCTCCGGAGCTTATAAAAGACCGGGGCCGGGCAATGGGATAATGCTGGGCCACCCATATCTGATGCTGGCCAACATCGGTAACCACCAGGGTATTAAAGCTCATCCGTTTGGCGGTAAACTCCACCACAAACCGGGGCGACGGCAGCGGGGGCCGGGCCTGGTTCCGCTCCTTTGTCCGGCGGCTTACGGCGCCACGCTCTTTGAGCCTTTCAAGCTCCCCGTCCCACCGGTTGTCCGCGGAACGGGGAAGTTTTTTAAGGATCGCCGCGAGGACTTTTTTTGCGTCCCCGATTACGGACAAATCGGCGGGGCGGTTTTTGTTAATCTCCGCGGGGTCTATGTCGATATGGAGGATCTTCGCGTGCCGGGCAAAATGATCGGAGCGGCTCGTGACCCGGTCGGAAAAACGGGCCCCCACGACCGCCAGCAGATCCGCCTTCTGTACCAGTTTGTTCGACGCCACCGTACCGTGCATGCCGATAAGCCCCGTACAGAGGGGATAATCCCGGGGGACCGCCCCGATCCCCATAAGGCTTAGGGCCACGGGGGCGTTCAGAACATCCGCCAGGAGGGTCAGCTCTTCCGACGCCCCCGAATTGTTAACGCCCCCCCCGGCATAGATCATGGGCCGTTTTGCGGAAAGAAGCATTTCCGCCGCCGCTTCAATATCCCCGCCGGTAAAGGTGATCCGTTCCCCCCGCTCGGAAAGCCGCCTGGCCCGGGAACCGAGAACATCCCCGTCTTCCCAGGCCGCCGCGGCGGCGGGCTTCCATTCCGTCTCCGCGCCGCTTATATCCGCGGGGATGTCGATCAGCACCGGTCCCGGCCTGCCGGTTCGGGCCACGATAAACGCCTCCCGGACCACTTCCGCCAGTTCCCGTACATCCTTGACAATCCAGTTATGCTTGACCACCGGCATGGTGATCCCCGCAATGTCCGTTTCCTGGAAGCTGTCCTTTCCCAGAAGGCCGGAGGGCACATTTCCCGTTACCGCCACCAGGGGCGACGAATCCATGTGGGCCGCGGCAATCCCCGTTACCAGGTTCGTCGCTCCGGGACCGGAGGTGGCGATGCACACACCCACCCTGCCCGAAGACCGGGCATAGCCGTCGGCGGCATGGGCGGCGTGCTGCTCATGGCTGACCAGGATATGCCGTATCCTGTCCCTGCAGCGGTACAACTCATCGTAGATCTGAAGTACATAGCCCCCGGGGATGCCAAAAACCGTATCCACCCCTTCTTCTATAAGGGCTTCGACCAAAATGCGGGCGCCGGAGTACTTCATCGGCTTACTGTACTATGGGAATTTTTCAGAGTCAATGCCGGACAGGTACGGACGGCCGGGGATGGGGTTGTTCCCGAAGGCAATTGCATTTTATGGCTTCTTTTGAATTTCGTCGCTAAAAATCCCCATGATAATACTATCATGATAGGTACCTTCCACAAAGAAATGCCGGCGCAAAATGCCTTCCTGTATAAAACCAAGTTCTTGATAAATATGCAATGCCTTATGGTTTTCCGCGTCCACATAGAGATAGATTTTATGCATATTTAAGATGTTAAAAGCGTAATCCATCCCCTTAAACATGGCGATTTTAGCCAGCCCGAACCCCTGAAAATCTGATTTGATGATGATTTGAATTTCAGTAGTACGATGGATGAAATTAATATTCACCAATTCAATAATCCCCGCGAATCGATCGCCCACATCTATAACAAAACGCCGTTCATCGTCATCATGTATATACTTGTCATACAGGTTGGTTAATTCGTCAAGAGATTCATAGGGTTCTTCAAACCAAAAGGCCATGGTATGGCGCTCATTATCAAGGGCGTGAACAAAGGGCAAATCTTTGCGTTCCAAGGGACGTAATGTAAGTTTCATGGTTCTTCCTCTTTATTAAATGGGTATTTTAATGATCATATAAGTAGATTCTGTTTCATCAATTCGATTTGTCAATGGATAGGGGCCATTTACCTACACCGTGCTACATTTATTTGTTAAACATGCTCCCTTGGGTCGCATGCCTTTGTCGGGGGCTGTTTCGTCCCCACCGGAGGAGTAGTGCTGCCGCTGTATTTTCCTCCCACAAACTGGATGATGTTCTTGAAGAACACGGCGAACGCGGCATCCGGGCCGGGAACATAATCTGCCATATTGCACTCCTCTAGAGGGCGGCGAAACCGCCGTCGGTACGCGATATGGACCGGGGTGCAAAAAGCACGTCATAATAGACTATGATTATTTCCGTATCCCGGCGCTGTGATATACCCCGTTTTGGCTTTGACGGCTTTCTTAAGCAGCTGGACGCGGGTTTTGCGGATGTCCCCAATCCCTTTAATCACGCCCGGATCCGCCGGGTTTCCCTGCTGCCCGCCGATGTGGACGCTTTTGTGTTCTGGACCCGGGATCCCCGGTCCGTTCTGGAACACGGGGTGATGCTGGAGGAACGGGGATACCGCTTCTACGTTATGGTCACCCTGACGGATTATCCCGCCGTCCTGGAGCCGAATCCGCCGGACAGGGAAGCGGTCATCTCCGCCATGGAGGAATTTGCCCGCCGCTTCGGGCCGGCGCGGATTATCTGGCGCTACGATCCGGTTCTGCTAAGCACCCTTACCGATCCCGGCTATCACCGTGAAAATTTTACCGCCCTGGCCCGCAGCTTGAACAGGACCGTGGAGCGGGTTATCATCAGCCTGTACGATGGTGAATACGGCGGCGCGAAGCGGCGGATCAGGGCGCTGGAAGACGCCGGAAGGCTGCGGATGCTGCCAGGTACGGCGGAACTGCCCGAAGTAAAGACCCTGCTTGCGGACCTTGCCGCCGCCGCCGGGGAAAACGGCATGATCATGCAGTCCTGCGCGGAGGCCGCGGATCTTTCGGATCTGGGCATCATGGCCGGCAGCTGTATCGACGGCGCGCTGCTCAGCAGGCTCTGGGGCATTAACGGCGGAGCAAGGGACAAAAATCAGCGGCCCCATTGCCGCTGCGTTTCCAGTGCGGATATAGGCAGCTATGGTCCCTGTCCCGCAGGCTGCGTGTACTGTTATGCCCGCAGATGATTCCGTCCCGGGCAGACCCGCAGACGGGATAAACCATACCGGAGGCACGGTGAAACAGATACTGGGAATTACCGCCGGTGATCCGGCGGGAATCGGGGCGGAAATTATCGTAAAGGCCCTGGCAGACAAAAAACCCCCGGATACGCCGGGCAGGCCGGAGTGGATCCCCCTGGTGATAGGGGACAAAACAGTGCTTGAAGACGCGCTGGCCCTTACCGCCCTTCCCCTCAAGCTACGCTGCGTTCACCGTCCGGAAGAAGCGGTAAACGAAGCGGGAACCATCAACCTTTTGGATATGCGGCTCCTTGAATCCAGGGGAAAAGGCTGGGACTACGGCGCCGTGTCCGCCCCCGCCGGTAACGCGGCTTTCCGCTATGTGGAAAAGGCCGCCGCCCTGGCCGGGGAAAAACGCATCGCCGGAATCGTTACCGCCCCCATCAACAAGGAAGCGATTAATCTTACGGGCCACCGGTACCCGGGCCACACGGAAATACTTGCCGCTTTAACGGGAACCGCCGATTACGCCATGCTTCTTACCTGCGACACCCTGCGGGTAATCCATGTTACGAGCCATGTAGCCCTTAAAGCCGCGGCGGATTTGATCACCATCCCGCGGGTGCTTTCGGTGATACGGCTTGCGGGGGAGGGGCTTAAACTGCTGGGATACGGCGAACCCCGGATAGCCGTGGCGGGCTTTAATCCCCACGCGTCGGAGAACGGCCTTTTTGGCGATGAAGAGAAGCGGGTCATCATTCCCGCGGTAGAGGCGGCCCGGGCCGCCGGAATTCAGGCCGAAGGTCCCCTGCCGCCGGACACGGTATTTGTCAAAGCCCTGGGAAAACAATACGATGTGGTGGTGGCCATGTACCACGATCAGGGCCACATTCCCCTTAAGCTGGCGGGATTCAAACTGGACCCGGCAAGCGGACAGTTTACCCGCATGAGCGGCGTCAACTGTACCCTGGGGCTGCCCATCATCCGCACTTCGGTAGATCACGGCACCGCCTTTGACAGGGCGGGAAAAAACTGTTCCAATGAACAAAGCATGGTGGAAGCCATAGCGGCGGCGCTTACCATGGCAAAAAACCTCTTTCCGGGGGATCCGTGAATTTTGACAGGATGAAAAAAATTTTTCTTGCCCTCCTGGAAACGGAAAGTCCCTACGGCTTTGAAAAGGGGAGCGCCCGGGTTGTCTGCTCCTTTCTGGATGAACAGGGCATACCCTGGTACGATGACGGTTCCGCCGCCGCGACGGGCTGCGACTGCGGCAACATTATTATCGCCGGTCCGGGCGCCGCCCGGCTTTCATTTTGCGCCCACCTTGATACGATCCGTATCTTTGAAAAAAAGAAACCCGTCTGCGAGGGAACGGTAGTCAGGGCCTCCGGCGGCGGCGTCCTCGGCATTGACGACATGAGCGGCGCAGCGCTGCTTCTGGAACTTGCCGCGTCCCTCCACGAAAACGGAGCTTTAGCGCCGGACATCCATTTTCTCTTTACCGTCAGCGAGGAGGCGGGCTTTAAGGGGGCCTGGGCGCTGGATCCCCGGCACTTTGCCGGGGCGTATACCTTTGTGCTGGATTCCGGGGGCATTCCCCTGGTCAGGGTGGTCCACCGGGGCGTGGGACAGACAAGCTATACGATCACCGTCAGCGGCGTTATGTGCCATGCCTCGGCCCGAGGCAAAAAAAACGCCGCCCTCTTTTCGGCAAAGCTTATCCCCCTGCTAAAACCCGGCACCGCGGGAAAAGCAAGCTTTATCCATGTGGGATCGATTGATTGTCCCGGCAGTCCCAACACCGTGCCGGATTGTTCGGTGATCGGCGGCCAGGTATCGTCCTTTGACCAGGCCGAAGCGGATACGCTCATTGCCGCCATGGAGAAAACCACGGAGCACTTCGCCCGGGACGAAGGCGTGACGGCGGACTTTGAAATCCACCGTGACTGTGATCTCTGGGTTACCCCCGAGGATGATCCTATTATCGCTTATGCCCGGTCCGCGGCGGAAAAAGCGGGGCTTCCCTTTGAACTGAACGAAACCGGATCGGGCAGCGATGCCCAGGTTATTTTCCGGCGCGGGGGCCGGGTTATTAAAATTTCGACCGGTATGCTTTGTCCCCACTCAAGGGCGGAACATATCGATCTGGAAGACATGCGTCGCTGCGCGGAATATTTGCGGGTCCTTGCGGGCCAGCCCTGAAAGGCTTATTGCCAGGAGGTATATCAATGAAATCTTTAACCCGGGAACTGTGGTTTAATACCAGGAAGAACAGGGAGTTTATCAACATCACCGGGGATGTGGAAAAACTCCTTGCCGAATCGGGAATACAGGAAGGACTGTGCCTGGTAAACGCCATGCACATCACCGCAAGCGTCTTTATCAACGACGATGAGTCCGGCCTGCACCATGATTTTGACGTATGGCTGGAAAAACTGGCCCCCCACGAGCCGGTGGCGTCCTACCGTCATAATACCGGCGAAATTAACGCGGACGCGCACATGAAGCGGCAAATTATGGGCCGGGAAGTGGTAGTAGCCGTTACCGAAGGCCGTCTCCACTTTGGTCCATGGGAACAAATTTTTTACGGCGAGTTTGACGGGGGCCGGCGCAAGCGGGTACTGGTAAAGATCATCGAGGAATGAACGGCCCGGCAAACCGGGCCATTAACTTGCAACTACAGGTCCAGGCTGCGGGTGTTAATTTTACCACCCAGGTAGACGGCAAAATCCGCCGTCTTCATCGGTTCCAGCTGCCTGCCGTCCCGAAGCCGTATCGACACCGTACCCTCGTCCGCTTCCCGCTGGCCCACCACAAGCATGTAGGGGATCTTCCGGTTCTGACATTCACGGATCTTCGCGTTGAGCCGGCTGTCGTCCAATTCCAGGCTGACCCGGAAGTCCAGCGCCCGCAGCTCCGCCGTAACCTTTTGAGCGTAGCCGTTAAAGCCTTCGGACACGGGGATCACCGCCGCCTGTTCCGGGGCAATCCATACGGGAAACGCCCCGCCAAAGTGCTCGATAAGGACGCCGAAGAACCGTTCCAGCGAACCCAGCAGGGCCCGGTGAATCATATAGGGCCGTTTGTGCTGCCCGCCGGAGTCCACAAAGGTCATGTCAAAACGCTCGGGCTCGTTAAAGTCAAACTGGATGGTGGTCGTCTGCCATTCCCGGCCCAGGGCATCCTTTATCTTTAAATCGATTTTGGGGCCGTAGAACGCTCCGCCCCCCTCGTCAATCTCGTAGTCCAGTCCTTCGGCATCCACCGCTTTGCGAAGGCTTTCCAGGGCGGCGTCCCAGCGGCTCTGCTCCCCCACGGATTCAGCGGGTTTGGTAGCCAGATACGCCTTGATATCCTTAAAGCCAAAGACCTTCCAGATCCACAGGCTGAACCGCAGCACTTCCTTAATTTCACTTTCCATCTGATCCGGGGTACAGAAGATGTGGGCATCGTCCTGGGTAAAACCCCGGACCCGGAGCAGGCCGTGGAGGACCCCGCTCCGTTCATAGCGGTACACCGTTCCCAGCTCCGCCCAGCGCAGGGGCAGATCCCGGTAACTCCGCTGTTTATTCTTGTAGATCATGATATGGAAGGGACAGTTCATGGGCTTGATGATATAATCCTGGTTGTCGATCTCCATGGGGCTGTACATATTGGACTTGTAAAAACCAAGATGACCCGATGTTTCCCACAGCCAGCTTTTTCCAATGTGGGGGGTGTACAGAATTTCATAGCCGTTGCGGTAATGTTCGGTCCGCCAGAAATTTTCTATTGCCACCCTCATCCGGCCGCCGTTGGGATGCCAGTAAATGAGCCCCGCCCCCGCTTCCTCGTGGGTGGAAAAGAGGTCCAGCTCTTTTCCCACCCGCCGGTGGTCCCGCCTTTCCACTTCCTCCAGAAAGGCCAGATGAGCCTTGAGGTCCTTGGGATTTTCCCAGGCGGTACCATAGATCCGGGTGAGCATGGGCCGCTTTTCATCTCCCCGCCAGTAGGCCCCGGCAATGCTCTGCAGTTTAAAGGCCCCGGAGTGAATTTCCCTGGTATTCGCCACATGGGGACCCCGGCAAAGATCGGCCCAGAGGAGCTTGCCCGAACCCGCCGGCGCTCCCGGCGCGGGGGCTTCCCTGTTTTCATAAATGGAAATTACAGCGTCCGGAGGCAGGTCGTTGATAAGCTCCTGTTTGAAGGACTCTCCGGCAAAGCGGGCCAGCGCTTCTTCCCGGCCCAGCTCTACTCGCACAAAGTCCTGCCTGCCCTCGATAATCTTCCTCATTTCCGTCTCAATGGCGGGAAGATCCCCGGTCCCCAGGACCGGCTTACCGTCCTCCCCGGCCGGGAAAAGGAAGTCGTAGTAAAAGCCATTCTCGATAGAAGGCCCGATGGCGACCCGGGTTCCCGGGAAGAGCCGGGTAACCGCCTGGGCCATAACATGGCTTACCGAATGGCGTATCAGGGCAAGCCGTTCGTTTGCATCGGGTTTATTTTTATCACCGGACATGTTCAACCTCCACCCGGCAGCTTTTGCCGCTCCGCCTCTGCGGCCCCGTGCATTTTCTCAAGCATATCCATGACGGCGTCTACCACGGCCTGTTTTTTGTCCTCCACTCCGGCGGCTTCGGATTTAATCCGTACGTCTTCCCGGAAAGCTTTGCATCCCATAACCGGCCCCGCGGTAAGACGGACCACATCCCGGCTGACCGAATCTTCCATCATATCGCCCTGGCGGACATGGAGCACTTCGCCGTTAACTGCCACGGGGCACATATAATCAAAGAGCCTGATATAGGAGTCAATTTCCCGGACTCCCCGTTTGGTGGAAGGATCCCCGGGCCGGTAGCGGGTACCGGAAGGGAATACCAGGACCAGTCCGCCTTTTTCTTTAATGCGGATCAGGGTTCGGGTTGCGGCCCGGTTGATCACGGCGCTGCGAAGGAATTCTTCTTTGTTTTTTTCCGGATCCAGGCCCTGGAGCGAACGGCTGGGGTAAATTACCAGCCGGGTGTAGGCGCTGGCAAGGGCGGCTACGATGGGACTGTCTTCGGTCAGCTTCATGCCCGCAATGGCTACCAGGGCTTCGGCAATGGGCTCGCCCCCCTCCTCTTTGCGGAGAAGGCTGTCAAAAAGGGTCAGGTCCATGTTGCTGTAGTGTTCCAGCAGGAGAAGGCAGGAATGACCCGCCTGTAAAAGCCGGAACAGTTCCCGGATGTTTTCCATACCGCCGATTCCCGAACCGGGCAGGACCAGGGCCTCTGTCATTTTATCCATCAGGGGGCGGATTTTTTTGTTTCCCCCCTGGTAGACATTTTCTTCGGTGATTTTGGCGGTTGCCGTTGAAAGGCTGACCGCTTCTTTAATGATGTTCTGAAACGCGGTAGTGAGGGTTTCCATTGCCGCAGTATATCACAGGTCCGGAAAAAACGCTATCCTATTCCAGGTTGGCATGATTTTTCATCATTTCGGCGGAAAGTATCTTTTTGCGTTTCATCAACTTGAGTATGACCATATCCAGGACCAGTAAAACGCACTGTTCAAACAGGGAAGCCATGGGCTGAATCGAAACGGAAAGGGACTTGTCCAGCTTTGGAGTAGGCGCCTGGATAAACAGCTCCAAACCGGCAAGCCGTCCGATGGCTGATCCGCTGGTAATCGTAACCAGCGCCACTTTGCCTCCAAGCTGCTTGGCCTTTTGGGCCATGATAACACTTCCCGGGGTTTCACCGGAACCGGAACAGACGATCAGCAAATCGCCGGCATGTAAAGCGGGGGTAACCGTTTCGCCCGCTACATAAACGGAAAATCCCATGTGCATGAGCCGCATGGCAAAACCCCTGGCGCCCAAACCGGAGCGGCCGCTTCCGGTAATAAATATGTTTTTTGCCGACATAATTTCATCCGCCAGCGCTTCCGCCCGCCGATCATCAATGGAATGAAGCGATTCCGACAGCTCCTTAAGAAGCTCATCCACATATTCCAGCTGTTTCAATCTATATTCCCTCCGTTCTCCCTAATCAGTTCTATCAGTTTGAGCATGGCCGAACGGCGGTCCCGGGCTTTCATTATCTTTCCGCCGACAATGATTAGATCGGGTTTCTCCCTGACAATGTCCGTAATGTTGTCCGCTCCGATTCCGCCGGCTACAGCGCATTTTGTATAGCGAAGCAGTTTTTGGGCTTTGTGAAGATCGCCAAAGGGTGATACGGCGCCCTTCATGTCAAGCGCGGTGTGGATTTGAATATAATCCGCCCCCAGCGCGTCCAGTTCTACAATCCGCTCCTCAAAATTCCTGACTTCAAGCATATCTATCGAAACTTTACCGCCGTCTTTTTTTGCCTGCCCAATGGCATTCGTAATGGTTACGGTATTTGCGCTGGCGCAGACGGTAACCAGGGAAGCTCCCGCGGCAAAGGCAATGTGGGCTTCTTCGGCCCCGGCATCCATTATCTTATAATCCGCCAGGATATCGTGATGCGGAAAGTCACGGCGCAGGGCTTCTATCGCATAACGCCCCTCTTTAAGTACCAGCGGCGTCCCCGCTTCCAAAATATGCACCAAATCAGCCAATTCCGCGGCGGCAGCCAGGGCGTCGGCGGTTTCATAAACATCCAAAGCCAGTTGAAATTTCACAGCTCTCTCCTATCAGATATGACGCTATTCACCCCAAACCCGGACCAGTTCCGTTACCAGGGCGCAGGCGGCTTCCATGTCGGAAACCAGGGCCCATTCGGTAAGGGCATGAAAGTTCCGGCCCCCGGCAAAAATGTTGGGGGTGGGAATGCCCAGTTCGGCCAGCCGGGAACCGTCGGTCCCGCCCCGGATGGGTTTGAGGGTAACGGCCACTCCGGTACGGCGGGCGGCTTCTTCCAGTTTGGCCAGAACTTCCGGATGCTGATCGATCCTTTCCTTCATATTGCGGTATTGGACTTTTGTATCCACCGTTACCTTTCCGCCGGGAAACTGGGCTTCCACCGCCCTGGCAAACACTTCCAGCGCGGCGGCCCGTTCCATCGCCCGGTTAACATCAAAATCCCGGATATACACTTCCAGTTCCGCCTTTTCCAGGCCGCCGGAAATTTCCGTGGGGCAGTAATAGCCGTAATAGCCGTCGGTAGCCTCGGGGCTTTCCGAACGGGGCAGCATCACCGCAAAGGCCGCGGCCATCAGACAGGCGTTAGCCAGTCCGCCCCGGGCCTGGCCCAGATGTATCACCTTACCGGTAAAGAGGACCTTGCTTACAAGGGCGTTAAAACACTCCGCCTCCAGTTCCCCCAGGGCGCCGCCGTCCAGGGTATAACAGGCCGCCAGATTTCCGGACGCGGAAGTTTCGCCGGCAGCAGCGGAAGTCCCGCCGGAAGGTCCGGCTCCAGCCGGACCAACCATAGCGCAGATCGTTTCCAGGGGAAAATCCGGCAGCCCCTTACCGGTTTCCTCATCGGGAGAAAAGATAATGACCACCGGTCCGTGCTTTATTTCCGGATGGGCGGTAAGGTATTCCGCAACGGTCATGATCTCCGCAATTCCCGCCTTGTCGTCCGCCCCCAGGAGGGTGGTTCCATCGGTATGGATGATCGTCTTCCCCTTCTGGGCGGCCAAATCAGAATCCCCTTCGGGATCCAGAACCGGGCCGTTTTCGTCCCCGGTTAAAACGATCTTTCCCCCGTCATAGTTCTCCACCACGACGGGACGTACATCTTTGCCGCTTACATCCTGGGCTGTATCCAGGTGGGCCAGAAAACCAATGGCTGACTTTGCTTCATGTCCGGGGCTGGGAGGAATCAGGCTGATCACATAACAATGATCGGTTATCTTCGTTTCCGTAAGCCCCAGGGCCCGCAATTCCCCCGCCAAAAGTTTGGCCAGCTCCCACTGGCCGGGACTTGAGGGCGTCTCTTCCACATGCCGATCGCTGGTAGTCCAGATCCGCACATAGCGGAGAAAGCGGGGAATCAGGGACCGAAAATCTTCCATGGCCCCAGTATATGGCATTGGAAACATTGTTTCCAGTAATGAGCGTCTCCTGTCCAGCTCGTTCAGGGCAAGTTGATGCGGCGTCTCCTGCATGGTATACTGTAAGTACATGCTAATACCCGAGTTCCCCGATTTTGTTCCGCTAAGCTATGAGCTAAGAGCCGAAATGCATCCCCAGCTGCCGATGACTCCCGACGGAGTTTCGGAATATGTCTTTGCCAACCTGTTTCTGTTCCGCCGGCGCTATCAGTACCAGGTTGCCAGAGTCCAGGACAAGACCTTTATCCTTTCGGGGATTCAGCCCCCCCACGGCGAAGAGCCGGAGAAAAAATTCTTTTGTACCCCCTGCGCCGTCCCCGGCAGAGGCATTCTGGAGTCCCTTTTTAAAACCCACGATTACTGGAAAGGAATTTCCGATTCCCTTCTGACCCCCGGCCGGAGCCGAATGGAAGAGTGGGGCATGGAATTTACCGAAGACCGGGACAATTTTGACTACCTGTATCTGCGGACGGATCTGGCGGAACTGCCGGGAAAAAAGTTCCACAAAAAGCGGAACCTGGTAACCCAGTTTCACACCCTGTATGACGGAAAGTGGGAATCAAAACCCCTCACTGCGGACCTGGTTCCCGCCGCTCTGGAGATCCTGGAAAAGTGGAGGGAACAAAAGGGCTTTGACGGTGACTTTGCCGCCGCCTCGGAGGCCCTGGGAAAATTCCGGGGGCTGTTTCTAAGGGGCACGGTATACTGGGTGGAGGGAAAGCCCGCGGCATGGTGCCTGGGGGAACGGCTGGCCCGGGGCCGGATGTTTGCTGTTCATTTTGAAAAAGCCCTGGAAGAATACAAGGGCATCTATCAGTTTATCAACCAGGATTTTGCCGCCGCCCTTCCCACCTGTTATACCCACATCAACCGGGAACAGGACCTGGGGGACGAAGGCCTCCGGCACGCCAAAATGAGCTACCGGCCCTGCGGCTTTGTCCGGAAATTTACCGCAGTCCTCCGCTAAAAAAGCCTGGCCGGATCACGGCGGCTTCCCATGACTTATCCGAAAGGCAGAATTTTGTTATTCCATTTTCCTCATTAACTTACATCAACAAATAGCGAAGGCTGCCAAGGCGTGGCGGCGTGAGAATAAAAAAAAGCCTGGCGGTTTCCTACTCTCCCGCCCCGGGGGGCAGTACCATCGGCGTTAGAGAGCTTGACTTCCGTGTTCGGAACGGGAACGGGTATAACCTCTCCACCATCATCACCAGGCATTATTACTTACCTTGCGGGGGGAACGGGGAACCC
>JAISBN010000153.1 GCA_031266175.1 Treponema sp. | reverse complement strand
AACTGATGAACAAATGTCAAAGATAAAACTGAAAGGGGACAAATTCCACAAGGATTGGAATTATACACTACAACCTTCGGTACGCAATATGTAGTATTTATTTTTTGGAGAGTCCTTATAGGAGTTTATAAATGTGCAAGCAATTAGCTTCAGTCATTATTCCGTGCCATAACGGTACAAATTATCTTGCTGAGGCGGTATCAAGTATTCATCGCCAAAATCTTGATACCGAAGTTATTGTTGTTGATGATGGATCAACCGACAATACCGCCGCTTTTGCACAATCACTCAATTGTACTGTCGTTTCCATTCCTGCCTCGGGGCTTCCCTCGGCGCGGAATATTGGTATAAAGACGGCTAGGAGTGATTATCTTATGTTTCTTGATCATGATGATGTTTTAACCGATAATTCGCTGAAATGTTTACTTTCTGCCTTTACCGATTCAACCGATTTTGTTTCGGCAAAGGTTATGGATTTTATCTCGCCGGAATTACCAGAAACCGAAAAAGAAAAATTGGCACCCCGCAAAGAACCTTATGGCGGATTGTTAACCGGTGCGTATCTTTTTAGGCGGGTTGTTTTTGAAAAAGCCGGAACATTTGATGAAGAACTCCGAGCTGGTCCAGGCGTTGACTTTTTATTGCGCTGTTCCGATGCCGGTCTGCGTGAAGTAAAACTGGATTTTGTTGCTGCCAGGCGCCGGCTCCACAATACCAATATGGGTCGTATGTCGCAAAAGCAGGAAAACAAAGATTATGCCGATCTCTTGCGTATAAGACTTGTAAAGCAAAAGTAAAGTTTTTATGCCTTTCACAAGAAATACTATATTTATATGGAAAAAAATCACATCTACCCGCTCAATGTCCGTGTCCTGGTAACCGGCGGGGCTGGTTTCCTGGGCAGTCATCTATGTGAAAGATTGCTCAAAGAAAATTTTGACGTAATATGCATGGATAATTTTTTCACAGGCCAAAAATGTAACATTGAACACCTTATCGGCAGCCCATATTTTGAAATAATACGGCATGATGTTACATTCCCTTATTATATAGAGACTGACCAAATATATAACTTAGCTTGTCCCGCAAGCCCTCCACATTATCAATATGATCCTGTACAGACGACAAAAACCAGTGTTCATGGAGCAATTAATATGCTCGGACTTGCTAAACGTACACGGGCGAGAATTCTACAGGCCTCTACCAGTGAAGTTTATGGTAATCCATCAGTCCACCCGCAGGTAGAATCATACTGGGGTAATGTAAACCCAATTGGCATTCGTTCTTGTTATGACGAAGGGAAAAGATGTGCCGAAACCTTGTTTTTTGATTATCACAGACAAAACAATGTAGACATAAAAGTTGTCCGTATATTCAATACCTACGGACCGCGAATGCATCCGAATGACGGAAGGGTGGTAAGTAATTTTATAATGCAGGCGCTTAAAAATGACGACATCACGATATATGGCGATGGGAATCAGACACGATCATTTTGTTATGTTGATGATCTTATACAGGCTCTTTTTTTGATGATGAAGTCGCAACCTGATTTTACCGGGCCGGTAAATATTGGAAACCCAGAGGAATTCACAATTAAAGAACTTGCGGAACAGATTATTACGTTAACTAACAGTAAATCAAGAATTCAATACCGGCCATTGCCGCAGGATGATCCGGTGCAGAGGAAACCTGACATTACCCTTGCTAAAAAAGAACTCTTCTGGGAACCCAAGGTCTCACTACAAGATGGATTAAAAGAGACCATTATGTACTTCAAAAAGCCAGTAGGGTAACGAATTTTTAAATCAGACCATGACATTAGCTCAAATATTTAAAAGTTTATTTACTGATTCGGAGCTTTTGGAATTGCTGGGGCTTGTTGCCTTTTTAGCGTCCTGCGAATCGTTTCTCTGGATACCGTTTTCGTATCTGTTCCCGGCAGGGCAGCCCATTTCTCTGTGAGCAGCCGTAGCGACCAGCGTGTTTTCCCGTCCGGTTTTGGTCCGTACGCCAATGAGACAAGACGCGCTTCGTCCTTACCCTGGATCGAGCGGGGCCGGTGCCCTTTCCCTTTGCCTTCCAGGGTGTTTTTAAATCCTTCTTCAACAAAACGATGCCGCAGCTGTTCAAGGCCGCGGCGGGACATACCGGTCCGGTCCGCTATAGTCTCGTCGGTGTAATTTTCATGGGCCAGCAGCAAAGCTTGCGCCCTTTTCCATTTTTGGGTTTTTTGTACTTCTTTGGGGATTACATCAACCAGCGTCCTTTTTTCGCCTTTTGTTAAGGTTACCCTGTAAATTTTAGCCGGCATAGGTTTCTCGCGTAGTTCCCATGCCGGCAATTTTATTACCATTTATCCACTATGTCAATAGTGTCGAATATCTTGTATTGCCGGATTTCCCATTTCGTGGTATATTATACTGATGGGAGGATAACAAAATGGCGTCATCGGCATTGAGTCTTTTATCGGGGGTCGCCGCCGCGGCCGCGGGGCTGGCGGGGGATAAGCTTGCAAAGAACGGGACGGTTCCCGGCCTGGACCTGGCATCCATTGTTCCGGCGCTGCTGGGTAAGGCCGGCGGCTCCGGCGGGCTTTTGGCGGGGCTTGCATCCGCCGCGGCAAAGTCGGGGCTTCTTGATCCAAAAAACCTGGGCAGTCTGGCGGAACTGGCCGGGACGTTGCTTTCCGCAAAGGCGGGAACCGCGGTAAAAAAGGCCGGAACCGGCGGCATCCCGGGGCTGGCTGCGGCCATCGCCGGAGGTTCCGGCTCCGGAACGGATCTGGGCAAAATTGCCGCCCTGGCCGCGGGTTTGGCAAAATCCGCGAAAAGCCCCAAGGATATAAGCGGCCTGGCCGCGGACCTGGGCAAAACCTTAAGCGGCCAATTCGGCGTTTCCCTCAACGCCCCCGCGGCGGCGGTAAAGGGACTGGGAAGCCTTCTGGGCGGCGATACCAAGGCGGCCCTGTTCCAGGCGGTGCTTAAGGGGCTGGTGTAGTTTTCTAACCGGCGCGTTGCCGCCCCTTAACATTTCCTACAAAAATGTAGTATCCTCCTCCCATGAGTCCGGAAGAAATATTTGAGCACGGCGGGCCGGAACGGGACCGGGCCGAACTGGAACTGCTCTTCGACATTGTACGGACCTTTGACAAGCATGTGGAACTCCGGGAAGCCCTGGGGCCGCTCCTTTCCCTGCTGGAACTCCGGGCGGGGCTTACCTGGGGCATGGTTACCCTGCTGGACCGCCCCACGGGGCTTCTTAAAATTGAAGAGGCCTGCGGCCTTACCCCGGAAGAAAAGGGCCGGGGCCTCTACCGTTTGGGAGAAGGGCTGGTGGGCCGGGTTTTTGAATCCGACGTCGCCGTTACCGTACCGGATTTGTCCGGGGAAACCCGCTTTCTGAACCGGGCAAAGACCAGGACCCGGCAGGACATGAAGGGCCTTACCTATTACTGCGTACCCGTCCGGTCCGCGGGAGCGGTGATTGGCACCCTGAGCGCCGAGCGCCGTATCCGCTTTGATCCCGAACTGCAGATGGTTTGGGACAGGGCTTTTCTGGAAAAGGTATCCGGCATTATTGCCGACTCCGCCAAACTCCGGGAGCGGATCAGCGAAGAACAGTTCCGTTTCCGCAGGGACCTGGCCGGCGCTAAAAAGGACCAGCCCAAACAGGAACAGGGCGGCCGCCTGGCGCCGGGAAGCACGATTATCGGAACTTCCCGGGCTATGCGGGGGGTCTACGAAATGCTGATCCAGGTAGCTCCCAGCGACGCCACGGTCCTGATTACCGGGGAAAGCGGTACCGGCAAGGAACTGATCGCCGCAGAAATCCATCGTTTATCCCGGCGGGCCAATTCGGTCCTGATCAAAATTAACTGCGCCGCCCTGCCGGAATCGATTATTGAAAGTGAACTTTTTGGCCACGAGAAGGGATCCTTTACCGGCGCCCTGGCCCAGCGGAAGGGCCGTTTTGAACAGGCCCAGGGGGGAACCCTTTTTCTGGACGAAATCGGGGAACTGCCCCCCCAGATTCAGGTAAAGCTTTTGCGGGTCCTGCAGGAGCGGGAACTGGAGCGGGTAGGGGGCAGCCAGGTTATCAAGGTGGACGTCCGGCTTATCGCCGCGACCAACCGGAACCTGGAAACCGAAATCAGGGCCGGACGCTTCAGGGAGGATCTGTACTACCGGCTCAACGTCTTTCCCCTCCACATCCCTCCTCTGCGGGACCGGAAAACCGACATTATTCTGCTGGCGGACTATTTTACGGAAAAATACGCGGAAAAAAACGGCAAGCTGATTAAGCGGATCTCCACCCCCGCTATAGACCTGTTAACCAGCTATTCCTGGCCCGGCAATGTCCGGGAACTGGAAAACTGCATAGAACGGGCGGTTATCCTGTCTATGGACAGGGTGATCCATTCCTACAACCTGCCTCCCAGCCTCCAGTCGGCGGTTTCCACCCATACCGAACCGACGACTACCCTGGAAGCGGCCCTCTCCCGGCTGGAAAAGGAACTTATCGTAGAGGCCCTGGCAATCCACGGCGGTAACATGGCCGCCGCGGCCCGCCAGCTGGGGATTACGGAACGGCAGATGGGCTTGAGGGTCCATCATTACGGGGTTAACTGGAAGACGTTTCGTTCCGCAAAATTTACAAATATGTAGGAATATAATAAAATAACTACTAATATGTAGGAAATAAAAATACATAGCCTGTCCCTGTTACTATTGTTGTCCGCCGGTTGCCTCTTTTACGGCGGGAAATACCCTTCTTTTTTGCGTCCCTGCGGATTTTTTACAATTTGGCACGATTCTTGCTATACAGTTTTCAGCAGCTTTTAGGAGGAGAAGAAAGTGCGCAAGAAACTGTTTATCTTTGCTTTGCTTCTTGGGTTTATAGGGTGCCTTTCCCTTTTTGCCGAAGAAACAATCGAAACCCTGGGATTTTCCCTGGACGTGATCTGGCTCTTTATCGGTTCAATTCTGGTCTTTATTATGCAGGCCGGCTTTGCCCTGGTGGAGACCGGTTTAACCAGGGCAAAAAACGCCGCCAACATCACCATGAAAAACGTGATGGACTTTATGTTCGGCGCCATCGTGTACTGGGCGATTGGCTGGGGCTTTATGTACGGCCGGGACGCCCTGGGGGGTCTTATCGGATCGGACCAGTTTTTTCACGGCCCCATGGAACTCACCATGGAAAACGGCGGCTTCTATAAAACCTGGTTTTTTCAGGTGGTTTTTGCCGCCACCTCGGCAACGATTGTTTCGGGGGCCATGGCGGAACGGACCCAGTTTAAGTCCTACCTGATCTATACCTGCTTTATTTCAGCCTTTATTTATCCCATTTCCGGCCACTGGGTCTGGGGCGGCGGCTGGCTGGCCAAACTCGGTTTCCACGACTTTGCCGGTTCCACCGTGGTTCACTCGGTGGGAGGCTGGGCCGCCCTGATGGGAGCTGTCGTCCTGGGCCCCCGGATCGGAAAATACGTCAAAGGGGAGGACGGTAAAGTATCGGTTAAAGCCATTCCCGGGCACAATATTCCTTACGCGGCCCTGGGGGTGCTGCTCCTTTTCTTCGGATGGTTCGGTTTTAACGCCGCTTCCACCGGTATTGCCACCGTGGGCGAAGGCGGCATCTGGAGCGGGCTTAACATCGGCCGGGTTGCCGTAACAACCTGCCTGGCGGCCTCCGCCGGCGGGGTTAGTTCCCTGGTCTTTAGCTGGATATGGTTCAAAAAGCCCGACGTTTCCATGACCTTGAACGGGATCCTCGCGGGACTGGTATCGGTTACCGCTCCCTGCGCGGTAGTCAGTCCCGGGGCGTCCATTGTCATCGGCGCCGCCGGCGGCGTCCTCGTCGTGCTGGCGGTAGAGTTTATCGACAAAATCCTTAAGATAGACGATCCGGTGGGCGCGGTTTCCGTCCACTGTGTCTGCGGCATCTTCGGAACCATCGCCGTCGGCATCTGGGCCAACGCCCCGGGCGACGGCGTGGTGGGCCTGCTCCACGGCGGCGGACTAACCCAGCTGGGTATCCAGCTTACCGGCATCCTGGCGGTAGGCGCGTGGGCGGCTGTGGTAAGCCTTATCCTCTTCCTGGCCATCAAGGCTGTCTTCGGCCTGCGGATTACGCCGAAAGAGGAAGCGATAGGGCTTGACCTGTCGGAACACAAGGGGGAAGCCTATTCCGGTTTCCAGATCTTTAGCAATATGTGAGGGAGTTGAAATGAAACTGATTATTGCCTACATACAGCCCCATGCGCTGAATGAAGTTAAGCAGGCCCTGTACGATGCGGAAGTGTACAAGATGTCGGTTACCAATTCCATGGGCTGCGGCCGGCAAAAGGGGTATACCGAGCAGTTCCGGGGGGTCGAAATCGAAGTAAACCTTCTTAAAAAGGTCCGCCTGGAAATCGCGGTCAACGATAACTTTGTAAAGCCCACCATTGACGCGATCATCAAGGGGGCAAGAACGCCGGACATCGGCGACGGAAAGATCTTCGTCCTTCCCATCGAGGAATGTATCAGAATCAGGACCGGAGAAACCGGCTCTATCGCCATCGGATAACATTACAAAAAACGGAGGTGGCTTACCGTCCGCATATTTGCGGACGGTAAGCCTTTGTTTTGCCGGAACCTGCTTCGCTGTGGAAAAAATTATTCCGGTTTATTTATTTCGTTGTTTAAATAAACAATTCGCCTGTTCCACCATGTTTTCATTCTTTGTATCTGATGTGCGTAATTTATTCCATCACTCCATTGCCAAACCTTATAATTTGTACGCTGTGATAATTCCAATTTTTGAGCCATCTCGTCTATAAAATTTGGAATATCAGCTATGGAAGAATAATTTGCGTTCCAATGCGTTTTATAGTCCGTACGGAAATCAGGATCATCAAAAAGCCGATTGAAAAATGGGTGAATTTCATTACGATAATCAGTTTGGATAAAATATTTATTTCCTCTACCGGAATATCCATATCCCCAATCAAAATCCCATAATGGCCCCATATTAATTTTTCCATCTTTGTCTTTATACATATAGGTACTTTTTGGATGTCCTAATTCACCGTTTCCCACAATTTCGTTGATCAACAAAAAATCTACAAACGTATCCGTTTTTATTAAATCATGATAGCCATTCATTGGAAAATTTCCATCGTACAATCGTGTGTCTAAAGCATTTATGCTGTTTATCACAAAATTATACCCCGAAATATCGCTTAAACCCTCTGGTGATTTTATCATAACAGGAAGCCGATAATTTTGGGTTCTGAATTTGGGTTCTTCGTCATAATATACATCCAATTCCACAAGAAACCCCGCGTCTTCATCTATATCGACCCTGCCTTTGCCAACCTGAACTTGTTCTGTTAATACATAGGAACCTTCATAAACGTCATTTAATACCAGTTCGACATGGATGTAATGATTGGTATAAGGGAGACCCATTCTGTTACCAAGTTCAAATGCTACGGTATTCATTAACAATGTGGGGTCTTGAAAATTTGCCAAAAGTACCCAGCTTTTTGCTTTCGTCAGGCCAAACAATGATTTTTTTTCGAAAAATTTTAACCGATAGGGTTTTTTTGGATACCGCCAGGTCGCATTTCCCCTCCTTCGTATCTCTGTGATAGTTTCCAGGCAATATGAATCGTTATTCGGATCAATAATCTGAATATCCGCCGTTATATAATTTTCTTTGCTTAGTATCGCCTGTCCATCCGTTGTATTTATTTTTAGTACCGGTAATCCGGTATTCAGTGTGCCCGGATCAACATACCCCTTTGTAACCTCCGGTGTAACTTCCGGGTCCGGGCTCGGGTCCGAATACGAATTTTGACAGGTCGATAATAGTACTATGCTGAAAAAAATCGAAAACAGACCACCGGAGAGACTTTTCCATAACTTCAGTTTTTGGGAAAGCAATTTTCGGGAGGCGATCCAAAACAAGAGAAAAGCAGAGTTTGTCATATAACCTCCATAACATTGTAGATGTTAAAATCCATGCTATCCCCAGGAAAATACACAATAATATCAGGTATTCACGGAGATGTCAAGTATAAATACCTGTAATTATCGGGTTATTTTGGATCCATGGATTTCGAGATCGATATTCGCCAATTACGGGAGATTTTGGCGGGAAATATAAAAAAACAAAGAAAGCATCTTGGCCTAACCCAGGAAAAATTGGCGGAAATAGCGGATTTATCCTCCAATATGGTGAACGATATAGAAGGGTGCAGAACATGGGTCAGTGATAAAACAATTTTAAAATTGGCAAAAGCCCTTAAGCTCGATGTATATCAGTTGTTACTGCCAAAATATGGTACGCAAAATGGAGGTTCTTACATTAGCAGGAAAGGTGTTTTACAGCTAAAACAGACCATCGAAAGGGTTTTTGACGAAATTTTGCGATAAGAACTTCTGTGAAAGCTTGGAGCACGAAGTGTTGCCCCAACCGCGAAATTTTTCCTACACGGATGTAGGAAAATCCTGTAAAGGTACATTTTTGTCGGTAATTTGAGAGAGCGGCTCCGCGGCACGGCCCGAGATTCGGTTGTACGTTTTTTCCGAAAAGATACAATAATCCGCCGGCATTTTCTAATTCCTTACAGGATATGGACTTAGCCGGCATGTCCCGCTGTGTCCGGCCGGGTTGAACAGATTTAGGCGGATTTTGGCAAACTTGGCACGGTTCTTGCTAATAATTACTAACCCGCTATGCCCTTAGGTACAGCGCATTCACGTATGGAGGCCCTTGATGAGTGCAATTGATTTTATCAAAACCCCGGTGGCTGAACTGTTCGGCTCCAACTGTTTTTCCAATGCCGTTATGAAGGAGCGGCTGCCAAAGAATATCTATAAAGAGATCCTGGCCGTTCAGGCCGGAGTAAAAGAGTTAACCCTGGCGGTGGCCGAAGTGGTAGCCGCGGTGATGAGGGACTGGGCCATTTCCAAGGGGGCCAGCCACTATACCCACTGGTTCCAGCCTTTAACGGGCCTTACCGCGGAAAAACATGATTCGTTTATTTCCCCCACCGGAGACGGCAAGGTCATTATGGAATTCTCCGGCAAAGAGCTGGTCAAGGGGGAGCCCGACGCGTCCAGCTTTCCTTCCGGGGGGCTGCGGGCTACCTTTGAAGCCCGGGGCTATACCGCCTGGGATGTGACCAGCCCTGCGTTTCTCAAGCAGGATCCCACGGGCACTACCTTGTGCATCCCCACGGCCTTTATCAGCTACTACGGCCAGGCCCTGGACAAAAAGGTGCCCCTGCTTAAATCGGTGGACGCCCTTTCAAAACAGGCGGTCCGGGTGCTCAGGGCCCTGGGGAATGAAACCAGTACCCGGGTGGTTACCACCGTGGGCCCGGAACAGGAATACTTTCTTGTGGACAAGAAGTACTACGACGGGCGTCCTGACCTGATGCTTACCGGCCGGACGGTCTTCGGGGTGCTTCCCGCCAAGGGCCAGGAGCTGGAAGATCATTACTTCGGGGCCATCAAGGAACGGGTGGCGGGCTTCATGCGGGAACTTAACACCGAACTGTGGAAGGTGGGGATCCCCGCCAAAACCCAGCACAACGAAGTGGCCCCCAATCAGTTTGAACTTGCCCCGGTATTCCAGAACAGTACCGCCGCGGTGGACGCCAACCAGCTGGTCATGGAAACAATCCGGACCGTGGCCCGCCGTCACGGCATGGAGGGGCTGCTCCACGAAAAGCCCTTCGCGGGGGTCAACGGCAGCGGCAAACACAACAACTGGTCCATGGCTACCGATGACGGGATCAATCTTTTTGACCCCGGGGAAAACCCCCAGGCCAACGCCCGGTTCCTCCTCTTTGCCGCCGCGGTGGTGGAAGCGGTGGACCGCTATGCCCTGCTGCTTCGGGCTTCGGTGGCCACGTCGGGGAACGAGCACCGCCTGGGGGCCAACGAAGCCCCTCCGGCGATTGTATCGATTTTCTTCGGCGGTCCCCTGACGGAGATTTTTGACAATATCTCCGAGGGGAAGAGCGGCGGCAAAAGCGATGCCGGGGAACTTATCAAGATCGGCGTCACCAGCCTTCCTTCCCTGCCCAAGGACGTGTCGGACCGGAACAGAACCAGTCCCTTTGCCTTTACCGGCAATAAGTTTGAATTCCGCATGCTCGGTTCTTCCCAGTCCATCGCCACCCCCAATACTTACCTGAACACGGCGGCGGCCCAGGTGCTAAAGGAATATGCGGACAAGCTGGAATCCCTTCCCCCCGGGAGCGACAAAAACGAGGCGATCCACGACATCATCAAAAAATCCTATTCAAAGCACAGCAGGATTATCTTTAACGGCAACGGCTATACCGGCGAATGGGTAATGGAAGCGGAACGCCGGGGACTGCCCAATATCAAAAACTCGGTGGACGCCCTTTCGGTACTTATCCGCAGCGAGACCATTGCCCTGTTTGAGGATCACCAGGTCTTTACCAAGGAAGAACTGGAAAGCCGGTACCAAATCTACCTGGAAAAGTATTCCAAACAAATCAACATTGAAGCGGGTATTACCCTGGAACTGGCCCGGCGGAGCATATTTCCCGCGGCCAGTAATTTTGCCGCGGGCCTTGCCAGGGACGCCGCCGCCCTGGCCGCGGTGGGAGCGGTCAGCGCCGCCCAGGAAAAGCGGGCCAAGCGCGTTGCCGAGCTTACCGGCGAACTTTTTGACGCCGCCGGAAAACTGGAAACCGTACTTTTCGAAGCCCAGGATACAACGGACGTTCAGGTCCAGGCCAGGGCGTACTATGAAAAAGTCAAACCCGCCATGGAAGAAATTCGTACCAGGGTGGATGCCCTGGAAAAGCTCCTTTCCAAGGAAGCCTGGCCCCTGCCCGGTTACGAAGAACTGCTTTTCAAGCTGTAGTTTATTCGCGGCATCCCCGTCGTTTTACACGCCCTGCGTGTTCCGCGGCGGGGAATTTTTACTTTCCCCGGAGGACGTTTTCCGCTATACTGTCTGGTATGTCCGAACATCCAAAGCTGGCCGCTTTTACCCGTACCCTGGATGCCCTGTTCAAAGAGGTAGATGAATTCCTGGAAGACGAGTGGGGCCGCTTTTAGCCGGAATCCCGGGAGGCCGGAGCGGGGAACCACGGTCCATCCTGAAATGGAC
Source organism: Treponema sp. (assembly GCA_031266175.1). Classification (GTDB taxonomy): domain Bacteria; phylum Spirochaetota; class Spirochaetia; order Treponematales; family Breznakiellaceae; genus JAISBN01. Next base: position 19,357 of record JAISBN010000153.1, on the reverse strand, counting down.
GGCCTCTTTGAAATCATGCCGGACTTTACCCCCGGTATCGGATCGGAGCGGGGCAGGGGATACATCATTTCTTTCAGGACTGCCACCTGGGAAAGGATACACCCCGGTCAGTTTGAATTCCTTATGTCGGAAGCGGCCGCCATGGTTGCCGCGAAACTGCCCGGATATTTTCCCGGCAGGGATTTGCGGGTAGTCCGGGACGGGAAACGCTTTAAAATAGTGGGTGATTTTTCCCTGGGGGATGTCAGGGAGACGCCGGAAAACTAAAAAGCTCCCGCGGTCAGGAAGGTCTTCGCGATGGGGTCCCCCGGTTCCAGCTCCAGAACGGTCCTGAAAAACGCCGCGGCCTTGTCGTCTTCCCCCCGTTTCAGGGCAAGGATCCCCAGGTTGCTGATAATCTTGACATTATCCGGATCGCGGCGCAGGGCTTTTTCCAGTTCCCGCCGGGCTCCGTCCAGGTCTCCCGATTCCATGCGGCAAATGGCCAGCTCGTTCCGGATGTCGGGATTAGCCTGCCCCAGTTCCAGGGCTTTTTCAAAACAGGCGGCTCCGTCTTCCCAGCGGGCAAGCCGCCGCAGTCCCCAGCCGAGAACAAACCACCCCCGTCCCGATCCCGGATGATGTTCCAGAAATTCCTTTACCTTCAGGATACCCTCTTCTTCCCTGTTCTGCCGGATAAGGGTAAGGGCTTCCAGAAAAGCGTCGTTGTCAAGGCCGCTGCCGCGGATCTCTTCCAGTATTTTCCCGGCCCGGATCCTTTTGTCCCCCGCGCTGTTTCCGGGGTATGTTCCGGCCCCGTCTTCCCCGCCCTCAAGGTAGGCCCGCAGACAGTCCGACGCCCTGCGGTAATCTTCCCGGCGTTCGTAAAAAAGGCCCGCGCTAAAAAGGGTGTCCGGCAGGGGGGAAGCAAGGGCCCGTTCATAGGCGGCCTCCGCTTTCCCGAAAGCCGTTTCCGCTTCTTTGGAGTTCGCGGTATGGGCCGCGGAAAAGGCCTTTTCTTCCAGGACCAGCGCTCTGGAAAGGAGCAGCCCCGAATGCCGGGGGTAAAGGCCTTCCAGCAGGGCGATAAGTTCCAGCGCCGCCGGATAATCGCCGTTCCGCGCCTTGAGCATTGCCGCGCCCTGCAGTTCGCCCAGAATGGCGGGTTTAACGGCGGTGACCAGCTTCCGGTAATAGGCGCTGTGCTGTCCTTCGGGATCTTCGGCCAGATCCATAAGCATTCCCGCAAGAAACATCTCCGGACTTAAGTTTTCGGCCCCAAATTCTTCCCGGTCCGGCGAAATTTCCACCGGCAGGGGTACGTCGGGATCTGGCAGAAAATCGTGCCCGGCAAAATGGTCCCGTACCGCTTCTGGAATAGTAATATAGGCAAGTTTCCCTCTTTTCATACCGATAGAGAGCCCCTAGGGGGGATCAAGTCCCGGAACCGCCGGAAGATCGTCTTTTGTTTCGGCTGCCGGCGCGGCTGTTCCCGCGGACGCCGTTTCCGGCGCTGCGGCCTTCGGGGCGGAAGTTCCGGCGGCGCCGTCTGTTCCGCCGGCTGCCGCTGCCTCTGCCGGCGGCGGGGCTTCTGCCGGGACGGTTTTTGTTTCAGCCCTGATTTGGCTGACGTACTCGTTAAGCCGCACCTTGTATCCCATGGGTACGAGTTTGTCGTCAAACCGGATGGCCAGGGCCAGCAGTTCTTTCCTGCCCTCCACCGCTTCCGAACGGATAAACATTCCCTTGATAAGAAAACTTTCCCGGGGATCATCAAAGTCAACCCGCAGGGCCGCTTCCCGGTTTATCAGGAATTTCGCAACCCCCATCATAATCAGCTTTGCCCCGGAAAACGAAATGTCCCTGAGGATACAGCGCCGGGGTACGCTCTGGATAAAAACGGCGGTTTCCTTGGCAAGGAGCCCCAGTTTCCGGATGATCTCGGGGTTCAGAATTATCCGTTCGTCCCTCCGCTTGGCGGAAGCGATATTGGCGTCCAGTACCTTGCCCATGATTTCAATCAGATCGTCCGGCGGCCGCTGGGTAAACTGCAGGTTAAAAAGGGCTATATCCCTGGAACCCCCGTAAGGGCTGTAACCGGAAACCCGGGCGGAAACAAAAAAGGTCACCGGCTGATCATTGTCGGGTTTTTTGAAACACAATCGAAGGCTTACCGCGCTGTTGACGGTCTGGAGCTTTTGTATCAGCCCCGATTGGGTATTGGCGGCAATCTTTGCTCCCTGAAAAGAGGTGGAATACACCACGCAGGGCCAGAAATCGCTTCCGCATTTCAGGTGTACCTGCTGGGTAACAAGCCCCGTTACCTGGATAATTTCTTTTGAAAAAGTTACATCTATAGTTTTAAAACGCTCGTAGAAGCTGGTTATTTTTTGACTGGTTATAACACCCATTTTTATCAAATATAAATAGCTTTTCAGGGGAAGTCAATTGCAGCTATACTATAAAGAGGGATGAAAACAAAAAAAACCGCCCTGCTTACGGAACTGCTGGCGGACCGCTTTTCCGATACCTGGCGGCTGCTTTCGGAGACATCCCAGTTTTTAAGCCGGACCCCGGTTTTTGACTACCATGAAGATCAGCTCCGCCTCTGGCGGAGGGATTTACAGAATGCCGGGAAGGACGCGGAAATTTCCCGGCAGATTCGGGAAGAAGTAACTGAACTCCGTAAATCCCTTCGCCGGCAGGGCTATGACTTGAGCCTGGCAAAACAAAACCTTGTGATCGAAGGTTTCCGCAACGATACGGCCCTGGCGGAGGGGTTCAGCCGGGTGGTGCTTTTTTTTACCGGGGACGATATCTACTGGCTGGCGGGGGACGACAACCATATAACCCTGGCGGAAATGCTGGAACGGCAGCTGGACGCCCGTCTCCGGGAGGATCGGCGGGGTATCCGTTCCAGGCATTACCTGTGGTACCGCAGAAAGGGAAACGATCTTGTCCTTTCCGGTTCCGATACGGAAATGAAGGAAGATTTTGAGCGCCTTAAGGCCATGGCCAAGGCAAACGACCTGGTGATTCTGGCAAAACTCAAGGGGTTAAAATAAATGAAAAACCGATCCGTTATGATTTTGTCCGCGGCATGGGCGCTGGGTACCGCCGTGTCCTGTACGACCGTTGCACCGCCGCCCGGCGCCGTCCTGCCGGAGGGGGATCTGTACTTTGTTTCCCAGGATTTGCCCGAACCGGTCATTCCCCCGGATGCCGGCGCCCGTTCGGAAGATCCCGATGACGAAGCCGGCGGCCTTAAAGACGCGTTCAGGCAGGCTTATGCGGAAGCCCTGTTCCGGGGACTTCCCCTGACCGGCGTCCTGGGAAGCGACAGGGTTCATGCCTGGCCCGCGGCGGCGCCGGAAAGCTGGACCCAGAACTGGGCAGGTCAGGATACCGCGCCCAATCCCTGGGGCATACCGGAACTGGTACTGGCCCTGGGAGATTTCCACGCCGCGGGGGGAAGCCCTGTCTATACGGTGTCCGGGCCGGTACTGTACCAGTACGGCAAAAGCGGCGGTCTTAACCGGTCCAACGGCGCGGCGGGTTACGGCATCCCCTTAGGGGAGCTTTTCTTTGAAAACGGCGCCGCGGTTCAGCGGTTCACCAAAGGCAGGATCATCGTCGACAGGGAAGGAACCCGCTTTGTTCCCGGGGAGGATCCGGCGGCTGCCCTGCTGCGGGATCTTTCGCCCGAAGACAGGGAAGCGGAGTTTGGGGGCCGGGACATTCCGCCCGGGGTAAGCGCTGCCTTTGCCCATGCCTGGGCTTTTGCCTTTGCCGGCCGGGAATGGACCGGCGACGGACCGGTGGAGCGTCTGGTTTTTTCCAAACCCTGGATACTCCCGGCGGGAACGGAGGAAATCGCCCTTGCCGGCCTCTATATAAAAAGCTACAACCGAGGAGAAGACGTGTTTGTTCTCGCGGACGCTCCCCAGCTGCCGTTTCGCGCCCACCACCTCCGGGGACCCATTCTTAACCTTCTGGCGGAACGCAAAAGGCTTCCGGGTCTGGAACAGCGGCAGCCCCTGGGCGGCGCCAGAACCGGCGGCGCCGTTCAGGCGCTGGTATCGTCCTTTGCCCTCTATGGTCCGCCCCTGAGCGATCCCCTGCCCCGGCCCGCGGAAGAGGATGCCGGTGAAGGTCCCCTGTATCTGGAGGCCCAACGTTTTGCCCGGGGCTGGATAGTCGTTAAACCGCCGCAGCCTCCGGAGGAACCGGCGGCAGAGCCGGAAAGGGAACGGCCGGAAGCGGAGCGGGAACCGGAAACGGAGCGGATGGAAGATCCCGTTACCGCTCCATGACAACAGCACCGCCGCAAAACACCGCTTTTTCATACACGCACTTCCTTATTCTTATTTATGGAATAAATCTGTGGTAAAATTTCTTCCCAGGACGGACAGGGTATAGCCCGCCGCATCCGCCAGGGAACGGTAAAAGCGGAAGGAAAATTCCAGGTAGCGCCGGAGCGGTTCCGATGGGGGTACGGTCAGTTCCTGTTCCAGTTCAGGCACGGGGGGGAAAAGAAAGCCCGCGGCGTCTTTTACCGGACTTGCGCTGATAGCGGCGTTGGCCCGGTCGAGTTTTTGAAGGCAGTTTTCCCGGGCGGTTTCCGGCTGGTGGAACCTCTTTTCCGCTTCTTCCGCGGCCCCTTCCGAAATATCCCGCAGTTCTTCCAGTCCCGAAACAAGGCTCTTCAGGGCCGCGGCATAGCGTTGTTCCCGGTCCCGCCGGTTTTCCGGGGCATAAAATTCGTCCCCAATCCGGACGTATGCCCTGTCAAGAATATATTCTATCTCTTCCCGCCTGGGGGGCAGGGCCAGAATTTGTCCGGGTTCCGCCGGGACAAACCCCGGAACCACCAGCCCCCCGGGGGAAAGGCTGTAACTGACCGGATTTTTTTCCCCGCGGAAGCGGTTTTCAAACCAGGCCCCGTACAGGGAAAGCCTCCGGTCCGTGAGGATTCTGCCTCCGTCCGCAGCGGCCGCGAAAAAGGGGAAGCCGCTTTCCAGGGACAGGACGGAAAGGGTTTCCGCCGGGCGGAACCTGCGGGAAAGGGCATGGGAGTGTTCCTCAAAGAGGGCGCCCTTAAAATGAGTCTGCCGGGCGGGAAAGCCCAGATCCAGTCCGGCAATCCAGACTGCCCGGGGCCCCAGGAGCCGGGCAAAGTCCCAGGCGGTGGTGGCCACCGATCCTCCCGCTCCCAGGCTGCCCTTGGGATCGGTCCGGTCTTCAATAAAGCGGCCCAGGGGAAAGAGGGACCGGCACAGGAAGGTTCGCCCGAAGCCGCTTTTCCCGGTTCCGCCCCGCAGAACCGGGGGATATACCGCGGATTCGGCAATAAGGGCGGTCCTTGAAAGGGTCATCCGGTGAAGGTGGCGGGCGTTCCAGTACTGGGGATCAACGGAGACGACAAAATCCGGTTCCAGTCCCCGGCGGGTCAGGAACCGGAGGGACGTGTCCACCGCCACCACCAGGCACCGCTCGTAAAGGCTCCGCAGCAGGGGGCCCGAGTCGTTCAGGGAGGGCCCCGCGGCGGCGAGAAAAACCGGGATGCCGGTTCCGGCCAGGATTCCGCTTAAATGCCTGACCCCCGGATATTCCGGTATCCCGAAAAAGTTGGCCCCCAGGTTCCGGGTCCAGCGCCGGCCGAAACGTTTGAGGGTCGCGGCGTTGATTTTATCCTTGGAAGCCCAGATACGGATCCGCCGTTCCGCGTCTTCGTACCAGGATTCGTCTTCCTCCGAAAGGGCGGTCAAAGCCCGGTTTTTGACGACGACCGGTTCCCCGCCGGGGAGCTGTTTTTCCAGCATCGACAGCGCGCCGGTAACGGCGCCGCTGTTTTCGCCTATGACAAAGACCGCCCTGCCGGGGCCTAAAAGTTCCGCAAGATCCCGCCGTTCCAGGGCAAGGCGGAAGAGTTCCTTCCGCCGTTCCACGATGATAAGAAGTCCTTCGGGTCCCAGGCTTTTTGCCAGGGCGCAGGCGGCGTACCCCAGGCCGAACCCCAGGACGATAAAGGTTCCCGGCTCCCGGCCGGTTTCGGCCAGGGCCGCTTCCGCCTGCCGCCGTCCTTCCCGGACCGGATCCCGCCGGGAATGGATAAGGATACCGATTATATCGGTATCCCGGATGCCGCCCGCGCTGTCCGCCGGATTTCCGGTATACACCAGGACGGGATCCCCGGAGGCCGCGGTTTCCACCCGGAAGCCGGCGGCGGACCCGCCGGGTGTGCCGGCGGGCGCGTTGTCCTTGCCGGCGTACAGATCCGCCAGGCCGGGATACCGGCTGCGGAGCAGGGCCATGTTTTGTTCCAGGAAGGATTCCGCGCCGCTCATTCCAGATACAGGGTAATGGTCATGCCGCTCCGGAAGGGAGAAAGCGGCGGCGGGCTCTGGCGGACTACCCAGCCTTCGCCCCGGATATCCAGGCGAAGGTCGTCCCGGAGGAGCAGGGGCGCCAGATCCCGTTTGGAAACGCCGGTAAAGTCGGGGATTGTGTCTTTTATGGTCAGGATCCCGCCCAGGGGGATAGTTACTTCGCCGGTATGGGTTATCTGGGGATTCCTTCCCCGGGGAATCCCCAGGTAGTCGATCAGGGCCTCGGCGGTCTCCCGGATGGCCGGCGCGGCGGTCCGGCTGCCGAAGTAATAATCTCCCATGGGCTTAACGATAACCATATACAGAACCAGGGAAGGATTTTCCGCGGGAAGCAGGGCAAGGCAGCTGGCGATATAATCGGTTTCCGAGTAGCCCCCTGTTTCCGGGTCGATCACCTGGCTGGTGCCGGTTTTGACCGCCAGGGCTATGTCCTTAATCCGGGCGAATTTGCCGATCCCCAAATCCTGGGTCCCTTCTTCCATGTAGGTCCGCATATTCCGGGCGGTCTCGGCGCTTATGATCCGCCGGGGCTGGGAAACCCGGTATTCCCGGATCGTCCCGCCGTCGCCGGATACAATCCGGGACACAAACCGGGGCGGTACCAGCGTACCGTCGTTTGCCACCGCTGTGGATGCTTGGAGTACCTGGAGGGCGGAAACGCCGATTTCCTGGCCCATGGCGATGGTGGGCTTGGACCGTTCCGACCAGCTGCTTACCGGACGCAGGTACCCCGGAGTTTCCCCGGGATTTCCCGCTCCGGTTCTCTCCCCAAAGCCGAAGTCGGTCAGGGCCTTGTAAAAGGGGGCGGCTCCTATCCGGTCCGAAGCGTAGGCCGCGCCGGCATTACAGGAATAAACGATGATGTCGGAGGCGGTAACGTTTCCGTGGGCCCGCAGGCATCTTATGGTAATCCGGCTGCCCCTGGTATACTGGCCGTTACAGACAAAAACCGTGTCCGGGGTAATGGCCTCCGAATCCAGCAGGGCGGAAATGGAAAAAACCTTAAAAACCGAACCCGGTTCATAGGCCCAGATGGCGGTCCTGTCCATCCGGGATATTTCATCGGAAAGCCGGATATCATTGGGATCGAAGGCGGGCAGGGAAGCGGCCCCCAGAATATCCCCGGTCCGGGGATCCATGGCCATCAGCATAACCGCCTCGGCCTTGTTTTCTTCCAGAGCGCGGCCGGCAAAGTCCTCCAGGATGTACTGTACGTTGGTATCGATGGTCAGGACCACCTGGTTTCCGTTTTTTCCATCTCTCGGGGCCAGTTCGGCGTCAAAGGAGTATTCGATTCCCGCCAGCCCCGCGTTGCTGCTTCCCGTAAAACCGATTAACTGGGCGGCCAGGTTTTTTTCCGGATAGATCCTTCCCATAACCGGCTCTATGCTGATCCCTCCCAGTTTCCCCTGGGCCTTCAGGGCGTTTATCCGCTGGAGTACCGACTGGTCCGCCTGCTTTTTCAGGTACAGAAAATCGCTGGAAGCGGTTTCGATGGCCGTTCGGATGCCGTCCGCGGGCAGTTCCAGAACGGGGGCCAGGTCGGCGGCCAGGGCTTCGATATCCCCGGTATCCGGCCGCCAGACGCTGATATTGCCCAGCCGGGTCTGGAGGGCCAGGATACGGCCGTTGCGGTCCAGAATCGCTCCCCGTTCGGCGTTCGACCCGGAGGGGCTCGGGAATTCCGGCCCCTGCGGACTGCTCATAATCACGAAATAACGGATAAGAAGGGCCAGCGCGGAAAAGCCCAGGATCAGAAACACAAAAAAGAAACGCCGGTTTAACTGCTTTGGATCGGGGGTAAAACTCATTTAACTGCCACTACTTTTCCCAAAATGTGATCCACCGGGATAAGGCCGTAGGAACGGGAATCAAAGGATTCCAGGTCGTTGTCCCCCAGGGCAAAAAAAGCGCCCCCGTCGTTTACATAAAAACAGCGCTTCACCGCCCGCTCCCCCAGGGGGGTATAAAACACCACCAGGTCCCCCGATCGGGGCACGGACCAACGCAGGAGGTACATGCCCAGCAGGGGGAGCCGGAATCCGTAGGCCGCCTTGTTGACCACCAGTACCGATCCGGGCCTGAGGGTGGGAAGCATGGATCTGCCCTGGGTGATCATAAGATCGGCGACAAACAGTTTGACAAACAGGACGGCAATAAAGGCCAAAAGGACGGGTTTAAGCACCTTTTGGTTCGCGGGCGGGTCCATACCTTCCATATATCGGCAAGTATAATGATTAGCTTTGATTATGTCGATAAAAACCTATCATGAAGGATATTATTGCCGCCCAGCAGATACGGCGCCGGAGTTCTTCCCTGTTATCCTCCGCGGCCCAGTTCCGCGTACTGGCGGATAATTCCTTTATCAACGATCAGCATCCCCTTCCGGTCAGACGGAAAAAACGCCCCCGGCAATCTTTGGGGTTTTTTCAGCAGTTCCGGCAGTCCGGGGAAAAGCCCGCCCCGCGGAAACCGCCGGTCCGGCCCTCCGCGCCGAAAGCTCCGGCGCAGCAAGCGCCGGCGCCGGGAACGGTGGAGCGCGGGAATGCGGGGACGGGGCGTTCCACCGCTGCCGGCGCGGCGCGGCTGTCCCGAAAAACGCTGTTTGGCGGCGCTTTCCTTCTGGTGGCGGTCTGCCTGGTATACGCTGCGGGGATGAACTATATTCCCGACCCGGATCCCCCCGAAGACACCCTCTTCAGGGAAGGCCTGGCCGCCGGCCCCTTCAGGACGGCCCGGACGGAACTTTCCCCGGAAGGGGATGCCATACCCCTGGATCTGACGGAAACCTTCGCCTGGCAGGAATATACGGTCCGGTCCGGGGATTCGGTGGAGGCCATTTCCCGGCGCTTCGGCCTTTCCCTGGACGCGGTCATAGCCTCCAACGAACTGCGCAATGTCCGGCGGGAACTCCGGGCCGGCCAGAAGATCCGTATCCCCAATATGGACGGCATACCCTATACGGTCAAAAAAGGGGACAGCTATACAAAAATAGCCGCCGATTTTGAAGTACCCCTGGAAGCCGTACTTGACGCCAATGATATTCAAAGCGGCGCCATTAACGCCGGAACGGTCCTGTTTATCCCCGGGGCCAGGATGGATAAAAACGCCCTCCGCCAGGCTTTGGGGGAACTCTTTATCTATCCCGTCAGCGGTAGGATGTCTTCGCCCTTTGGCTGGAGGAGGGATCCCTTTACCGGAACCAGAAGCTACCACGCGGGGCTGGATCTTTCCGCCCCGATGGGAACTCCGGTTAAGGCCGCGGCGGACGGCCGGGTTTCCGCCACGGGAACCAACGCTGTCTACGGCAACTTTATCATCCTCTCCCATTCCGGTGATTACCAGACCATGTATGCCCATTTAAGCAGGATCCTGGTCAAGGGCGGCTCTTATGTTAACCAGGGAACGGAGATAGGCAGGGTGGGGAGTACCGGCAGAAGCACGGGACCGCATCTTCACTTTTCGGTATACAAGAACAAACGGGCCATAAACCCCCTTGAAGTCCTTAATAAATGATGTTAAAATGAACTGTATGCTGTAGTGCGGTATAACGGAGGAACCATGCGCAAACTTGTTTTGATTCTTATCGCTTTTTTTGCGGTGGTTACGTTTATCAGGGTTTTTGCCGCGGCCGCCTCCGACGCGGCCCTTTTCAGCGGAGCCGTCGAATTTCATGAAACCGATTAACCAAAACGGTCAAGCCGGCGATCCCGCGCTGACAGGTCCCGCGGGGGAACCGGATTCCCGGGCTCCCTCTTCGTCCGGAGGGTTTTCTTTTGAAAACATGCTGGACGAAATCTGCGAGCGTCTTCAGGATACCCGGTATCAATATTCCCTCCGGCGCATCCGTAAAATGGAAGAGGCCCTTGACGATCTGGAACGGGAGCTGGATGTATTTCTTGAAACTCCGGGGAAGGGATGAAGAGACGGTTTACGGCCTGTGTTCTTCTGTTCCTGTTGCTTTCCGCCGCATCCGGTAAAATCCGTTTTTCCGGGCCGGATCTTTCGGAGGACAACAGGCTTCTTCTCAAGGCCGATTCTTCCGGCGGCGGCGCTGAACCCCAGGGGACGCTGCTCTGCGCGGTTCCGGCGGATCGTTCCGTAACCCAGCTTACGGCCTTTCCGGAAAACATGGAACTTCTGGAAGAGGGAAAAACCCTTTTAATCCGTAATGCCTTTGGCAGCCAGCGTATTTCCATAAACGGGGGCCTTCCCCGGTCTTTTCCCGGTTTTCTTTCCTTTACCGGCGGATCCGGCGCCGGCAGCAGGGTGGAAAGTACCGCCCCTTCCCCCGACGGCAGATGGCTCCTCTATGTGGAGCCCGCCAGTTATGCCAGGGGAACGCTGACCCTGCTGGACGGTAGTTCGGGCAAAAAAATATCCGTATCGCCGGAGACGGAACGGCCCGGCCGTTTTTTCCCCGCCCTGTGGAGCGCCGATTCCCGGGGCTTTATCTATGCCAAGGGGGGGCGGCTTTACTTCTATACCGTCACGACCCAGTCCGCTCCGCCGGATGAACGGTACCGCCTGGTGGGAGAGGGGGCGATCAATTCGATTTACTGGGGAAGCGGGAGCAGCTTTTATTATCTTAAGGGATCCGCGGTATACCGGGTTCGCAGCGACGAACTCTTTGCCCGGACCCTGTACCGGGGATTTCTTGATCCCGGTACGATAGCGGGTAAAATCCCCTTTGAATTTGATCCGAATTTTGACCGGTTCTGGATAGCCCCCGACGGCCTGTCCCTGCTGCTCTGCAAAGAGGGCCGGAACCTGTTTTACTATCCCCTGGGCATTGACGAGGACACGGAAACGGATTATGCGGTCCTTCCCTATGTTATGACTTCCCGGTCCAGCGCCAGGATCAACGTACTGTGGTCCGGCGACGGCATCGTCACGGTGTTGATCAGCGCTCCCGCTTCCGCCGGCATTTCCGGCGCCGCCGCTTCCCCTTCCATTGCCTATAGGCTTACGACAGCCGTTTCCGGCGGTTCCTTTGAAATGCTGCAGCCCCCCCCCTCGATTTCCGCGGAGCTTTCTCCCGACGGCAGCCGGGCGGTCTTTTGGGGAAAATCGGGGCTTTGGATTTACGACTACCGTTCCTGGAAAGTAGAGGAAACCCTGGTTTCCGGTCCGGTGTATTCCTGTATCTGGCTGGGGAACGACGAACTGATTGCCGGCGGAGCCGAACGGATAGAGCGGCTCCGGATACATGCCGGCGGGACGGAGCGGAAACTCCTCTGCCTTGCTTCGGCGTCCCAATACGGCTTTGAGCAGAATTCCCCCGGGGAAGCGGGGCGGATCATGGCCCTGGCGGGGGATACCTGGTATATGACCGACGGCGCCGCGCCCTGGGTTCCTTACCGTACCCCCCGCATACGGGAAGCGTCCCTTGTTTCGGCCCGGTACCGGGTATATCTGGAACGGAACGACGGCGGTTTTTTTGAAAACCGCCCCATGGTGAGGAATCTCCTTTCGGTGGGAACCTTCCCCCTGTTTGAACCGGAAGCCCCGCCCCCGGTCCGCCGGCCCGTCCTGCCGGGGAACAAAATTCCCGGCAGGCTGCCCTCCCAGCCGGAGTATCTTTTTTCCCACGGAACCCGTGAGGCCCGGGACCTGGCGCTGGCCTTTGACCTCTACGACGACGCCGCCGGTTTAAGTACGGTCCTGGATGTCCTGGACCGTTACGGCATCAGGGCTACTTTTTTCCTTAACGGGGAATTTATCCGCCGCCATCCCCAGGCGGCCCGGGAAATTGCCGACGCGGGCCATGAAACGGCGTCGATGTTTTTTGCGGTGATGGATCTGTCCGATTCCCGCTATCAGGTGGATACAAGCTTTGTGGCCCGGGGGCTTGCCCGGAACGAGGATGAATTTTTTAAGGCCACAGGCAGGGAGCTTTCCCTTTTCTGGCACCCCCCGTATTACGCGGTTTCCCGGGAAATAGCCGCCGCCGCCGCCGCCGCGGGGTACCGGACCACGGGGAGGGATATTGACAGCCGCGACTGGATCCGCCCCGACGACGCCAAGCGTCTGGGTCTGGAACAGCTTTCCGCGGCGGACTTGATCGACGGCATCATGGACGCCAAAGAGGGGGGGGGCATTATTTCCGTTCGTCTGGGCCTGCTCCCCGGGGGCCGGGAGGATTATCTCTTTAACAGCATGGAAGTACTGCTGGACGCCCTGATTCGGGAGGGCTGCGAGATGCTGCCCGTTTCCGCCCTGATGAACAAGTCGCTTGAGCGTATGCCGTTTTAGCTAACGTAATGGCGCCGCGCTTATACGGCCTGTTAAGCCCAGCGCAAGCGGATGTACGCTAATCCCACAATTCCGTCCAGCTTTTAGCGCCGGGCCACAAAAACACCTGGCCCTTGACAAGCCGGCAGTTCCGTTCCGCCTTTTTTAGGGCTTCCATTTCCTCCGGAGTAAGGGGATCTTCGGTGACCGCCTTCAGGTTGCTTATATAGTTTTTGGCGTGAACCGAGAAGGGGATGGGAACGCTGCCCCGCTGGACCGCCCATTTAAGGCAGACCGGCGCGGGATGAATGCCGTGGTTTTTTGCCGCCGCGGCGACTTCCGGCAGTTCCGTGTCCGTCACGTCCTTCGGGGTTTTATCCCGTTCGGGCCGGTTGGGGGACCCCAGGGGACAATACCCGATAACGGTAATGTTTTCGGACGCGCAGTAATCAAAAAGCTCCTGCTGCTGGAACGAGGGATGCTGTTCCATCTCAATCAGCGAAGGCCGTATCCTGCATTTTGGAAGCGCCGCTTCCAGTTTAGTCACGGTCATGTTGGACATGCCTAAATTTTTTGCCAGACCCATGCCGTGGATCCGCTCCATCTGGTTCCAGGTAGCCATAAAACGGTCTACGGAAAAGGGGACCGAATCGGGATTCCGGGAATCACCGTCGCAGCCCGGGGCGTGGTAGTTGGGAAAAGGCCAGTGGACAAAATACGCGTCCACATAATCAAGGCGGAGATCCTTTAAGGTTTTTGCCAGGGAAAGAAGTACGTCCCCCTTGCCGTGCATGTCGTTCCAGAGCTTGGAGGTGATAAAGAGCTCTTCCCGCCGGACAATGCCGGCGGCAAAAGCTTCCTCAAAAGCGGTGCCTATCTGGGCCTCGTTGCCGTACACCGAGGCGCAGTCAAAGAGCCGGTAACCGGAGCGGATCGCTCCGGTTACCGCGGCGGCAATTTCTTCCGGTCCGTACTTGTCGGACCCGAAAGTTCCCATTCCTATAGAGGGAATTTTTTGTCCCGTACATAGGGTACGAAAGGGAACCTTCCGCGGGTCAACAGGATCGTCCCGATTAACAGGATCCGCAGAGTTAATGGAATTGATAAAACCGGGGTCCGCCATTTACTTTAATTCCTCGTCCGCACAGACCGCGACTTTGCCGCAGTCTCCCTTGTCCATAAGCCGGTAGGCTTCACCGGCCTTGTCCAGGGGAAAGCGGTGGGTTACCAGGAGATCCGGGTGGAGGTCCCAGCGGACCAGCTCTTCCACCAGGTTTTCCATAAGCCAGATACTGGTTACCCAGCTGCCGTAAATGGTTTTCTGGGGGTGGATAATGTCCGGGCTGGGGTTAAAGCTGACGGTGTTTCCTTCGCCCACAAAGGCTATTTTGCCCCACTGCCGGGCGGCGCGGATCGCGGCAGCCCGGCCGGCATCGCTGGCGGAAGCGTCAAAGGCTTTTTCCACGCCCCGTCCGCCGGTCAGGTCAAGGATCTCTTTAACATTTTCAGGACCGGGGGTCAGGATCGTATCCGCCAGGTTAAGTTTTTTTGCCAACTCCACCCGGTAGGGGATGCTTTCAATGCCGAACAATTTTTTCGCCCCCATGGCCCGGCAGAGCATCAGGGTCGCAAGCCCCACGGGGCCCAGGCCTACCACCAGCACGTTGTCCGCGCCGCTGACGCCGATTTTATAAATCGCCTCGTAGACCGTACCGAAACCGCAGGCTACCTGGGCGCCGTCGGCATAGGAGAGGGTGTCGGGAAGTTCCACCAGATCTTTTTCATCGCAGAGTATATATTCCGCCATGCCGCCGTCCCGCTGCCAGCCGTAGGCCGCCCGGAGGGGGGAAGAACAGGAGATCATGTACCCCATGCGGCAGTCGTGGCAGACTCCGCAGCCCGAGATATGGTACACAATAACCCGGGAACCTTTTGTAAAACGCCGGATTCCGGGGCCTTCCTCCACCACCTGTCCGCAGGGCTCGTGGCCCGCGATCACTCCCTGGTATCCTTCCGCTCCCTTGCCGGTATGCTCCCGGTAAATGGCCCGGATGTCGCTGCCGCAGATGGTACAGGCTTTCATTTTAACCAAAACCTGGCCGTAGCCCGGTTTGGGAATCGGGACGGTTTTAAATTCCACCGTGCTGTTTCCGGGGAGATAGGCTCCCTTCATCGTTCCCTCCATAACCAACGCTCCCTTAGAATAAAATTTTTACGGTAAAATCCGTTACGCCCGCTTGGCGTATTTCTTCATGTCAAAGAATACCGCGATAATAATAATCGCCCCCTTTACCAGATACTGGTAAAACGAGTTGATCGCCAGAAAGCTCATCCCGTAGTTGATAAGCCCCATGGTAAAAATACCGATGATCATCCCCCAGACGGTACCCACCCCGCCGTTCTGGGAAACACCGCCCACAGTCACCGCGGCGATGGCGTCCAGCTCCATGCCGTTGGCGGTCAGGGCGTTGGCCAGGGCCAGGCGGCTTGCCAGAAGTACCCCGGCTGCGCCGTAGAGCAGACCCGCGTAGAAGTACACGCAGAGCAGATCCCGTTCCACATTGATCCCCGACACCCTGGCCGCCTGAGCGTTGCCGCCGATGGCGTAAAAGTTGGTCCCCTGTTTGGTATGGCGCAGCAGCACCCAGATAATAAAGGTGATGATCACCACATAGACCCCCAGGTAGGGAATCTGGAACGATGCGGGGCCAAAGGATTTTTGGGCGATGGTTTTGAATTCCGGGGTCAGGGAACTGACAATCGCCGCGTTGGTGTACAAAAGCTGGACCCCCCGGGCGATGGACATGGTGCCCAGGGTGGCGATAAAGGGCGGCAGCTTGCCGTAGGCCACAAGGACCCCGTTAAACAGGCCGAAAAGACCGCCCGCCAGGATACCCGCCAGAACCGGCACGACCAGGTGAAAGGAATGGCCGTGGTAAATTGCCGTTTCATAGCCGGGGATCTGGGCAAAGGAAGCGGCCACCGACGCCGTCAGACAGACCACGTAGCCGATGGAGAGGTCAATTCCCTTGGTGATGATGATCATTCCCACTCCCAGGGATGCCAGCGCCCGGACCGCTTCTGCGATGATCAGGGTTTTAACCGAATCCCAGGTTAAAGCCCGGCCCCCTGTGAGGACGGCCAGCACGAATATCAGGAACACGAAGGTTACAAAGGTAGTGTACTTGCTTAAAAATCCCTTAATCTTGATGTTTTGCATGATTTCTCCCGTCTTGTATAAGTTTGGAACCCAGCAAAGGCGGGCTCAGGAAAACTGGGTAGCATGGCGCATAATCGCTTCCTGGGTAAGCTCCTCTTTTTCCAGGGTTCCCGTCAGCTGCCCCGTGCAAAGTACCAGAACCCGGTGGCTCATGCCGATAAGCTCGGGCATCTCGCTGGATACCATGATAATGGCTTTCCCTTGTTTTGCCAGCTCCGCCATGATCGTATAGATCTCGTACTTCGCCCCCACGTCAATGCCCCTGGTGGGCTCGTCCATGATAAGAATATCCGGCAGCGTCATCAGCCAGCGGCTTAAAATAACCTTCTGCTGGTTGCCCCCGGAGAGGTTCTGAACCAGGGTATTCATGGAGGGGGTCTTTGTTTTAAGCTGTTTGTTCTGCTTTACGGCCATGGAAACGAGTTTTTTGTGATCCAAAAGGCCGATCTTCTTTTTATAATTCCCCAGGGAAGCAATGGTTGTGTTTACCGTTACGTTCAGCAGGGGGAATATGCCCGAACTGCGCCGGTCTTCGGTCACCAGTCCTATACCCGATTTTATGGCGTCCTGGGGTCGTACTTTGTCCAGGGCTTTACCGTTGACCAGAATTTCTCCGGAGACCGTTTTCCGAATGCCGAAAATCGCTTCCACCAGTTCCGTCCGCTGGGCCCCCACGAGGCCGCCGATTCCCAGAATCTCCCCCTTGTGGAGGGCGAAGCTGATGTTTTTAAACGACCTGGGGTTTGCCGCGGTAAGATTTTTTACTTCCAGGCATATTTCCCCCACGGTAGATTCCACCGGAGGGAACCGGTCGGTAATACTCCGGCCCACCATAAGAGAGATAAGTTTATCCCCGTTCAATTCATTTATCGGATAGGTCCCGATAACCCTGCCGTCCCGCATGATTGTCACGTCGTCGGCAATCTGGAAGATTTCTTCCATCTTGTGGGAAATATATATGATCGCCATCCCTTTGGAACGGAGGTCCCTGATAATGTCAAAAAGATGGGCAACTTCATTCTCCGTTAAAGAACTGGTCGGTTCATCCATCACCACAATGGATGAATTGTAGGAAACCGCTTTGGCGATTTCGCAGCCCTGCTGCTGGCTGATTGAAAGGCTTGCTATCCGCGCCGCGGGATCAAAATTAAAATTAAGGTTTTGCAGCAGCGTTCGGGTATCGGTGATCATTTTTTTATGGTTGATAAGGCGAATCGAGTTCAGGGGCTCCCGGCCAAGCCAGATATTCTGGGCCACCGAACGTTCGGGAACATTGGACAGTTCCTGATGGATCATCGAAACCCCCGCGGTCAGGGCGTCCGCGGCGCTGTTAAAATGACATTCCCGGTCTTTAAGGATTATGGTTCCCTGGTCCATCTTGTAAATGCCGAAAAGGCATTTCATCAATGTGGATTTGCCGGCGCCGTTTTCCCCCATCAGGGCATGGACGGTTCCGGGCTGTACCTTAAAGTCCACAGCATCCAGGGCAAGTACCCCGGGAAAATGTTTGGTTACCCCACGCATTTCCAAAATATGGTTGTTTTCCACCTGCAGCTCCTTAAAAAGGGATCCGCATACCGGATCCCTTTAAAAAAATCCGCCGCAACCGGCTCCCCGGAGGGAACCGTCTGCGGCGCTTACAGCCTAATGGCTCTTGTAGTAATCCGAATCCTTGTCCACCGGGACGAAGGGAACCAGGTAGCACTGGCCGATGATAGAAGCGTCGTTGGCGGGCGCTTCGTCAATGGGAGTGGTGGCCGCGGGCGTTCCTCCGGCGGGATTGCCGGGGGCATAGGTGCCGCTGGCATGCTGGTAGATTACGTCAAAGGCCGCCGCGGACTGGCCCACCGCGTCCTGAAGGACCGTGGCGTAGAGCTTGTTTTCCTTCATGGAGTTGATGGCGTCCTGGGTGGCGTCGATGCCCAACACCGGTACGGAAAGGATAGTTCCGTCGTCGGCGTTGTCCTTGGTAAGGTTGTTCTGGATCAGGGATTCCACCGCGCCCATGGCCATGCCGTCATTCTGGGCGGCGACCACGTTAAACCTTCCGCGGAACGCGGCGATCCAGGCGTCCATTTTGGCCTGGGCCTGGTCGGGGGTCCAGTTGGCGGTATCTTCGGCAACGATGTTCACCGTATAGCCCCGGGTCCCAAGTTCCGCCAGGAGTCCCGCTTTCCGGTTAACCTGGGCAGGATGGCCCAGCTGACCCAGGATGCTGATCATGTTGACGGTTTTACCGGGAGCCTTGTCGGGGTTCTTGTCAAAGTAGTCGGCGATAAGCTGGCCCTGATAGCGGCCGCCCACAAATTCCGGGGAGGACGCAAAGAAGAAGCTCGGTCCCACTTTAAGGGCTTCCACGGTGGGCTGAATATTGGAATACGCCGCGGCGCCTCCCTTTTCCTGGATGAGCTGGTTCATCTGTTCCGAAAGTTCGGAAACGCAGGGGACGATGACAAACCACTGGTAGCCCTGGTTCAGCAGGGTCTGCAACTGGGTAAGCTGGGTGGCGCCGTCGCTCCGGGCGTCCTGGATGTTCAGTTCCACCCCCTTTTCCGCGGCCAGTTTCGTGACGTTTTCGGAATAATCCTTCAGAAACTGTTCGTCGACGTTCCGCATCAGCAGGGCGATCCGAACGGATTCGCTGCCTTCAGCGGGCTTGTTGCCGCCGCAGCCGGTGAGCACCAGCGCCACCGCGAGCAGCGCTGCCAGAATCAATGAAAGTTTTCTCATTTTCCTCTTCTCCTTAAAAAATAGTTTCGTCTATTTAAAGATCCGGTTTAACAAACCGGAAATCTTTCGCTTTTTACAGGACGGCCGCCCGGGTTGTACCCGGTACGGACCGTCAGCCTTCCGCCAGGGCGGTCCATGCCTTCCGGTACGAATCCAGTTCGGCCATTTCCTGCTTTTCCTGTTCCAGGTATGTTATTTCAAAATCCCCGGCAAGCTCGTTGAGCGCCTTGCCGCCAAGGGCCATTTTCGCCGTCATCGCCGCGCCCAGGGCGGTCGCCTCGGCAATGTCGGTCAGGAAGGCCCTGTTGTCTTTCAGCGCGGAAGCAAGCAGCCGGTTGTAGGACTCGTCCCGACGGAAGCCGCCTTCGGTATACACGTCCCGGCCTTTTTCAAGGCCCGTCCGTTCAAGCGCCGTAAGGGTCTGCATTACTAGGGAGATCCGGAGGATCGCGAAAGCGGTCCGGTAGTCGGCGAAACAGGAAGGCGTTTTTCCGGAATTTTCCGAGGCGGATTTTATACTATCGAACAGGTACGTCTTGCCGTCTTCGACGATCCGCGCCCTGGACGCGGGGAACTGCCCCGAACCCGGCGTCAGCTCGGGAAGCAGAAAGAGCCGCTTTTCCGCGAGTATCGACCGGTACAGCGCTTCGTCCCAGCCGGGAAAATCCTTTCGTCCGTGATGCGCGGCGAAAAGCTTCGCCCAGGTTTCAAATTCCTGCCCGCCGAGGAAGATTGCCGTTTTTACCGGCGTCCCGAACGCGGAAATGTTAAAAAACACCACCTTGCCGAGCTCGTCCGGGGCAAA
>JAISBN010000051.1 GCA_031266175.1 Treponema sp. | reverse complement strand
CAGGCCGTCCGCGGTACCACCCCGTTTCGCCGCCCCATGACAGGGGGCGCCCTCATCATCCCTTACGCGGATTCACGGCCCGGGATACTTGCCGGATCGGTGTTCCCCCGGACGGCCGGGAAGGTCCCGCCTTCCCCGGGGAGTGGTTTTCGGCGCCTCCGGAGAACCGCGCTTCCAGCCCACGGCGCGGTATCTCTGGCTCCGGCGCTGACGCCTACTCGTCTCCCCTAAGCCTTGATCCCAGTATGCCCCTTTGGGGGGGAGGGGTCAAGGAGTAGCCGCCCGGCAATTCCGCGGGCGGTTATTTTACACTCCCTGCCGCAAATTGATCGAAGTAACGCGGCCCCTGTCGGAGCGGATACGGGGTCCCCTTTGGGATTCCCCATATCCGCTCCGACATCCGCGCATTTTTCTGCTGGAACGGCAGAGAGTGCATTCTTCTACGGCGGAATTGCCGGCTTGGGGACGGGGCCCGCGATTTTCCGGTCCCGGCGCTATACCTTTTCCGGCGCTATGCCGACGGCGGCTAGTTTTTCCTGCGCCTTTTTATAAATATCCCGTGGAAGAATACCCCGCCCGGCGGCGTCTATATTGGCCTGAAGATGGGCGGCGTCCTTTGTACCAACGATTACCGTACTTACACCGGGACTCGTTATGGCGTAACGCAGCAGGAAGCTGTTTCTATCTTCACCCTGCTCGCAGAGTTCGTCCAGCGCGGCCTTGTCGCAGAGTTCATCGTAGTTGGGAAAATAACGCTTTAAGGCGCCCCGTACAATGATACCTATTCCTTTTTCGGCGGTTTTTTCGACAGCAAGTTCAGCATAACGTACCAAAGCGCCGTAAACGGTCTGCATGGTATCGAAAACACCCCAGTCCATGAAGGCCTTAAGGCATTCGTAGCCGTAAACCGCCGGATATTTGGGGTCCGCGGGTCCGGAATTTTTAAAAGTAATACTGGCATGCCGTATTTTGCCGTCCCGTTTCATGTCGTAGAGGGCCTGAATCAAATCGTCCTTCGGACCGCCGGGAAGATCCGATGGCACAGGCGCGTGAAGCTGCAGAATATCAAGATGATCCGTTTTCATTACCTTAAGGCTGTTATCAATGTTTTTCATAGCGGTGGGTCTGTCGAAAATATGGCCGGGGCCCGTTCCGGTTGTATTACAGCAGCATTTTGACGAAAGAAAATATTCTTTTCTGCGCCCCGCTATGGCATTCCCTATCATCTCCTCACTGACACCGTAACAGGGGGATGTGTCAACAAAATTGATGCCGCTGTCCAAAACTTTGTTGAGCAGCTTTGACGCATCGGAGCTATTCAGCTTGGGAATCTCCATCGCTCCGAACCCGAGAACTGTTGTTCTTACATCAGGCCTTGCAAGTACCCGCTTTTCCATTTTAAACACTCCTTACCATGAATTGTATATGCCGCACGGCCAAGCCGTGGTTTACCGGATTTTTCATGTTTCCCGCCATTGTAACGTTGTCACATACGGAGAATAGTGGGCCTTGGCGCCGATTAATCCGCTATGGTGCGTTCCATGGATGGGTATACGCTTTACGATACCCGGAAGCAGATCAAAATAGTTATCCTCAAAATAAAAACCGAATTCATCGCCCTTGTCATTTCCCTCCAATTCCACACAGCGGGCAAACTGATCGGACTGTACGGACAGCGCATTGCCCTTAACGGAGAGCTCCAGCTTCGCTTCGGGAAAAACCAGCCGGCGGTCTATGTCCACATAATCAATATTGACATAATCTATCCCGTTTTTTTCATCGGTGAAACGGGCATAAAGAATATTCTCCAACCTGAACTGGCCAAAGTCGTCAAGACTGACTATTTCACCTGACCGCCCCGAAGACATTCCCGCTTTTATCGTGCGTTTCTCCCCATAGCTGTTTCTCCCCAGGCTAAAGAGGCCATATTCCATTGTTCCGGAAACATCAGCCGGACTGTCGTTCACCAGCCACAGGGTAATGGAATCCCGTATATCAAAGCAGCACATAACCGGCGCATAACTTCGTTTCGCTTCATAATACGGAATAAAAGGTTCCAGATAATAATCGATAATGGCGCTGTATATCAGCGGCCATGTATCGGCTAATTTCCAGATAAGGTGGGCGTTGCTGATTCGCGGTTTGCCGGACCAGGAGGGACGGCCCATGCGGCTCCGTTTAATGCCGTTCTTAAACGCCTTCGCGTGGGCGGCGGCGTACTTGAAGGCAAGCTCGTAAGGATTGTCAGCATCGCGGAATTCCTGTACGGGGCCCGCCTTTATATCGAGCGAATTGGCTACCCGGTGAAACCATGCGGGGGGCATGAGGTCCTTTTGGCGTTTGGAAGGATACGCGGCGTCAATAAACGAATCGTCCCACAGTTTGTCCTCCGGTATCCATCTCCTCATACTCTTGAGGGCCGGCCCCGATACGCGCATCTGTTCGGTACACGCCACAGGATATTCCATGCCGGGGATGTACCACCACATCTCATATCCATGGCAGTCCCCTTCCCGCGGATCATTGGCGAAGGATCCCCCATAGGGCGAAGTGGGAAGATAAAAGCGTCCCGGATCCAGTTGGGCGCACAGGGCGGGGGCAATCTTGGTATACAGATCCTTTCCTATGATGGTTTCGCCGGGATGATCAAAATCCGCCCCCATGATCATTTCATTTCCGCCGCACCACATGAATATACAGGGATGGTGTTTCAGCCGCCGCAGTGTATGTTCGATTTCCCGGCGGCACAGATCCTGATACGCTGAACTGTCAGGCTCCATGCCGTAGTCATCGTGAAATTCCTGCCATACCAGGATGCCGCGTTTATCGCACTCATCGTACAGTTCATCGTCATATTCACCGCCGGGTCCCCATACCCGGAGGGTATTCATGTTCGCCATTTCAAGAAGGTCCAGCTGCCGCCTGGCCCGTTCCCCGTTCCACCGGCGGGTTTTACCGTCCAGAGGAGCCAGGTTGGCCCCCCAAAGGCGGATTTTTCTGCCATTAACGGACAAATCGAAGTTGATATCGGTTTTTAATTCCCGGAATCCCAGGATCTTTTTACAGCGATCAAGGATTCTGCCGCTCCCTTCCCGCCGCAATTCAACCTCGATGGTGTAAAGAGGCTGCCCGCCGTATCCCCGGGGCCACCAAAGCCTTGGCCCGTTTACGGGGACGCTTCCCTGGGCCTTTCCGTTGGCAAAGGGCGCTTCAAAAGAACCCAGTTCCCCTCCTTCCGGATCGGAAAAAACAGCCCGGATATACGTATCCTTTGTTGCGGTCGCCTCCGCGGTGATCACCGCGGCGCCCATATAATAGCCGTTACTCAAAAGAGGTTCCGCGTCAACCCTTGTCAGTTCCGCATAATCAATAATTTCCAGCCAAACTTTTCCAAAAACCCCTACCAGGGTAATATACGGCTGGGCGCCCAGGTAGTTGGAAAAATCCGCTCCGGGCTTTCTGAGGATTCTCCATTTATTAACCTTCCCCTTCCATTCCGGCGGCGGGGCATATTTTTTTATATATTCATAGGGGGAACTGAAACGGAGTTCCAGGATGTTTTCTTTTTTGATTTTCCCGCTTACGTCCGCACGAAGCGGAAGGTACATATCATTTCCCTGGGCTATTTCCGCGCCATTAAGATAAATTGACACAATCGTATCAAGCGTTTCAAAGTACAGATACGTTTGACTATCCGAAGCGCAACCCGCGGGGGCCTCAAAGGTACAGCGGTATACCCAGTCCTGTTCCGCCACCCATTTAAAAGTTTCACCCTCGCCGGTTAAAAAATCATCGCCGATGATTTTTTTCTCATGGAGAATTTCATGAACTCCCATGGGCATAGAACTGATTTCCAGCCATCCGTCATTCCGGGGGCCGGAAAGCTGCCACCGCCGATCAATACATATCCGTTGTTTCATCATGCCTCCTTCACTCTGGTTCCGGTTTCAGCTTTGACCGTATAAATGATGCAACTTCGCTAAGGGTCTTATAAGCGATAGTACATACTACTAGTATTCCATCTTTATTCAAAGTGCGGAGTTATTAATTTGGGCGCATTTGCGGCGTTTCACGCCGCAAACCGGGCTATCCGCTTCAATTCCTCAGCCCCGCCGCTTCCGCAACGGGGCTTCCGGTATTTCCGCTTCTATCCCTTGCGCTGCTCAACGCGCAAAGCACGTTGAGCTTGGGAGTTTTGCTAAGGTAAACCGCCGGGCGGTTTACCACAAAACTCCGGGAACACCTTCCCCGGCGGTTTTGATTTTGCCCGGTTTGCGCTACGCGCAAACCGGGCATCCTTGGGGGGTTTGCGGGGGCCCGGTTCGCGGGGGCCCGGGCTGCGGGGAAAGGAGGGCCGCCGGGGCATCGCGGGGGGCCCTCCGCGGGGTATCTCTGAGAATCGGCAATTTCTCCTGCCATTTCCCTTGACCGCAGGGGGGAAAAATCTTAATTTTAGAGTAACTGAGATGGGGATTGGATGGCCGGTTTGCGCCCGCTCTGGGCGTTCCGGTGCATACGCCGGACTTTCCGGCGGCCGCCCTGTCAAAGCGCCTCCCGGGTTTCCTCACCTCCTTTTCCCGGGAGGTTTTTTTTATGCCCAGGGGTGATCTTTGGGCCGGACAGGCCTTTCAAGCGGCGGATTGGCCGGTTCAAGTCCCTTGTACAATTCCAATAATGACATTATAATGTTTTTTGTCATATTGTCCGGCTGTTGAGACGGCGGAGAAGTATTTTACCTTGGAGTATTTTATCGTATGGAACAAAGCCTTCCCCTGATGCTTCGTAAACGGGCCAGGGAAACCCCGGATATTATCGCCCAGTACGTCAAAGACAGGCCCCGGAACCGCCCTTCCCAGGAAAAAGAGGGTTCTCCCCAGGAAAACGGGGGAAACTACGTGCCGAAAAGTTACCGCCGGTTCTACGATGAGGTCCGTTACACGGCGGGGGGTCTTTTGGAACTGGGGGTAAAGCGGGGAGACCGGGTTGGGATCATCGCGGACAACCGCCAGGAGTGGATGGCGGCGGATTTTGGAATCCTCTCCATCGGCGCGGCAGACGTGCCCAGGGGGAGCGACGCCATGGCGGGGGAGCTTAGGTACATCCTGGGTTCCACCGCCTGCGAGGTGGTTTTCGCGGAAAACCAGAAGCAGGCCCAAAAGATCCTGGCCCTCAGGAAAGGGAAGGACCGGGAAGATAAAAGCCGGGAAAACAAAGACCGGGAAGCGGGGGGTATTGAAGGGGACGGCGCGGGGCTTCCCGCCCTTAAGACCCTGATAACCTTTGATCCCCTGGACAGCGGGACCGAGGAAGAAGCAGCGGCCCTGGGCGTGGCGGCGCTGTACTTCCCCAGCCTCCTGGCCCTGGGGCAGAAACACGAGGCCCTGAAACCGGGGGATGTGGAGGCGGAGATGGACAAGGGGAGTCCCGATGACATTGCCACCATCATCTTTAGCTCCGGCACTACCGGGGAACCCAAGGGGGTAATGCTGAGTCACGGGAATTTCCTCTTTCAGCTCCCCGCCTTTGCCCTGATCTTCGATCTTAAACCCGGCGATATCTGGCTTTCGGTGCTGCCGGTCTGGCATGTGTACGAACGCTTCATCGAATACGTGATCTTCTTCTACAAAACCGGCATTGCCTATTCCAAACCCATTGCCTCCGTGCTGATGGCGGATTTTCAGGCCGTGCGGCCCCAATGGATGGTGAGCGTCCCCCGGGTCTGGGAGGCCGTTATGGACGGCATTAACCGGAACGTCCGGCAGACGGGGGGGCCGGCGGGAGGGTTGACGGGAGGGTTAAAGAAGAAAGCCTTTGACCTTTGCGTGTCCTACGCCCTGATGTACCGCTACTTTAAGGACCTGACCTTTGGACTGCTGCCCAACTTCCATGGCCGGATCCGGGCGCTGGACGCCGCGCTGGGCTTCTTCCCCTGGCTGCTGCTGCTCCCCGGCTACGGCCTTGCCGCGGCCCTGGTGTTCCGGCACATCCGGGAACGGCTGGGGGGCCGCTTTAAGGCGGGGATGTCCGGGGGCGGAACCCTGCCCGCCAAGGTGGACCACTTTTTTAACGCCGTGGGGATCCGGCTGCAGGAGGGCTACGGCCTGACGGAGACGGCCCCCCTGGTGTCGGTGCGGCGCTGGCGGGCCTCCCGGCGGGGGACCATCGGCCAGGTGCTGCCGGACACGGAGGTCCGGATCATCGACCAGACGGGCCGGACCCTGCCGCCGGGCCGCAACGGGCTTATCTGCGTCCGCGGGGGCCAGGTAATGAAGGGGTACCACCAAAAACCCGACGCCACCGCGGCGGTACTGTCCCCCGACGGCTGGCTTAACACCGGGGACATCGGCATGCTGACCCGCGACAACGAGCTGAGGATCACCGGCCGGGCCAAAGATACCATCGTGCTGCGAGGGGGCGAGAACGTGGAACCCGTGCCCATCGAGGTTAAACTGCGGGAAAGCGGGTACATAAGCCAGTGCGCGGTGGTGGGGCAGGACCAGAAGTACCTGGCGGCCCTGATCGTGCCGGTCCGGGCAATGGTGATGGCCTTTGCCGAGGAAAACAGCATACCCATTGTGGACTACGAACTGCTCCTGCAGCAGCCGGAGATCAACGAACTTATCGCCAACGAGGTTGCGGACCTGGTGGGCCCCAGGACGGGGTTTAAGCCCTTTGAGCGGGTTTTTAAATTCAGGCTGCTGCCCGGGCCCTTTGAACCGGGGCGGGAATTATCGGGAAAACAGGAACTGCTGCGCCACCGCATCCAGGCCCTCTACGCCAGGGAGATCCACGGGCTTTATAAATAAAGTCTTTTTTTGGGCGCGTTTTTACGGGGTTTTGCCGCGAATCCGCACCGCCATAAAACAATCATAAAATAACGCATTCCGCCCTATAAAAATCCAGTTATTTTTCACAGTAAAGCTAACGATACCCCGGTCGTTCCCCGGTCCCGATATGGCCGATTTTACAATCTCTGGATTTTGTATGGATCAGGTATCCGTGTAAATCCATATTTTAACCAGTTTAAGGCCGGTCCTGGGGGATTTTCTCCGGTAAAAAGCGGATTCCCGGCGATTAAACCAGGCCCCCGGTAAAAAATGAATTATCATTGACGGCTGATGATCAACATCCTATATTCATAATTGATTCGGTTTTTTAATTATAATTTTTTAATTATAAACCCGAATAGAAAAACTACGGAAGGCGGAAGGGTTGTATGAAGATAGGCATTAAGCTCATTATTATGATTATTGCCCTTACTATCTCGGGCATTGGTATTTTATTGGGAACTGTTTTAAATATTGCGAAAAAACAGATTATGGCCCTGACCACCAGTGAACTGACAAATTTGGCAGAGAACGAAGCCGCGGAAATCCAGCTATGGCTGGATATTCATTTTGGGGTCGCAAGATCGCTGGCCCAGTCAATGGAGGCATACGAAGACATAGACCCCGCCCAGCGGCGTTTTTTCTATAACCTCATGCTTAAGCAGTTGGCCAAGGCAAACCATGAAGTGGCCGCTATTTGGACCTGCTGGGAGCCGAATGCCCTGGACGGAATGGACGCGTATTATGTCAATACCCCGGGGACAGACGAAACGGGCAGATTTATCTCCTATTGGGCCAATGCCCAGGAAGGCCCCAAACTGGAAAGCGTGAAGGGATATATGACCAGCGGCGCCGGGGATTTTTACCAGATTCCCCTGCGGAGCGGTAAAGAAACCATTATAGAACCCTATTTTTATGTCATCAACGGGACCAATACGCTGATCACCTCCATGGCCGTACCAATAAAAAAGAACGGCAAGGTTGTCGGGGTCACCGGCATTGATATCGCCCTGGCCCGGATTCAGCAGGGTCTGGCGGATATTAAGCCCTACGAAGGCAGCGTCGCCATGGTTTTTAGCAACCGGGGACGGGTGGCGGGCCACTTCGATCCCTCCCGGCTCGGAAAATCCATGACCGAGAGCGAAACGGACCTGGCCGGCCCGTATCTGGGAGATTTTATGGCGGCTATAGAATCGGGTTCCCTGTATCGTTTTTCCAACCGTATCGCCATTAGCGGAATGAAGGGCATCTATGAATTTGTCAGCGCCCCCGTGCCTACAGGCCAAAGCAATACCCCCTGGGCATTGGGGATAGGAATACCCTACAGCATTATCACCGCGCCGGTATTAAAGATGCTTACGATTAGCGTTATCATAAGCGCGGCAATGCTCCTTGGCATATTCGGCGCGGCCTTCCTGATTGCCCGGTCGATCAGCACCCCTCTTAAATACATGATGAAAACCTTTACCAGCATTGGGGAGGGAGATTTAACCCAGCAATTGGATTTTCACCGGAAAGATGAAATAGGGGACATGGCCGGGGCTTTTGACGGGACTCTGCTAAAAATCAGGGAACTGGTGGTCACTATCAAGAATCAAAGCGTCGCGCTTTTTGATATTGGGAATGAGCTTTCCAATAACATGAACCAAACCGCGTCGGCGGTCAACGAGATTACCGCCAACATCCAGAGCATAAAAGGCCGGGTACTTAACCAATCCGCATCGGTGACGGAAACCAACGCGACTATGGAACAGATTACCGTTAATATTGATAAACTCAGCAACCAGGTAGACCACCAAAGCTCCAGCGTTTCCCAGTCCTCCGCCGCCGTAGAGGAAATGCTGGCCAATATTCAGTCTGTTTCCCAAACCCTGGCCAATAACGCCGGTAATGTGCGGGAACTGATGGCGTCTTCGGAAATAGGCCGCACGGGGCTGCACGGGGTGGCGGAAGATATTCAGGAAATTGCCCGGGAGTCCGAGGGGCTTTTGGAGATCAACGCGGTGATGGAAAACATCGCCAGCCAGACCAACCTTTTATCAATGAACGCCGCCATTGAGGCTGCCCACGCCGGGGAAGCGGGGAAGGGATTCGCCGTGGTGGCGGATGAGATCCGCAAGCTTGCCGAAAATTCCGGGGAGCAGTCCAAGACTATTTCCACGGTCCTTAAAAAAATTAAAGACTCTATCGATAAGATCACAAAATCGACCGAAAGCGTCCTTAATAAGTTCGAGGCCATAGATATGGGGGTTAAGACTGTTTCGGATCAGGAAGAACACATCAGGAATGCCATGGAAGAACAGAACGAGGGGAGCAAACAAATTCTGGAGGCTATTGGCCAGTTAAACGAAACGACCCAAACCGTTAAAGGCGGATCCAAAGAAATGCTTTTGGGGAGCAGGCAGGTTATCCAGGAAAGCAAAAACCTGGAATTGGTGACTCAGGAGATCACCAATGGGATGAACGAGATGGCCAGCGGGGCGGAACAGATCAACGTGGCGGTAACCCAGGTGAATACTATCAGCGGGGCGAATAAAGAAAGCATCGATATTCTGATCAAGGGTGTGTCAAAATTCAAGGTGGAATAGCAGCAATTCTCAGTTTACCCGGCGGAAGGCAAAAAGACGCCGCAGGAATTTTTGGGGGTTCTGGCCGGGGGCAAAAGTCCTTCCTTGCGGAGGGCCCTTTTCCCCCCGGCATATATGCCGATGCCACCCCGCTTCACATTTTTTGGGCATCCTTTCGCTGATCAATGAAACAGGGGGAAAATTCATCAATGAGAACGCGCAAGGGATTGAAGCGGAAATACCGGAGGCTTCGCCGCGGGCGAAGCTGAGGAATTGGAGCGGAAAGCCCGGTTTCCGGCTCAAGGCAGCCGCCTTGGGCCGGAAATGCGCCCAAAAGAGGGGTATGAAAATTTTTACGCACAGCCGGTTTCCGCCTGTCTTAGCCTGGAAGACAAACTATGATAAGCTTTGCCCATGCTTGTAGATGAAAACAGACCTTTTTCCTCGTTTGGCCTTTCCGGCGCGGTACTAAACGCCCTGACCCGCAAAGGCTTTGAACTTCCCACGCCTATTCAGGCTATCGCCCTGCCCCGGCTTCTGGCGGAGAGCGGCCACCTGGTGGTAAAGGCCCGGACCGGCACAGGGAAGACCGCCGCCTTTGGAATTCCCCTGGTGGAACAGATAACTCTTTGGCGGGGCAGCCCCCAGGCTTTGATCCTGACCCCTACCAGGGAGCTTGCTTTGCAGGTGTCCAGGGAGATCGCCAGCTTTATCCCCGCGGGCCGCGAGGAGGGGGAGCGCAGTTTTCCCCGTATCACCGCGGTTTACGGGGGGGCTTCCATACGGAACCAGATTCTGGACCTTAAACGGGGTACGGAGATCGTGGTGGGCACTCCGGGCCGGATAATGGACCTGATGGACCGCAAGATTCTGGACCTTTCCGCGGTGAACTGGTTCATCCTGGACGAAGCGGACGAGATGCTGGACATGGGTTTCTTTGAGGATGTGGAAACTATCATGGCGGCCCTGAAGGGCGCGCCGGCGGAACGGGAATCCGAAACCCCCGGCCTCCCCTACCGGGTGGCCCTTTTTTCCGCCACCATGCCCGACGCGATTCTCAAGGTGGTACGGAAACACATCGGGGAAGTGGAAATCCTGGAGGACGCCGCCGCGGAGGAGGGGCAGGCTCTGCTGATCGACCAGTTTTATATGGTCCTTAAGCGGGAGGACCGGCTGGAGGCCCTGCGCCGGGTTATCGACGGGGCGGAAAATTTCTACGGCCTTATCTTCTGCGGTACCAAGGCGGAGACCGATGAGCTTGCCCGGCGGCTGGTGGAGAACGGGTACCCCGCGGAGGCGATCCATGGGGACCTTTCCCAGGAGGCCAGGGAACGGACTTTGCGGCGTTTCCGATCCAAACAGACTACGATCATGGTGGCTACCGATGTGGCCGCCCGGGGTCTGGACATTGAACGGCTTACCCATGTGGTGAACTGGGACCTGCCCCACGACCGGGAAGCGTATGTACACCGGATCGGCAGGACCGGGCGGGCGGGGCGTAAGGGCAAGGCGGTGACTCTGGCTCTGCCTTCGGACCGGGGGCGTATCAGCCAACTGTCCCGGAGCATGGAGCGGGTCCTGGGGGGCGGTATCCTTTGGATGAAGGTGCCCTCGGTAAAATCGGTGATGAAGGCTGTCCGGGCCCGGATTGTGTCCGACGTGCTGGCGGGGCTGCCGGAGATTCCGGCGGAAATCCCGGCGGGAATTCCAGCGGAAATTTTGGAAGGATTCTCCCCGGAGCCCTCCGCTCCCGGCGATTCCAGGGTTCCCGAAGCCCCGGTCCCCGGTGATTCGGGCCTTCCCGGCGGTGATGGGGGGCTTCCCGGAACGGTGTCTGCGGCATCTGCGGAGGCTGCGGAGGCTGTTCAGGGGGCGGCCGGCAACGATGCGGCGATCCCGGCGATCCCCGGCACGGAGGCTGTTCAGGAGGCGGCGCTTGTTCCAGAGACGGCGCTTATCCCGGCGGCAGCGGTTGAGGACATGCCCGCGGCCGGGGAGGCTTCCCCCTTCCTGTCCAAGGTGTGCCGCCAGCTTATTGAGCGGCTGGGGCCGGAACGGGCGGTGGAGGCCCTGATCACGGTGCATTACGGGGAACTGCTGGACCCTTCCCGTTATGGAACGGTGACGGAATTTACCGAGGCCCAGCCGCCTTCCCCGCGGCGGCGTCCGGCTGCCTGGGAGGGCCGGGGTTCCGCCTTCCGGCGGGAAGGCCGCCTTCCTTACCGGGAAGGCCCCGGGGCCCGGCGGGAAAGCAGGGGCCGGAATTTCGGGGAGGACAATTTATCCGAGACGGCCCGGGTGTATGTGGGTCTTGGCAGGCAGCACGGGGCTTCCGCCCGGGATGTGGCGGCTCTGCTGATGCGGGCCGGCGGGGTGCCGGGCCGCCTGATTGACGCTATTGAAATGAAGGATTACTGCGCCTTTGCCTCGATGCCGGAGGACGCGGCCCGCCGGGCCTGCGCCTTTTCCCGCGGCGCGCCCGGGGATCCCCCGATTCGTTTCGCCAAACCGGCAAAGTAGTTTGGCAGGC
>JAISBN010000078.1 GCA_031266175.1 Treponema sp. | reverse complement strand
AAGACCGACAAGATAAACTCCGGCGCGGCCCTGTGGCGGCGGGCGAAATCGGAACTTACGGAAGGCGATTACCGCGAGTTTTACAAGCAGATAAGCCACGACAGCGAGGACCCGCTGTTTTACGTCCACACCAAGGCCGAAGGAACCCTGGAATACACCACCCTGTTCTATGTGCCCAAAAAGGCCCCCTTTGATCTATATAATGTGGACTACAAGCCCGGGGTAAAGCTCTATGTGAAGCGGGTCTTCATCACCGACGACGACAAGGAGCTCATGCCCACCTACCTCCGCTTTGTCCGGGGAGTCATCGATTCGGAGGACCTGCCCCTGAACGTAAGCCGGGAGATCCTCCAGCAAAACAAGGTTTTGATGAACATCAAGAGCGCCTCGGTAAAAAAGCTCCTGGCCGAATTTAAAACCCTGGCGGACAAGGCCCTTTCCGGCGGCGATGAGGCCAAGGAAACCTGGGAGACCTTCATCGGCCAGTTCAACCGGCCCCTTAAGGAGGGGCTGTACCAGGACTACGCCAACCGCGACACTTTACAGGAACTGGTCCGGTTCAAAAGCAGCGCCGTGGACGGCTGGACGGGCCTGGCGGACTACGTTTCCCGGATGAAGGGCGATCAAAAGAACATCTACTACATCACCGGCGGTGATGAAAAGACCCTCCGGGCCAGCCCCCTCTTGGAGGCCTACCGGGCCAAGGAAATCGAAGTCCTCATCATGGACGACGAGATCGACGACATTGTAATCCCCTCGCTCCACAGTTACCGTCAGGAAAAGCCCGGCGCCGACGGCAAGACCGAAAGCCAGTCCTGGGATCTTAAGGCGGTGAACCGGGCCGGGGCCGATGAGGAACTGGGGGAGAAGAAGGACCGGGCCGCGGAAAAGGAAATTAAGCCGGTAATCGAAAAGATCAAAAAGGCCCTGGGGGACCGGGTCAAGGAAGTTAAACTTTCCCGCCGGCTCCACGATTCCCCCTCCTGCATCGTGGCGGACGAAAACGATCCCAGCATCCAGATGGCCCAAATGCTCCGGGCCATGGGCCAGACCGAAATGCCCGAGGTAAAGCCCATCCTGGAGGTAAACGGGGATCACCCCATTGTGGCGGGCCTTAAAACCATCGAGGACGAGGGGCGGATCGCCGATGTGGCGGGGGTGCTGCTGGACCAGGCCCTCCTGGTGGAAGGCATAAAGATCAAGGACCCCGCGGATTTTGTAAAGCGGCTTAACCGGCTCCTGGCCGGCTGAAAGGAGGATAGTATGATCATCGGTTTCATCGGTCTGGGAATCATGGGCCGTCCCATGGCAAAGAACCTTATCAGCGCGGGGTACAAGCTGGTAGTGTACGATAAATACGCCAGAATCGACGATCTGGCGGCCCAGGGGGCCGAAAAGGCGGTCTCCGGCAGGGATGCGGCGGCCCGCAGCGACGTGGTCATCACCATGCTGCCCAATTCCCCCCATGTCAAAGAGGCAATCCTCGGTTCCGGCGGCGTAATCGAAGGAATCCGGCCCGGCTCCACCGTGGTGGATATGAGTTCCATCGCCCCCGCCGTTTCCCAGGAGGCGGCCGCCGCCCTCAAGGACAAGGGGGTGAATTTCCTGGACGCCCCGGTTTCCGGGGGAGAACCCAAGGCCGTCGACGGCACCCTGGCTATCATGGTCGGCGGGGATCGGGAAACCTTTGAATCGGTAAAGCCCATACTGGAAAAAATGGGATCCTCGGTGGTGCTGGTGGGGGGCGTGGGGGCCGGCAATGTGGCCAAACTGGCTAACCAGGTCATTGTGGCCCTCAACATCGCCGCCGTATCAGAGGCCCTGGTCCTCGCCGCCAAGGCCGGGGTCGAGCCCCTGGCGGTCTTCGAGGCGGTTAAAGGCGGCCTGGCGGGTTCCACGGTGATGAACGCCAAGGTCCCCCTCATCCTGGACGGCAACTTCAAGCCCGGATTCCGCATCGAGCTGCACATCAAGGATCTGCAAAACGCCCTGGACACGGCCCAGCATCTCGGTGTCCCCCTGCCCCTCACCGCCGAGGTCATGGAGATCCTCCAGGCCCTTAAGGTGGACGGCCTGGGGGCCAGCGATCACGGCGCCATCGTCCGGTACTACGAAAAACTGTCCAAGATTGAACTGGGGAACCGGTAGACGCCGGGTCCGGCGTTTTCAACAAATTTTCCCGGATCCCCTTGATCTTTTTTTCGGTCCCTGGTAGATTTGTCTTCCTTGCCTGTGAAACGGCGCTGGGCCCGTTTTTGGACTCAAAGCCGGGGTCCCCGCGGATCGTGACGGCGAAGGGATGAGGGAGTTTTAATGCCTACGATAAATCAGCTGGTTCGTTCAGGGCGGCAGCAAGTTACCTCCAAGACGAAGTCTCCGGCCTTGCAGTCCTGCCCTCAGAAACGGGGCACCTGCACCCGTGTAATGACCGTGACCCCCAAAAAGCCCAATTCCGCGCTGCGGAAGGTGGCCCGCGTCCGGCTTTCCAACGGAACCGAGGTAACGGCTTATATCCCCGGTATCGGCCATAACCTACAGGAACATTCGGTAGTCCTGGTCCGCGGCGGCCGGGTCAAGGATCTCCCCGGGGTTCGGTACCATATCATCCGGGGCGCCAAAGATACCCTGGGCGTCGAAGATCGTAAGCGGAGCCGGTCCAAATACGGCGCCAAGCGGCCAAAGGCATAGGGAAAAGTATGGGACGCAAGAAGAAAACCGTGGATCGGGGCATCGCCCCGGACCCGAAATATAACAGCGTGGTAGTTTCTAAATTTGTGAACCGCATGATGTGGGAGGGTAAACGTTCCATCGGTCTGCGGATCATGCACGAAGCCCTGGGGATTTTGCAGCAAAAGGCCGAAAAAGAGCCTTTAGAGGTCTTTCTCAAGGCCCTTGATAACGTAAAGCCGGTGATAGAAGTAAAATCCCGGCGGGTAGGGGGGGCGACTTACCAGGTTCCCATAGAGATTCGGGAATCCCGGCGGGAAGCTCTGGGGATGCGCTGGATCATCACCGCGGCCCGTTCCCGTTCCGGCCGCGGCATGGGGGAGCGGCTTGCCGCGGAATTGCTGGATGCGTATAATAATACCGGTACAGCGTTTAAGAAGAAGGAAGATACCCATAAAATGGCCGAGGCTAACAAAGCCTTCGCCCATTATCGGTGGTAGGTTATTGTATTTTGACGGTTTGCGGTTTTTAAGAGCCGTAAGCCGGTAGAGCGTGTCTGGCCCCGGAGGGTTCAGGAGATCTTTGAAATAGTTTGTCCGGTGCATCGCGTCGGACAAAGACCGCATAGCGGGTGGACCATTGGTTCGATGTCGGGAGGTATAGAGGGATAATCTAGTATCATCGGCATAAAAGGGCGTCCGGGCTTTTAAGTCCAAAGACGGCCCCTAATCCGTATGCGGGGTCTCGCCGGAATGTCTTGGCTTCAGCTTGGAATTCCGGGCCGCCGGTTTTCCGGCGGTATGATCCAAACCGATCATCAAGGATTCGGAAGGCCCAGGGCCTTTCGGCCGCATGGGATAGGTGGACGGGACAGCGGCGGATAAGCCTCCCCGGGTTTATCCGTAGAATTCTCCCTGTAGGGGGGATTTTCGGGAATTAAAGACAGGTTTGTCCTTTAATTCCGCTGTTTTTCCTAAAATCAAATCCCAGTTTTAGTGTTTAAGAACCGGAATTACCGCCGGAATGTTATTCCGCGGCATTAATTCCTGTAGTGTATGTATTTTATTGTGTGC
>JAISBN010000079.1 GCA_031266175.1 Treponema sp. | reverse complement strand
CGCCGGATTAAAAACTATCTATCTGGCTCCATCGGCGGAACTAGCCGCCGGAGCGCTTGAGGCGTTTGCCGGAGCATGGGATAAGAAGTATCCGATGATTTCCAAATCCTGGCGGAACCGGTGGAATGAAGTAATACCGTATTTCAAGTTTTCCCCTGAAATACGGAAAGCGGTGTATACGACCAACGCCATTGAGTCCGTCAATTACACGATTCAAAAAAGTATCAAACACCGCCAGTCATTCCCGAACGACGAAGCGGCGGTAAAATTACTATTCATGGGCTTGAAAAACATTGCCAAAAAATGGACAATGCCGATTAAGGATTGGGGCGCGGCGCTCAATCAATTTGCAATCATTTACGGGGAAGACAGAGTCCCCTATGATTTACCGTTTACACAAAAATATTTACAGGCTCGAAAATTCTGTAAAAAGTGCTTGACTTTTCTCATAGGCGGCGAACCTTCGGTTCGACCGCGCGAAAAAACACGGATCTGTTGTTTCAATTCCATGCTTTTGTCCGTGTTGGTCCGGAGCTGTCCGTGGTTAAATTAAAAACTCGAAGCTTGCGTTAATTTGTCCGTGGTTTAGCGCCGCTTACAGCCTGAGCCCCGCGACGTAGTCTTCCGCTTCCTTCCGGCTTGACTGAACCAGGGCTTCGGCGGCGTCAATGTCCCTGGACAAGTTCTCGATGTCCCTGTCCAAATCGGTCATCCGTTTCATGTATTCCCTTCCCAGGTCGCTGGCGGCTCCTACCGCCGACAGGTTGTTCCGGATCCGGTCCTGGTCGGCAATAAGCCGGGAGCGGCGGCTTTCCAGGTCCGTCTGGGCCTGCCGGGCCGCCTCGGCCTTCTGCCGCAGTTCCACCCCCCGGGCCAGGGCGTTCCGCACGGCGGCGGGGATCTCCTGGCTGGTACTGTAGCTTACCAGGGTTTCGAAACGGAGGTTTGCCAGGACTATCCGTTCCGCCTGGGGCGTTTCTTCCTGAACTTTCAAGGTGATTTCCCGGTTCCCCGGAAGGGTCTGGACAAAGCGGTAGAGGGAGTCGGTTTTTTCAAGATAGCTTTTCGGTTCCGTCAGGGACGCCCCGGCGGTGACGGGATGTTCCACGATAAGCCGCCTGGTTTCGGCGGCGGTGTTCCTGACCGTGTAGGTCCATTCCGTGATAAGCCTGCGGTTGATGGTCATCACCCCGGCGCTGACCGTGACGGCGCTGACCGGGCGGTTCATCGCCGCCTGGGCGAATCCGTTCACCGACAGATCCTCCCCATAGGTGATAAAGCGCCGGTCGTTTTCGCCGAAAAATTCGATCACCGCGTCCCCCGCGTAGTTTCCTCCGTCAAAGACCGTAATGGGCCCCGCGGGAAGCTTCATCCCCGTGGTGTTGGTCAGTTCCGCCGCCAGCTCGGGATGGATGGTCCCGTTCAGGGCGCGGCGGCCGGAAAGGATCAGTGTCTTGACCGCCTCCACGCTGCCGTTTACCAGGGGAATCATGGCGCTCTGCCTGCGGGGCAGGGTAACGGGGGTGGTGACCGTAAAGGCAAACTGATCCCCCGCGGCCCCGCCGGAAGCGGCCGCCTGGACCGATCCGGCGGCGGCCTGCCGGGGAGCTGGGGCCGGCCGGGGGGCCCTTTCCTTTTCATAGAGGGCGTCTACGTTCGCCACGGCTTCGTCCATCTCGTAGTACGCCTCCGAATCCGCGGAGAGCAACCTTTTCCCGGCAAAGCCCGAATCATGGGTCCTGGCCTGGGCGGTTCCCGCGATGGCCAGGGGCAGGATAGGCCGCTGGAGGTAGTAGGGGGGGTACAGTTTCTGGATAAAGGAGACGGGCCGGCCCGAAACCAGGGAAAGCTCCACCCCGTTCCAGTCGGTGTCGCCGTTGTTGTCCACAATCGCCCAGCCCTGGAAAAGGGGCCTGGCCCGGCCCAGATCCAGCCGGTAGGACACCTTCCATACCGGTACGGCGATAACGTAGCCCAGGGACACGGCGCGGTTTCCCCGGCCGGGGAGCCGTACCAGGAGCTTCCTGGTCCTGGTGGTCCGGCTGGCGGCTATCAGATCCAGCGCCCGTTTAAGGTCGGCGTTCAGCGCCGGGTCCCTGAACGAAAAGGACACGATGTCCCTGAGGGCGATGATCCTGATTCCGTCCCCGGCGGAAAGGGACAGGAACGCCTCCTGGGTCTCCGTTTCCGCCCCGGGCCGGTACTCCACCCCCAGGATGCGGCCGCTGATGGGATTGGGGGCGGATACTTCAAGCTCCGCGCCCCGCTGGCCGGCAAATATCTCGGCCGTCCCGGGATTGCCGGACAGGTTGATTTCCAGGCTTTGCAGGGTCCGTTCCAGGGTTTCCTCCGAGGGGTAGCTCACCGAAGGGGATCCCGCCGCGGCGTCGTTGATCACCAGGGATTTAAGCGCGTCGTCTACCGCGTCCACGTCGAAGGAAAGAAAAATCTCGGCGTCCCCCGAAAGGGAGCCAGAATGTTCAAAATAGCCCACCCCGGAAGAGAAAAGGGCAATCCGTTTTACCGGCAGTTCCGTTTCCGCCGGAGCCCCGGAGCCCGGGGCGCTTCTTTCCTGGGCCCCCGCGCCGAACGCCGTCAGCGTTCCGGTGGTAAAAAGAGCGATCCGCCACATACCTGTTTTCATTTTGTCCTCCGTGATTGTTGTTCCAGTTTAAGCGTTTTTGTGGGCTGGTCGCACAGCTCCGGCGGCCCGTAGTACTGGATTGCCCCCGGAAACTGGTAACTGGTAGTGGCCGCCCAAGTTTCCCGCCGGGAAGCAAAGGCCTTGAAGGGTTCCCCCTCCAGTTCCACCAGGGCCTTCCTGATGACCGGTTTGGAAGAACCGTGGCGCCGTTCCATGTTCATCATCATCGTCAGGGGGATGCCGCCGGGAACCCACTGGTCCGCGGGGGCCGCCAAATTCCTGACGCTGGAAATATACCCGGTAAGGCCCGAGGCGATAAGCACAAAGGCGGTAAAGCCCAGGGAATAACAGTAGTCCGCGTCAAAGTTACTGGGGAAGGCGCAGCGGCCTTCGTAGCCGAAGAAGTGGGCCAGGGCGCTGAACCTGCCCGTATAGGCGTTGACTTTTTTTAGTTCCGTCAGCCTTTTCTCCACCATGCCGATGAGTAGTTTTTCCGTTTCAATCCGGGATACCTGGACGTTGCCGTGGGGATCCCGGTCCGAAAGCAGTTCCC
Source organism: Treponema sp. (assembly GCA_031266175.1). Taxonomy (GTDB): domain Bacteria; phylum Spirochaetota; class Spirochaetia; order Treponematales; family Breznakiellaceae; genus JAISBN01. The sequence continues at coordinate 23,916 of JAISBN010000079.1, read as the reverse complement.
GGGCGATTTCCGGGGGCAGGGTTTTAAAGAAGGACGAAGATTCGCCGGACAGATGGCGGTCCAGCCAGTGGAGCTGATCGATAAAGCCGGTAATCGCCGTCATCTCCGCGGCATAAGCGGCCATCAGGTCGTTCAGTTCCTTGATTAGCTTTTTCATTTCCGGAACAAATTCGATAAGCCCCTCCGGAATAAGCACCACCCCGAAGTTGTTGTTTTCCGCCGCCCGTTTGATAACGGAGGCGCAGATTTCTTCCACGATTTCGTTTAGGGAAAGTTTTTTTGCCTCCACCTCTTCCGAAATAAGGCACACGTTGGGCCGGCACTGCAGGGCGCATTCCAGGGCGATATGGCTTGCCGCCCGGCCCATCAGTTTGATAAAGTGCCAGTACTTGCGGGCGCTGGCCGCGTCCCGTTCTATGTTTCCGATAAGCTCGCTGTAGGTCTTGGCCGCCGTGTCAAAGCCGAAGGACGCCTCGATGTACTCGTTTTTTAGGTCCCCGTCGATGGTCTTGGGGCAGCCGATAACCTGAACCGGTCCCCGGGCGCTAAAGTATTCCGCCAGCAGGGCCGCGTTGGTATTGGAATCGTCCCCGCCGATGATCACCAGCGCGTCCAGATTCCGCTTTTTTGCCGTTTCCAGGGAAAGGGCAAACTGGTCGGGGGTTTCTATCTTGGTCCGTCCCGAACCGATAATGTCGAATCCCCCGGTATTCCGGTATTCGCCGATGATTTCCCCGGTAAGCTCCAGGACCTTGTCTTCCAGAAGACCGCTGGGCCCGCCTTTAAAGCCCAGCAGCCTGGAAGCGCTGTTTCCCTTTTTAAGACCGTCGTAGAGCCCCGCGATAACGTTATGCCCCCCCGGGGCCTGTCCGCCGGAAAGGATCACCCCCACCGTTAAGGGCCGGTTTATGGTTTCGTTTTTTCCCCCGGCAAAAGCGGCGATGGGCTTGCCGTAGGTATGTTTAAACAGTTCTCCCAGCGCTTCATGATCCGCAATCGATGCGGTCGGTTCGCCGAGGGAAAGGGCCACTTCCTGGATATCCCCGGATAAAATAGCGGGTAATTTGGGTTTATAGGCATAACGGGCCTGCTGTAACGCAGAGGTTTCCATGGGACTGCTCCTTGGTTCACGGGTTGATTTGTTCGCTGGGGTAATCATACACAAAAAGAAAGGAAATCTCAAGTTCCGGCTGATTATGCCAGAAAATAGCGGATATTTTTGGGTAATTGGGTAATATCGAGAAAAGGCGGGGATCGACGGATTGTAATATAATTTCCCATTGTGTAATGCGGAATCGGCTACGTATTGCATGCGGCAAGAGCTTCCGCCGTAACCCCGGAAAAACGGAGAATCTCCCCGTATCTGGTTAGAATCTCAAGTCTCTTCCTTATCCACATCCACTCTCCGCCCCCGGTGGTTTTTTTAAGCCGGCGGGATAGTAAGGCGCCGGGCGCTGAATTTGGTTCGGACCGTTGCCTTTCCCCCTCCCCGGGTATATACTTGCTTTCATGCAAGACACGGTAAAAACCATCCCCCTCCGTTCCCAGGTAAGGGCGGAACATACCTGGGACCTCTCCCGGCTGTATCCCGGCGATGAAGCGTGGTCCGCGGACTTAAGCGGCTATGCCGAAGCGGCGGAGAAAATTCCCGCCTTCCGGGGAACCCTGGGACGCTCCGCGGAAGCCCTGGCGGATTTTCTGGACTTTTCCCGGGATCTGGGACTGCTGGAAGAACGGCTGGGATACTACAGCGATCTCCGCCAGTGCGAAGACGAGGGCGCGGACGCGGGACGGACCATGACGGGAAAATTTGCTATGGCCGCGGCAAAGGTCCAGGCGGCCCTTTCCTGGGCGGTCCCGGAAATCCAGGCCATCGACGAAACGGCCATGGCCGCTTTCCTGGTCCATCCGCGGATGCGGGACTATGGGGTGTACCTGAAAAAAATACTCCGCTTTAAACCCCATATCCTGGGCGGAGCGGAGGAGCGGATCCTTGCTATCCATGCCGAAGGGGAACGGCTGGCGGATGAAGCTTTTTCGGTACTGACCAACGTGGACCTGGACTTCGGGACCATCGACACCCCGGAAGGCGGGCTTCCCCTTTCCCAGTCTACCTGGACGGTGTTTATGGAAAATCCCGGCAGGGACATCCGCCGCCGGGCCTACCAGGCTTTTTACGGCTGCTTTAACGCCCACAAGACGACCCTGGCCGCGCTCTATTCCGGGGCGGTAAAACAGGACGTAATCCGCGCCCGGATCCGGAACTATCCTTCCGCCAGGGCCGCGGCCCTTTTCCCCGACGATGTTCCCGAATCGGTGTACGATAACCTGGTGGCCACGGTGAACGCCCATCTTGAGCCCCTGCACCGCTACTACAGACTCCGCAGGCGGGTACTGGGGCTGGACGAGCTGCGGCATTACGATGTATACGTTCCCCTGGTTCCGGGGATCCGGAAAAAAACTTCCTGGGAAGAAGCGGTGGAGCTGGTCTCCGCGGCCCTTGCTCCCCTGGGGGATGAATACGTGTCCACCCTGCGGAAGGGGCTCCTGGGCCGCTGGGCGGACCGCTACGAAAACAAGGGAAAACGGTCCGGCGCTTTTTCCGCGGGAAGCTATGTGGGGGATCCCTATGTTTTGATGAACTACAAGGACGATGCCGTCCGGGATGTCTTTACCCTGGCCCACGAGGGGGGACATTCCATGCATTCCTGGTATTCCGCGGCGGCAAATCCCTTTATGCAGTACAACTACACGATCTTTGAAGCGGAGGTGGCCAGTACCTTTAACGAGGAACTGCTTTTTCAGTACCTGGAAAAAACCGCCGCTACGCCGGAGTTCAAGCGCTACGTTGTCAACAAACGGGTGGACGATTTTCTCTCTACCCTGTACCGCCAGACCATGTTTGCCGAATTTGAGGGGCGGACCCACGAACTGGAAGAGGGCGGCGTTCCCCTTACCGTGGACATACTGCGGAAAGAATACCGGAAGCTTCTGGAAAAGTACTTTGGTCCCGGCATGGTTTTTGAGGAAGAAAGCGACCTTGAGGGCCTGCGGATTCCCCACTTTTACCGGGCCTTTTATGTGTACAAGTACGCCACGGGTATTTCCGCCTCCTATGCCCTGGCGGAACGGGTTCTTTCCGGCGGGGAAAAAGAACGGGACGATTACTTTGCCTTTCTTAAGTCCGGCGGTTCCCGGTTTCCCATCGAATCCCTTAAACGCGCGGGGGTGGATATGTCCGGCCCCGCGCCGGTGGAAGCGGCCTGCCGGGCTTTCGGGCGGCTGGTGGACCGGCTGGAAACCCTGCTGTGAACGGCAAAAACTTTCGTTTTTGCCCCGCCTTTGGTTTCCCGGCCGTTTCCTGTTACCGGGCCGCTTAATGCCCCAGTTCGGTAAGCCGGGCCAGGACCTTTTCCGTCAGCAGCTTGAACCGGGGCGGCAGGGGTTCATCGCCGGGTACGCTGTAGCGGGCCAGGAGGCCTTCAAATTCGCCCCGGGCCAGGGCGTATTTTTTCTGTTTGTAATGGATAAAGGCGATTTCATATTCCCCGGCGGCAAGGTATTCCATTGAATCGCTGTGCCGTTCCAGCAGCGCTCCGTAGTACTGAAGGGCTACTTTGTACTTGTTAATGTCCGTTGCTTCCTGTGCCGCCTGGATCAATTTATTGGGCGGCATGTCATCGGGTATTTCCACCACGGTGGCGCAGGCGGTAACTAGGGCCAGCAAAGCCGCAGCCGTAAAGGCAGTCCGGATTTTCATGGATCCCAGTATACCCTAAAAGCCGGTACTAGTTAAGGCCCCGGCGTTCAGTATTTCCGTATTGTATAAATATGTATAAAACATGTATAAATAGTGCATGACAGCGGGCATTATCGGCGCCACGGGATACGCCGGCGCGGAGCTGGCAAGGATCCTCTGGGCCCATCCGGAGATACATTCCCTGGTTCTTGCTTCGGTAAGCCACCGGGGTGAAGCCATAACCGGCATCTATCCCAATTTTTGGGAAGCGGCAAAAACCGGCAGCGACAAATTCGGATCCGGTATCCTGGAAACGCCGGAAAGCCTGATCCGCCGTTCCGACATTGTGTTCGGCGCGCTTCCCGCGGGAACCGGGGAAGCTTACGCGAAAGCTTCCCTTGACCGGGGGGTTTCCTATATCGATCTGTCCGCGGATTTCCGTTTTGACGAAGACGAGGCGGTCTATGCCGCGTGGTACGGAAAATCCTGGCGGTACCCGGAACTGCGCCGCCGTTCGGTTTACGGCCTGCCGGAACTGAACCGGCGGCGGATCCGGGAACTTGCCGCCGCGGGTCCGGCGGTGGTCGGCAACCCCGGCTGTTATCCGACGGCGGTAAGCCTTGCCTGCTATCCCCTGCTGGGTGGCCCCCTGCGGAAGACCCCGGCGCTTGCTCCGGGTTCGGTGATCATCGCCGACGCCGTTTCCGGGGTAACCGGGGCGGGCAGGGAACTGGGCCGTCCCTACCATTTCCCCGAATGTTCCGGCTCGGTGAGCGCCTATAAGGTGGGAACCCACCGGCATACGCCGGAAATCAGCCGTACCCTGATGAAAATGTCCGGCGCTCCGGTACCCCTGGTATTTACCCCCCACCTGGGGCCCTTTAACCGGGGTATTCTGGCGACGGTGTACCTGCCCCTGGCGGGAACGGGAACGGCGGAAGCTTCCGCGCTTCCCCCCGGCGGGCCGGGGAAAATCACGGAAAAGCTTGCGCTGATCCGGGAAGTCTACGCGGCCTTTTATAAAGACGAGCCCTTTGTCCGGGTTCTCCCCGAAGGAATTTCCGCGGCCACGGGCCGGGTGCGGCGGTCAAATTTCTGTGATATATCGGTACACCTCGACGGAACCGGTTCGGTGCTGATCGTCGAATCGGCCATAGACAATATGGTAAAGGGAGCCGCGGGCCAGGCTGTTCAGAATATGAACCTGGTCTGCGGCTTTGCGGAAACCGCGGGGCTGGAAGCCCTGCCCTCCCTCTTTTGAGGTATCCATGAAAGAACCCGAAGGCGGGGTCTGCGCCCCCAGGGGATTCAGGGCCGGGGGAATCCGCTGCGGCATCAAGGCCGGCGGGGACAAACGGGATCTGGCTCTGATCTGCTCCGATACGCCCTGTGTTTCCGCCGCGGTCTTTACCGCGAACCGGGTACAGGCGGCGAATATCCTGGTAAGCCGGGAGCACGGCAAAGCCGGAAAGATCCGGGCGGTGATCGCCAATTCGGGGAACGCCAATGCCTGTACCGGCCAGACGGGGATTGCCGCGGCCCGGCGCATGGCCTCCATGGCCGCGGAATGTCTGGGGATAAGCGCCGGGGAAACGGCGGTGGCGTCCACGGGAGTTATTGGCGTACCCCTGCCAATTGAAAGGATAGAAGCGGCCGTGGACCGGCTTGCCGCATCCCTGGACCGCGGCGCTGCCGGTCATGACGCCGCCCTGGAGGCGATCATGACCACCGATACCCGGAAAAAGGCCGCGGCCGCGGAACTGGCGCTGCCGGGTTCCGCCGCGGGCCCGGTCCGTATCGGCGCCATGGTAAAGGGGTCGGGGATGATCCACCCCAATATGGCCACGATGATCGGCGTCATTACCACCGACGCGGCCATCGGCGCCGCGGAACTGGACCGGGCCTTGCGCCGGGCGGTAAACCGTTCCTTTAACCGGCTGACGGTGGACGGAGACACCTCCACCAACGACATGGTCCTTGCCATGGCCAACGGCGCGGCGGGAAACCCGCTTATTGCCCCGGGCGGCGCGGCGTATGAGGCCTTTGCCGGGGCCCTGGAGGCGCTCTGCGTAAAGCTTGCCAGGGCCATGGCCCGGGACGGGGAGGGGGCAGCCAGGCTCATCACCGTGACGGTCCGGGGCGCGGCGTCGGAGGAAGACGCCGCGGTCCTGGCCCGGTCCGTGGCGGGATCAAGCCTGGTCAAGGCCGCCTGTTTCGGGGCGGACGCTAACTGGGGCCGGGTCCTTTGCGCCCTGGGCTACGCGGGGGTTCCCTTTGAACCGGAACGGACATCGGTTCGGTTTGCCGGAGCCTCGGGGAACGTCGAGGTTTGCAGGGACGGATGTTCCGTTCCCTTTTCCGAGGAGGACGCAAAACAAATCCTCCTGGAAGAGGAAGTTGAAATCCGGGCGGTGGTGGGCGGCGGTCCGGGGGAAGCTTCCGCCTGGGGCTGTGATTTAAGCTATGACTACGTAAAAATCAACGGGGACTACCGTTCATGAAAGGGGATTATGAAAGAGACGGATAACGCCGGCCGGGCCCAGGTCCTGATCCAGGCCCTGCCCTATATCAGGGAGTTCAGGGGAAAGACCGTGGTGGTCAAGTACGGCGGGAACGCGATGATCAACGCCGGGCTGAAGGCGGCGGTGATGGAAGACCTGATCCTCATGTCCTGTGTGGGAATCAGGATTGTGCTGGTCCATGGCGGGGGCCCGGAAATCGAGGGGATGCTCAATGCCCTGGGAAAGGAAAGCCGCTTCGTGGACGGGCTCCGCTATACCGACGAGGAAACCATGGCGGTGGTCCAGATGGTCCTCTGCGGCAGGGTGAACAAGGACATTACCGCGCTCATTGAGAATTCCGGCGGCCGGGCCCTGGGACTCTGCGGCATCGACGGCGCGATGCTCCAGGCCCGGCAGTTCAGGCCCGGCGGCGGGGACATCGGCCTGGTAGGGGAAATTGTCTCGGTCAATACCCAGGTACTGGAACAGATTCTGGCCGCCGGGGCAATCCCCGTGGTGTCTTCCGTGGCCCTGGGCACGGAAGCGGATACGGGAAAGGTCTTTAATGTCAACGCCGATACCGCCGCCGCGCAAATAGCCGCCGCCCTCCACGCGGAAAAAATGATCCTGATGACCGACGTCCGGGGTATACTGCAGGATGTACACGACGAGGGTTCCCTTATCAAAGTCCTTTCCCGTTCCGGCCTGGAGGAGCTGAAACGGAACGGGACCGTCAGCAAGGGCATGATCCCCAAGGTGGACTGCTGCTCCCTGGCCATAGACGGCGGGGTCGGGAAGGCCCACATCATTGACGGGCGGCTTCCCCATGCCCTTTTAATTGAACTTTTTACCGACGAAGGCATTGGTACTATGATAGAATAAGGGTGATAAAAAAACGATAACCACGGAGTGTGCGATGGCCGATTATTTTATGAATACCTACCACCGGCTCCCGGCGGTTTTTACCAAAGGGGAAGGGGTGTGGCTCTACGATACGGAAGGGAAAGCGTACCTGGATTTTAGCTCGGGGATAGCGGTAAACTGCCTGGGGTACAATCATCCGGCGCTGGTCAGGGCCCTTTCGGAACAGGCGGCAAAGCTGATCCATACCTGCAATTATTACCAAAGCGACGTCAGCCTTGTATTCGCGGAAAAGCTGGTCAAGGCCTGCATGAAAGCGGGGATGCAAAAAGTGTTTCTGGGCAATTCCGGGGCGGAAGCCAACGAGGGGGCCTGCAAGATTGCCAGAAAATATTCCCTTAAAAAATACGGTCCCGGCAGGCATACCATCGTAACCCTGAAAGGAAGCTTCCACGGCAGAACCATCACGACCCTTTCGGCCACGGGACAGGAGAAGTTCCACCGGGATTTCGGCCCCTTTACCGAGGGATTCCGGTTTATCCCCGGCGGGGACCTGGAAGAACTTGACCGGGCCCTGGATCGCACAACCACCGCGGGCTTTCTGGTAGAGGCGGTCCAGGGCGAAAGCGGAATCATCCCCCAGGGTGAGGAGTACATCAGAACCGCGGCACAGCTCTGCGCCGACCGGGACATCCTTCTTATGTTTGACGAAATTCAGTGCGGCCTGGGCAGAACCGGAACCTTCCTTGCCCTGGAAGCCTACGGGGTCCGGGCCGACGTGGTTACCCTCGCCAAGGGGCTTGCCGGCGGCGTTCCCGTGGGGGCGGTGCTGGCGGGAGAAAAGGCCGCCGGTGTCCTGCAAACCGGGGACCACGGCTCCACCTTCGGGGGGAATCCCCTGGCCGCCGCCGCGGGCATTGCGGTTCTGGACACGGTAAGCGATCCGGCCTTTCTGGAAGAAATCGTCCGGAAAGGCCGCCTGCTGATGGATACGGTCCGTGCATGGAACCATCCGCGGGTCCGGGAAATCCGGGGCCGGGGCCTTATGGCGGGGCTTGACATCGACCGCGACGCCTGGCCGGTACTGGAAGCGTTAATCCGCCGGGCGGAAAAAGCCGGCGGGCCGGACGCGGCGCCGAATGCGGCGGCGCCGGGGCTGCTGCTCTTAAGCGCCGGAGAGCGGACCCTGCGCTTCCTGCCCCCCTATACGATTACCGCCGGGGAAATTGACCGGGGGCTGGGGATTCTTAAAACCGTCCTGGATACCCTGTAAAGTCCTAAAGGAGGATACGAATGGCAGCCGTAAACAAAAAATCCGAGTTAGTCAGCTGGTCTTCCACGTTCTCGGTGGGGATAAAACTTATCGACGATCAGCATAAGGAACTCCTTAACCTGACCAACGATCTGTTTAACCACTGCGTCGGGGACGAAGCGGCGGAACGGGCTTATTTTGAAAAGGTAATCCACGAAGCCGTTAAGTATGTAAAAATCCACTTCGCCACGGAAGAAAAGATCATGCTGAAAACCAATTTTAGCGGGTTCCTTGACCATAAACGGGAACACGAAGCCTTTGTGCTGACGGTGGTAGAACAGATTCAGGCCTTTAACGAAGGGAAAAAATTCAACCTGACCGCCTTTACCAAATTCCTTAAAAACTGGATATTAACCCACATTGCCCTCCAGGACAAACAGTACTTTGAGTACTTTAAAAAAGTCGCCACCCGGAAAAGCGACGGCAAGTTAAGCATTACCCGGGAAGATCTGACCCGCTATTCCGCGTCAAAATCCGCCATCCATGGCGGATTTTCAGCAGTTGACAAAAGCACGCACCCGGGGTGATACTGACAGGGCAATGAACACAACGGCGATTGTGCAAAGAGCGGTGCAAGACCCAAAAATCACCATGGATGCCGATTCCTGGCACATTCTTTGCGGTATCGTAGAAAACACTGCATTTACCCCCCCCCCCCCCGCATTTGGTGCGGTTTAGTAACATATTCCAGCAAACGCTTCCATTCTTTATCGTTTTATAGCATAACTCCGGCTTTTTCCGCAAAAAAGCCCGAATTGTACGATATCCCGCTGTCTCCCGGCCTCCGCGCCATGGCGGAACAAGGGGTAGTCAGCGGGATATACGGAGCATCCAGCTAGCTGAACGGACCATCCATCCAGCTAAACGGACCATCCATCCAGCTAAACGGACCATCCATCCAGCTGAACGGACCATCCATCCAGCTAAACGGAGCATCCAGCTGGCTAAACGGAGCATCCATCCAGCTAATCAGGCCATCCATCCAGATGGATGGAGCATCCATCCAGCTAAACGGAGCGCTTATCCGGCTAAACAGGGCGTTCATCCGGCTGCGCAAAGCGTTGAGCCGGCTAAACAGGCCGTGGTTACAGAAGGGCCCGCTTGCGCGGGGGAGGTCCATGGCCTAAAGCAGGGCATCCTGCCAAATTATGGGATTGGAGTTTGGACTGAACCTAAAGATTAAGCCTGGGCAAACCCTAAAGGGTGTGCCGTTTACCGGGCGGATGGCGGCGCTGGCGCTGTTGGCCCTGGCGGCCCTGCCCGCGGCGGCCCGGGATCCCGGCGGCGGCATTGCCGGCGCTGATGGCGGCGAATTCTTTACCGGCGCGGGGCTCTTTGCCCTGAACGGGGACTTTACCGTTCCCGCGGAAACGGGGAGGTTTTCCGTGGGGCTGGCCGCGGGCTGGCGCTTTTTGCTGGGGGAACGCTGGTATGTCGAACCCTTCCTGCGGGCGGGGTATCCCTATATTGCCGGCGGAGGAGTCTCCGCGGGTTTCCGGTTATAGGAGGAAGGTTATGAAGGTATGGACGAAGGGTTGGCCTGTGTGTTTCTCTCTGGGTATTCTGGCGGTTCTGGCCGCCGTGGCGGGCTTTGGGGGCTGCGAGAACCCCTGGATGAAAGACGCGGTGGCCCCCCTGCACAAGAACAAGGGCGGCGGGAACAACGATAACGGCGGGGGAGGCAGGTATCCTTTTACCACCCCGGCGCAATACCGGACAATGGTACAGGCGAATTCCGATCTCGTCACCATCGACGGACACGCCGCGTATGCTAGTGCTTTATTCTTCATCGGGCGGGATGTAAGGTTAAGTCCCTTTTCTATGGCGACGTACGAGACGACCTACGAGTTATGGTACGAGGTAAAAACCTGGGCGGACGGTAACGGATATACCTTTCCCAATCACGGCTGCGAGGGGAATGACGGAGCAGCGGGGGCCCCTACCGACACGGCAAAGACCGAACCGGTAACCGCCATCAACTGGTGGGACGCGGTGGTATGGTGCAACGCCTACAGCCAGATGGCCGGCAAAACGCCGGTGTATTACACCGATATCGGCTATGGCACGATACTGCAGGACGCAACCGATACAGCGGCGGTGGATGGTGCGGAGATGAAGCCGGGGGCCAACGGCTACCGTCTGCCTACCGAGGCGGAGTGGGAGTACGCGGCCCGGGGCGGGGGAACGCCTTCAACCAGCGGGCCTTTTGTGTATACCCACGCGGGGAGTAACACCGTTGGGGATGTGGCATGGTATGTCGTCAATTCGGGCAGCGCCACCCACACGGTGGGGACCTGGGCGGCAAATGGAATGGGGCTCTACGACATGAGCGGGAACGTACGTGAATGGTGCTGGGACCGGTACGGCACGGTAATCAACCCGGGAACGGTGACGGATCCCGGGGGCCCCTCCTCGGGCTCGTTCCGGGTGGCCCGGGGGGGCGGCTGGAGCTCCGCTCCGGTCTACTGCACGGTTGTCTACCGGACCAACCCCTACCCCGGCAGTCAGGACGTTGATCTGGGGTTCCGGGTGGTTTCACGATAATCCGTGGTAAAGCCTAAAGCAGAGGAAGAAGAATGTATAACCGTGAAGGCGGAGAAAACCACGGACAGCCACGGACCAGCACGGACCAGTTGTTTCAATTCCATGCTTTTGTCCGTGTTTGTCTGTGAAGTCCGTGGTAAAAATTCTTCGATTATTGAGTAAGTACCAGGTACTACTGGGACTTTTTGGTTCCCGAATCCTGGCGGCGGCTTTTGATGCGGCCCTCCACTTCCCGGGCCTGGGCCGCTTTGTCCATGGCCCGGAAAATTTCCGCCGACCGGTGCCAGGATATGGCCGCGGCTTCTTCCATATCCATTTTGCGGAAGACGTCGCCCGTCGCGGCCCAGTCCATGGCCAGGCCGAATGAATTTTCCGCCCGGCGGTCAAAGCCCAGGGCCTGGTTCAGGGCTTCCAGGGCCTCCCGGTAATTTCCGGATACGGAGCGGATAGAGGCGATCAGGTACCAGTCGTAGGCGGCCTGTTCCAGATAGCGGCCCTTGTCATGGGCCGAAAGGGCGTTCCGGATGGATTTTTCGGCCTCGCCGTAAAGGCCCAGCTCCTTTTCCGCCAGGCCCCGGACGGTCCAGCCCATGGCGGCAAGGAGCTTGTCGGATTTAAGGTTTTCCTGTTCCTTTTCCATCAGGGCCAGCACCTCTTCGGGATTCGCCCTGCCGGACATCATCGTGCTCCTGGCCCGGTACACCCGGCTGGCGGAGGCCAGCAGCGGCTCCCCGGAAAATTCCGCCTCTATCTCCGCGTCCCGCCAGACCTTTTCCGCCTCCGCGGTCCGGTCCAGGGCGTAGAGGGCGTTTGCCCGGGCCAGGTTAACCCGGATCCGCAGGGCGGGCCTGTCGGTCATCACCGCCAGCCGCCAGGCTTCCCCCAGCAGATCCAGGGTTTCGGCATAGTTCCCCTGATCCGCTTCCCTGTTGGCCCGGCCTATCTGGGTTTCGATCATAGACTGGATGCTGAAGATTTCCGCGGGCCGTTTGGGGGCGGAAGAACAGGCCGCCATCAGGGGCAGTGCCAGAAGGATAATCCCGTATTTCTTCACCATGTTCCTTACTCCCGCGGCCTAAAACCGTATGTTCCTGGGATTGGTCCCGCTGGCATCAATCTCCGCGTGTTCGGGGATACCGTTCCGCAGGATGGGATTGTTCCGCAGGGCGATAAGCACGTCGTTGGCCGCCTGTAAAGCGGTCCGCGCCTCGGTGACGGCCTGCAGGATTTGGGGCATTTCCCGGGGAAGATAGGCGGTGGCCTTTTCGATGTGATCCAGGGTTCCCGCCAGGGAAACAAACGACGCTTCCAGGGCATTGATGGCGTCCCCCTCGCCGCCGATGATCTTCATGATGCCGTCGGGGCTGGAAATACCGGCTCTGATGTCCGCGGTAATCTGCTGGATATTGCCGAGGGTCCGTCCCAGGGCGCTTACGTCGTCCCCCGCCACGGCGGCGTTAACCATCTCCAGGGTGGTTTCCAGCCTGCCCAGTACGGCCTGGGCGTTGCCCATCAGGACGGCGATGGAATCCTCGTGGGGCGGAACATACCCGATACCCTGGGCAATGGCAACCTTTCCTTCGGTGGAATTGGACATGGGAATAAGTTCCCCCTCGTCCAGAACCTTTAGCCCCAGGCCGGTATAAAAGATAAACTGGTTCCCCAGCCCCACGGGGCTGACCAGGACTTCCACCAGGGAGCCTTCCGTTACCCTGCTCTTGTACTTGTCCTGGATGGTAAAGATCACCTCCACCCGGTTGTCTTCGGTAAGCTGGAAGGATTTAACATTGCCGATGGGGAACCCCTTGTAACTGACGGGCATATTCTGGTTCAGCCCCGACGCGCTTGACGCGTAGGTCTTGTAGGCGTAGCTTTTCGAGAACCAGCGCTGGGTCCTTCCCAGCATAAAGATGACAAAAATCAGGGACAGGAGGGCCACAATAATAAAGAAACCCACCAGCTGATCCGCGTACCGCATTTTAAACTTCATCAGGCAAGACCCTTTTCAAGCAATTCCGCCAGTTCCCTGTCGTCCGCAAGATGTTCGCTGGTCAGCCGGGTATAGATATATCCGCCTACCAGCATCACCACATAATCGGCCAGATTCCGGATGACCCCCATATTGTGGCTGACAAACACTATCGTATTATTATCCAGCTTTTGCTGTTTTACAAGGGATATAAGCCGCTGGGCGGCATAATCGTCCAGGGATTCGGTCCATTCATCCAGAAAAAGCAGTTTCGGCCTGCAGAGCATGGACCGGCCGAAGGCGATAAGTTTTTGTTCCCCCATGGAAAGGCTCGCGGGCCGGATGGCAAGGCTCCGTTTATACCCCACGGTTTTTACCACCTCGTCTATCCTGCTTTGCCGCTCTTCCTTTGTCATGGCGGGAAAATGAATCCTCAGGGGAAGTTCCAGGATCTGCTGAAGGTTCTGGTTTGCCCAGAGCGCGGAATCCTGAAAAACAAAGGCGCTGTCCCTGCGGAATTCCAGGTTCTGGACGCGGTTCATGGCGGAGATGTTTTTTCCCCGGTACAAAACCTCCCCCGCGGAGGGAAGGATAAGCCCGGCGCAGAGCTTAAGGAGGGTGCTTTTTCCGCAGCCCGAAGGACCGGCAAAGACGGTGGTTTTTCCCGCCTCTATGCCCAGCGTTACCCGGTGGATAATCGCGGTATTTTGGGAGGAAAAAGAAACGTCCCGTAGTTCCAGCATGTTTTCCATCGCTACCCCAGATAGTAAAGCGCCGAGATGATAATGTCGGTCAGGATAATCCAGAGGAAGGAGCTTCCCACCGCCCGCAGTCCGGCCACGGGGATTTCCGTGCTGGCCCGTTCCACCCCAAGGCCCCGGAGGATCGCCATGATGGAAATGATCATGCCGAAGCTGACGCTCTTTATGGTGGTAAGAAGGATGTCCTGGATGGTCAGGAACTGCAGGATATAGGTAAAGTACATGGAGGCCGGCATGGCGTTAAAGAGCTGGGCCACCGCGAAGGATCCCGCCAGGCCGAAGATGGAAAAATACACGTTCAGGAGAAACAGGGAAATGGTTACCCCCAGGAAACGGGGAACCGCCAGGTGTTCTATGGGATCCACCCCCACGGAGATATAAGCTTCCACTTCGTGGGAAATCACCATGGACGCCATTTCCGTGGCAATCGCCGTGGCGGATCTGGCGATGATAATAAACGCTGTCAAGAGGGGGCCCAGCTCCCGGGTAATGATGGCTATCAACAGGGGGTAGATCATCAGGGGCTGGCCCAGGCCGGAGAGAAAGGGGATGCCGATGACGTTAACCGCGGCGCCTATGCCCAGGGCCAGGAGCGCGGAGATCCCCAATGCGTCCACAAAGGTAAAGAGGATCTGCATGATAAGGATCTTGTACGACGCCTTTCCCCGGAAGATAAAAGCGTGGACGCCCTTAACGGTTTTGGCAAAGAAGCCCAGAGTATACATGATATCGGATAAAAAAGCCTGCACCTTGGATTCCAGTATAACGAAAAAAGCCGCAAAAGAACAGTGATCAAAATCCGCCATCCATGGCGGATTTTGAGCTTGTAGTTTGCTACGCAAACTACACCCCGGCCTAGCGGCCGGCACTGGTTACAGCGGTGTCCTTGCCGCCTAAAGCCAAGTGGTTACAGCGGCGGGGCGAACCCTTTAGGTTCGCCAGCATGCCGCCCGCAGGTGCGGCCGGACAATCATCCGGCCGGAGTTTCCGTCCGCCGCCGCAGTTCCCTAATCTGCCGCCGGACTTCTTCCGGGGCGCAGCCGCCGGGGAGCTTCCGGGCGGCGGCGCAGGCTTCCGGTTCCAGGGCGGCGTAGACGTCCGCCTCAAAAAGGGCCGACCGGGTTTTCAGTTCCGCCAGGGTCCGCTGGGTGATGGCTTTTTGTCCCGCGGCGACGCAGTCCCGGACGACCAGGGCCGCCGCCTCGTGGGCCCTGCGGAAGGGCAGGCCCTTCCGTACCAGGTATTCCGCGGCGTCGGTGGCTTCCAGGAAGCCCCCGGCGCAGGCGGCTTTCATCCGCCGGGGATTAAAGACCGCGGAGGCAGCCATGCCCCGGAACATGCGCAGGCAGGCGGCGGCGGTGTCGATGCTGTCAAAGAGGGCCTCCTTGTCTTCCTGGAGGTCCTTGTTGTAGGCATAGGGAAGGCCCTTTAGCAGGGTAAGGAGGGTAACCAGGTTCCCGATGCTCCGGCCCGACTTGCCCCGGATAAGCTCGGCGAAATCGGGGTTTTTTTTCTGGGGCATGATTGAGGAACCGGTACTCCAGGCTTCGGCCAGATCGACAAATTTGAATTCCTCGCTGGCCCACAGGACGATGTCTTCACAGAACCGAGAAAGGTGAACCATCAGGATAGAAAGGGCCCCGGCGCATTCCAGAGCAAAATCCCGGTCCGCCACGGAATCCATGGCGTTCAGGGTGGGCCGGGCAAAACCCAGGGCCCCGGCTACCGCTTCCCGGTCCAGGGGCAGGGTGGATCCCGCCAGGGCCCCGGCTCCCAGGGGACATTCGTCCAGCCGGACCAGGGCGTCCGCCAGCCGTCCCCGGTCCCGGTCCAGGGCGCAGGACCAGGCGCTCAGGTGATAGCCCAGGGTTACCGGCTGGGCCCGCTGCAGGTGGGTATAGCCGGGCATGATTGTTTCGGCGTGTTCTTCGGCCTTGTCCAGCAGGACCTGTATGGTATCTGCCAGTTCGTCCCGGAGCCGGGGGACGACCGTTTTCAGGTAAAGCCGGAGGTCCACCGCAACCTGATCGTTCCGGCTCCGGCCCGCGTGGACCGTCCGGCCCGCGTCCCCCAGCCGGGCGGTTAAGACCCCTTCGATAAACGAATGGATGTCCTCCGCGCCTTCGTCCACGGCCAGGGTTCCCGCGGCCAGTTCCTCTCCAATCCGCGCCAGTTCCCCGTCCAGGGCGGCGGCGGTTTCCGGGGGGATAATGCCCTGTCCGGCCAGCATGGCCGCGTGGGCCCGGCTCCCGGTGATGTCTTCCGCCGCCATGCGCCGGTCCACCTGTATCGACGCCTGGAAAGCGAAAGCTTCCGCGCCGGGTTTTTCCTCAAGCCGCCCCGCCCAGAGGACGTTTTGCTGTTGTTCCGGTTCTTTCATGCGTCGGGCGCCTCCTGGCGGCCCGGCACAATCATAGCTTTTATCCGGCGCGGCTGTCTATGTCAAAAATCGGCAAGGACGCCGGTTGCGCCGAAGGGCAGGCGGCAAGGATGCCGCTGTAACCAGTGCTCTCCGCCTCCGGTGGAGAGGTGGAGTTTACCAAAGGTAAACTCCGATGGCAAAATCCGCCATGGATGGCGGATTTTGCCACGTCAGCCCGCGGTTCCTTTGGACTTGGCGTCGGTCGCGCCCGGCGTTCCGGTTTTGCCGCCCTTGCCCGCCTTTGCCTTATTCCCCGGGGTTTTACCGCCCCTGTTGTCCCGCTCCATGAGCGCCCGTACCAGGACGGGAAGGCCGTAGAGCCGGATGAATCCCCTGGCGTCGGCGTGGTTGTAGAGTTCCCCGGTGGTAAAACTGGCGATGGACGCGTTGTACAGCGAATAGGGTGAGCTTGCCCCGGCGGAACTGATCGACCCCTTGTAGAGTTTGACCCGGACCGTACCGGTTACCGTTTTCTGGGTGGAGTCCACAAAAGCGGAAAGGGCCTCCCGCAGGGGGGTAAACCACAGGCCGCCGTAGATCACTTCGCCCAGTTTCTGGGCAGCCGTCTGCTTAAAAGCGTAGGTCTGGCGGTCCAGGCAGAGGTGTTCCAGTTCCTGGTGGGCATAGTAGAGGATCGTCCCGCCGGGGGTTTCGTAAACCCCCCGGCTCTTCATTCCTACCACCCGGTTTTCCACGATGTCCACGATGCCTACGCCGTGGGCGCCGCCGATTTTATTCAGGGCCAGAATCAGGGAAACCCCGTCCATCTTTTTTCCGTCGAGCGAAACGGGAATGCCCTTTTCAAAGCCCAGTTCCACATAGCCTGCCTTGCCGGGAGCCTTTTGGGGGGGCACGGACATTTTAAGCATCCGTTCCAGCAGGGGCTCCGTGGCGGGATCTTCCAGTTCCAGCCCCTCGTGGGAAATGTGCCACAGGTTGTCGTCCCGGGAATAGGACTCCCACTTTTTCATGGGGACCGGAAGCTTCCGTTCTTCCAGGTAACGGATCTCCTCCTCCCGGCTTTTGATCCGCCAGGTCCGCCAGGGGGCGATAATTTCCAAATCCGGAGCCAGGGCCATGATCCCCAAATCAAAGCGGACCTGATCGTTTCCCTTGCCGGTAGCCCCGTGGGCTATGGCGCCGGCCTTTTCCCGGCGGGCCTGTTCCACCAGTACCTTGGCGATGAGGGGCCGGGCGGTGGACGTTCCCAGAAGGTACTTGTCTTCGTACAGGGCGTTGGCCTTGAGGGCGGGCCAGATATACTGTTCCACATATTCCTTTTTAACATCCACCACCACGCAGGAAAGGGCCCCCGTATCCAGGGCCCGTTTTTTAACAGCCCTCCAGTCCGCTTCCTGGCCCAGATCCACGCAGACCGCGGCAATATCGCAGTCGTAGTTTTCCTTAAGCCAGGGGATAATCACCGTGGTATCAAGCCCGCCGGAATAGGCAAGGACGATCTTCTGTTTCATGGTACCTCCACGGTTACGGTACATGGTTTTCCGGGATTTTTCTATATCCTGATACCGGAAAAATAACCCGGCGCGTATTTTGTTTTCGCGTCATAGTTTTTTTCTTTTTTTCATTGTAGTATGGTATATTGTTCCGGAGCTCGATAAAATCCGCTTTGTTCCGGGCCTATTTTTTGCTTTGGAGGATTATAACCATGGGGAAAAAGTTTATTTCCGTCAGGACCGTAGTAGCTGTCGGAATCGGCGCGGCCCTTGTGTTCGTGCTGATGCGTTTTGTGGCGATCCCGTCGGGGGTTCCCAATACCAACCTTAACCTGGGCATCGCCATATTGACCCTTTTTGCGGCGATCTTCGGGCCCATCGCGGGGCTCCTGATTGGTTTTATCGGCCATACCCTGACGGACCTGACCTTCGGCTTTGGGGTGTGGTGGAGCTGGGTTATTGCCGACGCCGTTTACGGGCTGCTTATCGGTCTTTTCTGGAAGACCTACAAAATCGACGAAGGAAAGTTCACCGTGATCCGGGGGGTGTATTTTAACCTGATCCAGATTATCGTTAACGCCGTTGCCTGGCTGGGGATAGCCCCGGTTCTGGATATTTTAATCCACAAAGAGCCGGCGGATAAGGCTTTTCTGCAGGGCCTTGTGGCCGGGGGGCTTAACGCCGGGGTGGTGCTGATCCTGGGTACCCTTCTTGCTTTTGGATATTCCGCCACCCGTGTTCAGCCCGGAAGCCTTAAGGCCGAATAGCTTTGGGTGCAGCCGCGGGACAGGTCCGGCCCGGGACGGAAACCCTCCGGAGAGTTACGGTTTTGTGAATAATCCTGCCCTGGAATTCAGGGACTTTTCTTTCCAGTACAGGTCCCAGACCGAGCCGACCCTGCGGAATATAAATCTTCGCCTTGAACGGGGCGAGAAGGTCCTGATCCTGGGTCCCTCCGGTTCGGGAAAATCTACCCTGATTCACTGTATCAACGGACTTATTCCCCATGCCTTTCCGGGGACATGGAGCGGTTCCCTGACTCTTTTGGGGGAAGATATATTCACCCTGGGAAGCTTTGACATTTCCAAAAAGGCGGGTACGGTCCTACAGGATACGGACGGCCAGTTTGTGGGTCTTAGCGCCGCGGAAGATATTGCCTTTGCCCTGGAAAACGACTGTATCCCTCCGGCGGAAATGCGCCGCCGGGTCCGGGAAGCCGCCGCGCTGGTGGATATGGGGGGGCGCCTGGCCAAATCTCCCCAGGACCTTTCCGGGGGGCAGAAACAGCGGGTGTCCATCGCGGGGATTCTGGTGGACAATGTGGAGATTCTGCTTTTCGACGAGCCCTTGGCTAATCTTGATCCCGCCACGGGAGAAGAAGCGGTAGAATTGATTGACTCGCTCCACCGGGAAACGGAAAAGACGATCATCATCGTGGAGCACCGTTTGGAGGACGTCCTTCACCGGCAGGTGGATCGGATCGTGGTAATGGACCGGGGCCGTATTGCCGCCGACGAACCTCCGGGGAAACTGCTTTCGTCGGATATATTGCGAAAAACCGGGATCCGGGAACCCCTGTACATCAGCGCCCTCCGGGGCGCGGGGATCAGGGTAAACCCCGGCATGGGTCCCCAGAGCCTGGATACCCTGGACCTTGACTACGGTCCCCTCCGGGAGTGGGACAGGGTCCTTGTCGGCGAAACCGGGGAGGACCCGCGGGTACAAGCGGCGGAAACATCGCCGGCGGCAGGAACATCACCGGTAATGGCGGCGGAAAACAAAAACGGCGGCCCCGGCGACGGGAACCGCCTGCTTGAAGTACGGGCCCTTCGGTTCCGCTATTCCAGGGGAGAAGACGAGGCCCTCAAGGGGGTTTCCTTTTCCGCGGCCCCCGGGGAATGTATAGCCCTGGTGGGCAAAAACGGTTCGGGCAAATCCACCCTGGCCAAGTGCATTTGCGGTTTTGTCCGCCCCGATTCGGGGACGGTGTATTTTGAGGGCCGTGATCTGGCGGGGTTTTCCATCATGGAGCGGGCGGAAAAGATCGGCTATGTCATGCAGAATCCCAACCAGATGATTTCCTTTCCCCTGATCTACGATGAAGCCGCCCTGGGCCTTCGCAGCCGGGGCGCCGGAGAGGGGGAGATTCGGGATCGGGTCTGCGACGCCCTGGCCCTCTGCGGACTGTATGCTTTCCGGAACTGGCCCGTCAGCGCCCTGAGCTACGGGCAGAAGAAGCGGCTTACCATCGCGTCTATTCTGGTCCTGCAGCCTTCGTTTATCATCCTTGATGAACCCACCGCGGGCCAGGATCTTCGGCACTATACTGAATTTATGGAATTTCTGCTGGCCCTTAACCGGGACCGGGGCATAGCGCTGCTCCTTATTACCCACGATATGCACCTGATGCTTGAATATTCCGTGCGGGCGGTGGTTCTTTCCGAAGGAAGCGCCGTGACCAACGCGGAACCCTTTGAGGTGCTGACCGACGACGGGGTAATTAAAAAGGCCCGCCTTAAACGGACCAGCCTCTACGGCCTGGCGGTAAAGGCCGGCCTTCCCAATCCCCGGTCCTTTGTGGCCCGGTATATACGCCATGAACGCCGGCACCGGGAATCCGGGGTCCTTTCCGGGGAGGACGGATGAGGGCGCTTTCGTACATCGAAGGAAATTCTCCCGTCCATCGCCTTACCGGGGCGGCAAAGCTGGTGGTGTTTTTGCTGTGGTCGATCCTGGTCATGGTAAGCTTTGAGACTCCCATTTTGATTTTTTTGACATTCCTGGGGATACTTCTGTTTTTTCTGGCAAAAATTCCCTTTCACAGCGTCTCGTTTATTCTTAAAATGATGGCCCTTTTTCTTATCCTTAACCTGGCGGCGATTTACCTGTTTGCCCCGGAACAGGGAGTGCTTATCTATAAAACACGGCACGTGCTTTCCGAAGGGTTCGGCCGTTTTACCCTTACCCGGGAACAGCTTTTTTATGAATTTAACGTACTGCTCAAATATTTTACGATCATACCGCCGGCGGTACTACTTATGGTAACCACCCATCCCAGTGAATTTGCCGCCTCTCTTAACCGCATCGGGATTCCCTATACGGTGGCCTATGCGGTAAGCCTTACCCTGCGGTACATCCCCGACGTTCAGCGGGACTACGAAGCGATTTCCCAGGCCCAGCAGGCCCGGGGGGTGGAGCTTTCCCGGAAAGCGTCCTGGGTGAAGCGGCTTACCAGGACCGTTCCCCTCCTGCTGCCCCTTATTTTTTTATCCCTGGACCGGATCGACGTTATCAGCCATGCCATGGAACTCCGGGGCTTCGGCAAGAACAAAACGCGCACTTGGTATTCTTCCCGTCCCTTTAACAGAGCCGACGTGGCCGCGATGATCCTCGGCGTCCTTTTGTTTGCCGCGGCCATGTGGCTTACCTTTAAAGACGGAGACCGTTTTTACAATCCTTTTCGTTAGTTCCCCGTTAATCCGCCGGGCGGATCAGGTTCCCAGACAGGTCCCCACAGCCGCGGCGGTGTCCAGCAGGGAATCGTCTTTGGGGACCTTTTTGATTTTGCCCGCGGGAACCGATAAATCCACCGCGCCGATGCCGCTGCCGATCTGGGCTACCATGGTACCGTACTCCCCCCGGGCCAGAAGATCTGCCGCGGCGGTACCGAACCGGGTGGCAAGGACCCGGTCGGAAGCGCTGGGAATGCCGCCCCGCTGGACATAGCCCAGAACGGTGGCTCTGGTTTCCATCCCCGTTTCCGTTTCTATTTCTTTGGCCGCCCGGTAGGCAATGGATGTAAAGCCCGTATCGGAACGGAGCCGCTTCCGGTCTTTTTTGTCCATCCTGCTTTCCTCCGCCGAGAGGGCCCCTTCGGCCACCACCACGATGGAAAAACTTTTGCCCGATTTTGCCCGTTCGTTCAAATGCCGGGCGATGGCTTTTATGTCGTAGGGAATTTCCGGAATGATGATCACGTCCCCGCCGCCGGCAATTCCCGCGTAAAGGGCCAGCCAGCCCGCTTTATGCCCCATGGTTTCGATCACCATCACCCGGTTATGGCTGGCGGCGATGGAGTGAAGCCGGTCGATGGCGTCGGTACAAATCGCCATGGCCGAATGAAAGCCGAAGCTCCGCTCCGTTCCCTCAATATCGTTATCGATGGTTTTGGGAAGTCCCAGAATGTTAAGCCCTTCCTGGGCCAGAAGCCGGCCCGTGGTATGGGTACCGTTGCCCCCCAGCACCACCAGGCAGTCGAGTTTGTATTTTTCGTAGTTTTTTTTAATCGCCCTAACCTTGTCCTCGCCGATTTCGGTAGACTTGAAAGGCTTTTCCCGGCTGGTACCCAGGATCGTTCCCCCCCGGGTAAGGATCCCAGAAAAATCAACCGGTTCCAGAAACCGTACGTCCCCGTCGATAAGCCCCCGGTAACCGTTGGCAATCCCCAGGATGTTCATGTGGTACCGGCCATAGGCGGCCCGGCATACCCCCCGGATAGCGGCGTTAAGCCCCGGACAGTCCCCCCCGGAAGTAAGGATCCCGAAGGTTTTGGTAACGCTTTCTCCCTTGTATTTCATCGCCTTTAACTATATACTTTCCAGAGGATTTTAACTATGCTCGTACCAAACGCAAACCGGAAGTACAGCTACGCGGATGTCCTGGAATGGGACGAATCCGTCAGGGCGGAAATTATTAACGGTGAACTTTTCATGATGGCGCCGCCTCTGACCCGGCATCAGCGTATCTTAATGAAGTTGAGCGCCAAACTATACGTTTTTTTGGACAGCAAGCCCTGTGAAGTTTTTCCCGCCCCCTTCGGGGTCCGGCTTTTCCCCAGGGATGATTTGAGCGACGATACCCTGGTGGAGCCCGACATCACCGTGGTCTGCGATCCGGGCAAAATCGACGACCGGGGCTGTAACGGCGCTCCCGACCTGATTATTGAAATCCTCTCTCCGTCAAACAGACGGCACGATCAGCTCCGTAAATTCAATTTATATCTGGACGCCGGAGTTAAAGAATACTGGGTAGTGGATCCTGAACAGGAAAGTGTCCAGGTTCATGTGCTGCGGGGAGACCGGTATACCACGGCGGTCTATGCCCTTCCCCGGGAAGAGAAGGAACTGCCCCCCGCGCTGGCAAAGGTGGAAGTTGCCTCGGTAGTTCCGGCCTTCGTTTTACCGGGGCTGAACATTGATTTACGGGATGTGTTTGGGTAAGTACCGCCGGCTGGCCCGCCGCGTGTTTTTAGCCGCGATAGTACGCAAAGGCAGAGAACTAAAACAACTAACGGGCACGAACAAAAAATGACAAATATCTCTGCCGTTTACTCTTGTATATGTCGTTATGCAAAATTGGGGTTGACATTTTGCCTGAATATGGTATCATATACGAATGAAAGTGAAGGAATTTTTATTAGCTCCTTTCTTGATATTTTCTTTCCTGATAATAACGACCTCTTGTAAGAAAGCCGTGGAAAAAGCGTTAGTAGAAGAAACATCAACAATAGAAATACTTCAAGAGAATGATGTTCAAGAGCAAGCGATCCGGGTTGAAACCCAGGAAACCATTTTACCGGAATTTGATCAAACGTTGTTTGAACAGGATTTAACTATATTGGGTGACGATCAAAAGGCAATAGTGCTGGCATACCTTGATGTTTTACAGAACAAGGATAAATTTTTTCATTATCTCTATTTTAGTAATTTTTTCGGTAATGGTTTTGAGGACAAAGAAGATATATATAAAGGCGAATATAAAACCGTAAGTGAATATTTAGAAAGATATGTAAATGATCCTCACACATTTTATATTGATGAATTTACAGTATTGGATATGGATGGCGACAGCATACCGGATGTTATTTTAAATACACAACCTGGTGATGACCGGCTGCTTTTGCGTTATGAAAACGGGACAGTATTCGGTTATGGATTTGGTATTCGGGGACTAAAAGGAATAATGAAAGACGGGACCTATAGCTGGGCGAATAGCGCCTTTGATAGCGGTTATAGTAAACTAAAATCTATCTCAGGTGTTCTTGAGGTAGAAGAATTATATGATTTGTCGGATTATGGTGAAAAAGAAGAACAGGAGTGGTATATCTATTCTATCGATACACTTTCAAAGGTATTGTTAGATGCTTGGGATAATTTAAATTATTCCCAGGCAAAATGAGATTGTCAGATGTAACAAACTGTAATTCCCTATATTATTCTTGAGTAAAATGAGAATGTCAGGCCAATACCGGTCCAATGAGATGAAACTTTTCCGGTATATATCTTTGTAATAACTTTTTTAACCGTTTCGATTTACTTCGGGAAAATGTTAGTATCGCGTCCCTAAATCCTTCA
>JAISBN010000069.1 GCA_031266175.1 Treponema sp. | reverse complement strand
AGTTTAACCCCGTGGTCGGCAAGGTTTTTGTCCATGTCCCGGGTAAACCAGTCGTCGTAATAGCTCGCCAGGCTGGTGCTTTCCGCTTCAAAGAGCAGGGCTTCTTTTCCCCGGCGGCGTACCGCTTCGGCCAGCTCCACGCCGATGTACCCGGCCCCCACCACGGCGACGGTCCTGATTTCGTCCCGGCCGAGCAAATCGTGGATCTTCTGGCCGTCCTGGAAGAGTTTTACATACTCCACATTGGGGGTATCCAGGCCCTTGATCTTCGGCCGGACAGGGAGGGAACCGGTGGCGATGATCAGCTTGTCGTAGCTTTCCACGATCTCTTTGCCGCCCTTGTCCGCCGCGTACACCTTTTTGCCGTCAAAGTCGACGCGGTTAACGGCGGTTTCCATGTGGACCACCGCTTTCTTGGCGGCCAGTTTGTCCCGGGACGAATAAAAAAGCCCGGCGGTGTCGGTAATCTGGCCGCCTATGTACAGGGCGGTCCCGCAGCCCAGGTAGCTGATATTGCTGTTGCTGTCAAAAATCACCAGTTCGTTCCCCGGATAGTTATCCAGGATGGTGTTGGCCGCCGCGGTTCCCGCGTGATTGGCCCCGATAAGTACGATTTTGCCCATGATTTTCTCCTTGTACTCTTTATGTTCCGTAAGATTTTACTTATAAAAAGTATAGCGGCAAACCCGGGGGGATACAACATTCCGCCCGCGGATACATATGCTCTGGTTATAGCCGCTTATGGTTCCCTGAACCGGTAGCCGACGCCGCGGATTGTTTCGATCATTTCGCCCGCTTCCTTTAGTTTTTTCCGCAGGGCAAGGATCTGTACGTCCACAGACCGGTCGGTTACCGGATAATCGGGGCCGTGAACGGCGGCAATAAGCTGGTTCCGGGAAAAAACAATATCCCGGTGGGACATAAGATGAAGGAGGATCGCGAATTCCGTGGCGGAAAGATCCAGGGGCTTTCCTTCCCGGAGGACTTCGTGGCGTAAAACGTCGATGGTAAGGTTTCCGGCCTGCCAGAATTTTTTTTCCCCGTCCTCAGGGGATTCTTCCAGCCGCCGCAGGGCCGCCCGGATCCTGGCCGTCAGCACCCGGGGACTGTAGGGTTTAACAATATAGTCGTCGGCCCCCAATTCCAGACCGGTAACAATATCCGGCTCTTCCCCTTTCGCGGTGGCAAGAATCACCGGGACGCTTTTCCACCGGCCTTCCGCCTTGATCTTTTTAAGCGTCCGAAGGCCGTCCATTCCGGGAAGCATGATGTCAAGGATAACGCAGTCGGCCCCGTGTTTTTCCAGAAGGGCTATGCCCTCTTCTCCCGTTCCCGCCGCCAGGAGCCTCCACCCTTCCCCCGAAAAAGCAAGGGTAAGCATTTCCTGAATTCCCGGATCGTCTTCGACGATCAGGATAACGGCCTTGTTCATGGAAGCCTTATTCATGGAAACTTTGTTCCCGGGGGCCTTATTCATTGAGTTCTTCGTGCCTGCTCTCTATCATATAAACTATCGCTTCGCAGATGTTGGTAATATGATCCCCCACCCGTTCAAGATTTCCCGAGGTCGTAAGAAACCGAAGGGCCTTTTTGAGCAGTTCGGGATGTTTTTTCATCAGCTTAAGCATCTCCTCGGAAACTTTTTTATGCTCCGCGTCGATAATGTCGTCCAGGGCCGCGGCTTTCCGGGCCGCTTCCGAATCCTGCTTCAGATACGCCGAAATGGAGTCGCGGATCATCTTCTGGCAGGTCTTGACCATGGGTTCCAGGGATTCCATGGCACGGAAAGACGCTTTGCCCGAAAGTTTCATCGCCGTCTTTGCCAAGTGTACCGCATGATCCCCCGCCCGTTCAAGGTTCACCGTGATTTTCAGGATCGTAAAAATTTCCCGCAGGTCCCGGGCCACGGGCTGCTGGGTGGCGATAAGCATAACCACGGCGTCCTCTATCTTAAGCTGCATGGCGTTAATCGCGGCGTCATCTTCACGGACAGCCTTTGCCAGTTCCTTGTTGTTATCCTGAAAAGCCGCCAGGGCTTTTCCCAGGCCCTCTTCGACCAGAGACGACATGGCAAGAATATCGTGGCGCAGGCCGTCAACTTCCTCGGAAAAAAGTACCCGTTTGTTTTTCATGATGCGTCCTTGTATGGAGGTGGAGGCGCTTAACCGAACCTTCCGGAAATATAATCCTCGGTTTTCTTGTCCTCCGGATTGGTAAACAGGGTCCTGGTATCGTTGTATTCGATAAGTTCCCCCAGCAGAAAAAACGCCGTTTTGCCGCTGACCCGCGCCGCCTGGTGCATCGCGTGGGTCACAATGATAATGCTGTAATCTTTTTTCAGCTCCCCGATAAGTTCTTCTATTTTGCCGGTGGCTATTGGGTCCAGGGCGCTGGTCGGCTCGTCCATCAGGATGATCTCCGGCTCCATGGCTATGCTCCGGGCTATGCAGAGCCGCTGCTGCTGGCCCCCGGAAAGGCTCAGGGCGGATTTTTTAAGCCTGTCCTTTGCCTCGTCCCACAGTGCGGCCTTGGTCAGGGATACCTCTACCAGTTCTTCAAGCTTCTCTTTGTTTCGTACCCCCTGCATTCTTTTGCCGTACGCGACATTGTCAAAGATGCTCATGTTAAAGGGATTCGGTTTCTGGAATACCATGCCCACCCTGGTCCGCAGTTCGGTTACGTCCATGCCGTTGTATATATCTTCCCCGTCAAGCAGGACGCTTCCCGCGATGCGGCAGGAGGGGATAAGGTCGTTCATGCGGTTCAGGATCCTGATAAAGGTTGATTTTCCGCAGCCCGAAGGACCGATCAGGGCGGACACTTCCTGACGGGCCAAGGAAAAGTTGATATTTTTCAGGGCCTGAAAATCACCGTAAAAAAAATCCAGGTTTGTAACTTCGATCTTGTTAGGTGTCATTACTGTCCTCCCATGCTTTTTTTAAAAATCCGGGTGATGATCTTGGTGGCCGTATTGATTAAAAGCACCATGATAATAAGAACGGCGGCGGTGGCAAAGGCTATGCCAAAGTCATCGGGATTGATCGCCTCTTTTGTCAGATAATACAGGTGTATGGTCAGGGTACGGCCCGATTCAAAAACAGACCGGGGAAGGTTTTTGGTAATCCCCACCGTCAGGAGTACCGGGGCGGATTCCCCCACCACCCTGCCCACGGCAAGGATCGCCGAGGTAACAATCCCCGGCAGGGCCGGAGGGATCACCACAAAAAAGATCGTCTGGAATTTTGCCGCCCCCAGGGAGAGGCTTCCTTCCCGGAAGGAATCGGGAATGGTCTTAAGGGATTCTTCCACGGTCCGGATGATCACCGGCAGAATCATGATGCTTAAGGTAAGGGCCCCGGCTATAATGGACTGGCCGAATTTAAAAACCCGGCAGAACATCAAGAGGCCGAAGAGACCGTAAATTATCGACGGTATGCCCGCCAGGGTTTCGATAGCCAGGCGGAGCAGGCGTATCGCCGGGGTATTGCCCGAATATTCGTTCAGGAAAACCGCCGTCATGATCCCCACGGGAAGGGCGATGACAAGAGAAACCAGTACCATATAAAAGGTGGTAATGACCATCGGGAAGATGCCCCCGTCTTCGGCGGATTTAAAAATAAAGGAAAAATTCAAGAAACCCGCGGACTGGACAAGAATATAGGCAAGGATAGAAAACAGGATCACCCCCACCAGGACAAGGCCGGCCGCCATCGTTCCGTACAGAAGACCGTCGCGGAGCTTTCGTGTTTTCCTCTTCACCGTACGCTTCATGCCGACACCTCCGCTTTCCGCCGTACCAGGAGGATAAGTCCGTTAAGGACCAGGATAAGAACGAACAAGACCACCCCGATGGAGAAGAGCATTTCGTTATGCCGGCCTTCGGCGTATCCCATTTCCAGGGCGATGGTCGCGGTCAGGGTGCGGATGCTGCCGGTAATTTCCCGGATAAGCTGGGGGGAGTTTCCCGCCACCAGAATAACCGCCATGGTTTCCCCCACCGCCCGGGATATTCCCAGGATTACCCCGGCCATGACCCCCGACCTGGCGTGGGGCAGTACCACCGACCAGGCCGTCTGCATCCTGCTGGCCCCCAGGGAGAGGGACGCTTCCCGGATGGAATCGGGAACGGCCCGGAGGGATGTTTCGGTGATGGTAATGACCGTGGGAAGGATCATCACCCCCAGGACCAGGGCGGCGGCAAGAAGGCCGTTTCCCGAGGGCGGACGAAAGACCTCTTTTACCCAGGGGACGATGACCATGAGGCCGAAGAATCCGTACACCACCGAGGGAATTCCCGCCAAAAGTTCTATGCCGCCCCTGATGATGGAAGCCGGTTTGGGGGGGATAAACTCCGCGAGAAAAACCCCGGCAAGGAGCGCCA
The DNA here is from genome assembly GCA_031266175.1 of Treponema sp. GTDB lineage: Bacteria > Spirochaetota > Spirochaetia > Treponematales > Breznakiellaceae > JAISBN01. The sequence goes on along the minus strand of JAISBN010000069.1, from coordinate 20,873 downwards.
GGGGAAGCCCCAAAAGGATGGCGGCGAAACTGACAATGACGGTGCCGGCTATCATCGGCAGGATGCCGTAGAGTTTGTCGTAGGCCGGCCGCCATTCCAGGCCGGTGATAAACCGGAAAAAACCGTAGGGCCGTTCGGGCAGTAAAATGTGGATCTTCGACGACATCCCCGGCAGAAAACCCGGATACGTTACCGTCCAGGTATAGGCCTGGGGATAGGTGATTTCCCCCTCTTCGCCGGCCATGGTAAAGCGCAACGCCTTTTCCGGATCCTTTTCGGCGTTGTCCACGGCAACTTCCAGGGTCCCCGAAATTCCTTCGTTGGAAAAACCGATAGTAATCGTTCCGGTATCCGGGGGAATGTGGATAAAGGTGGTGTGATCCCGGTAGACCGTGCCGTTGACGGTAATCTCTTCGATCCTTTCGGGAACAACGCGGATCCCCCGGGCGGTGGAAGATATGAACGGGTTTGCCCCCTGGACGCAGACAAAAACCAGGATGGAAGCCAGGGCAAGCACGGAGCTTAAGGACATCACCCGGAACAGGTATTTGAAAAAAACGTCAAACCGGCGGCGGTCAAGCATGCCGACAACATACCGCCGCTTTGTTAAAACCGCGTGAAGGGATTGTTAAAATTGTGTTAAAAGACGGTGCGGCGTAGTCCTTTATCACTTGATTATGTAGCGCCTGATGAGGTAGTTCTTTCCTCTCTTTTCGCTTTTCGCTTTCTATGCTACAATGAGAAAATCTCTCATCTGATAGAAGGCCGCGGTGATACATGCTTTTTTTCATGGTAAAAAATCATACCCCGGTTGTGTGCGGAGCGGTATCCTGTTGTCCCTCATGCTTTTCTGTGTTTCCGCCTGCAACAGACTACCCGCCGGAGATTTGGAAGAAACTTCCGGCGGCATGGAACGGCGGGTATTGAGCATCCGCCTTGAAAACGGCAAAACCGAAGAAGACGGGGTCTACGGCATCGGCGAATCTTTCCGGCCGGCAGGAACCGTCACGTTCAGCGACGGCCCGGCAGACATTGCCGCGCTTCCCGCCGGGTCTTTTTCCGTTACCGGCTATGATTCCTCAAGATCCGGTCTCTGTTCCGTCAGGGTTACCGCCGGCGAAGTAAGCTCCGATATGCTTTCAATAGAGATCGCCGGTCTCGCAAAACGCCTGAACCGGGCCGGAACACGTAAACTGGTTCTCTGGGCGAATGAGGAAGTCGAAACCGTTGAGCTTTCCGGCGCGCATATTACCCTGGCAAGTTCAGGGAACGGGCCGGAAGGCAGGCGTTCTCTGGAGCTTACAAAAAGCGGAGCCATGTTTGCCCTGTACAACAACGCGTCTCTGACCCTGGACAACATTACGCTTCGGGGTCATGGAGGTAACAACTCCCCGCTGGTGTATGTGGAATCCTCGGCCCTTGTCCTGGACGGCTCGGCGATCAGCGGTAACGGCGGCGGCGGGGTACACGTAAAAAACGGGACCTTCACGATGAACGGCGGCGAAATATCCGGTAACTCTCTCAATCTGAAGGGTGAGATATCCCGTGATTCCAATGTCAACCGCGGTGGCGGAGTATATGTCGAGAACGGAACCTTTACGATGAACGGCGGCAAAATCTTCGGCAATGCCGTTAATGCCGATACTGAAATTTCCGGTTATTTTACCAATGCCGGCGGAGTATATGTCACAGACGGGACCTTTACGATGAACGGCGGCGAAATCTTTAACAACGCGGCCTATTACGTTGAAAACCCTTTTCAGAATCGTAGCGGGGTGCATATCGGGAATGGCGTCATCACCATGAACAGCGGCAGGATATTCAACAACAGCGGCAGCGGGGTACTACTCTTCGGCGAGACAAGCTTTACCATGAACGGCGGTGAAATCTCCGGTAATGACGGCAGTGGAGTGTCTGCTTACGAAGGAGGGCTTTTTACGATGGAAGACGGCGAAATCTCCGGCCATTCCGACTATCACGGAGTATATGTTCGCGATGGAACTTTCACCATGGAAGGCGGTAAAATTTCCGGCAATGGCGGTACCTATGGCGGCGGGGTGAATGCCGGACTCCGTAGTGTCTTCACGATGAACGGCGGCGAAATATCCGGGAACTTCACCGAAGAAGAAGGCGGCGGGGTGTATGCCCAATCCGGCAGTGTCTTTACGATGAACGGCGGTACAATATCCGGCAATTCCGCCGGGGAAAAAGGCGGCGGGGTATATATCTACACTGTCTACGACAGCGCCTTTAGTAAAACCGGCGGAACCATCTACGGCTATGATCCGGCGGACAGCGCCAATCCGCTCTGGAACAAATGCGTGGATCAGGATGGCGTTATCCAAAACAACAGCGGCCACACGGTGTATATAGGAAGCGGTTCCGAAAAACGCCGGGAAAACAGTTCCGGCCCGGAAGACGCCCTAGGCGCGATCTACGATTCCAAAACCGAAACCTGGACCTATACCGGAAACTGGGACGGATAATGGGCATGGTAAAAGTATTCAAAATAAAAATTATGCTTTTTATCGGCATAATAAATTTATTATATTTTATTGCGATAACCGCTTTCATTGGATATGTAAACATATATAACTTCATTTGGGTCTTTACAGGTTCATTATTTATAGTGTTCCATAAAATGAAAAGAAAAATATCCGGGGTATATAAAAAAATACCAAGAATTATAAAATTATTTTCAGCCATTATTATCACATTATTTTTACTGTCCTTTATACTTATAGAAGGACTTATTATCCGGGATGCGAAAAATAAAAATATCGAAAACGCAAACTATATTATAATTCTCGGTGCCGGATTAAACGGCGCGAACCCCTCCTTAGCATTACTGCAAAGACTAAATGCGGCTATTGGGTATCTTAAAAAAAATACGAACACCGATGTTATTGTTAGCGGAGGAAAAGGATCCCGTGAAACAGTTACGGAAGCGGAGGTGATGTCTAAATTATTGCAAAATAACGGAATTGAAATCAACCGTATTATTTTAGAAGATCGTTCCACAAGTACATATGAAAATCTACTGTATTCCGGAAATTTAATTGATATAAATAAAAAAGTAGTAATAGTATCATCCGGATTTCATTTATTCCGGGCAAAGAATATCGCCAAAAAGATAGGGTATAAAAATATTGGAGGGATAGCAGGTAAAACCCCGTTGTTGTTATTACCCAATTATTATGTCAGGGAATATTTAGCGGTACTAAAAGAAACAATTACAAATAACATATAAAAAACCGCGCATAACAAGACTGTTTTGCCGGCCTCTCCTCAATTCAGCGCTTTCCGTGTGAGCTTTGTGTATTTCCGAACGATTTCATCCGCCTCAATAAATGCCCGCTATACACGGTTACCCTTCGTTTCAGAGCTTTTCACAGGCGCATTTGAAATAACCTGTTTTTCAGTTTAAAAAAGATACTACAAAGGAGTATCGAAAAAACGGTCGCGATTGGCGGCACAAGCCCAATTTGCCACATGGCGACTCCGGGTAGTTTACTGACAAAATAAGAAAAAGGAATGCGTACAAGAAACGCGGCAAGCATCCCCTGAACCAAGACAAATACCGTGTTTCCGCAGCCATTAAAATAACCGGTAAGGCAAAACAAAAAACAAACAAGAATACAATCAACGGAATAGGCTTTCATATATTCCGCGCAGGCCGCGATTACTTCAATGTCCTTGGAAAATATTCCCGCGAGAATTCCGCCATGCCAAAATGAGAAGATAAAACAGACGATCCCAAAAACAAGGGAAGAACTTATCGCGTAGTACATGCCTTTTTTAGCACGTTCAGGTTTACGCGCGCCAATATTCTGGGCGGTAAAGGTTGATACGGACGACATATACGCTATCGGTATCAGCATAATAAACAACGCGATTTTCTCGTTAATCCCAATCGCCGCGGACGCGACAAGCCCAAGGGAATTTACAATCGCGGTAATAATGAGGAAAGAAAGACTGGTTAAAGCATCCTGAAAGGCAAGGGGAGCGCCGAATTGTACTATTTTCGCGGTTTCCCATTGGTGAAACCGGATGCTTTTTATTGAGAAGGCAAAGGGCAATCTTTTCGCTTTAATTATGATAAGCGATAAGATGACGCTTACGGCCTGCGCGAAAACGGTTGCAACCGCGGCGCCCGCAGCATCAAGATTAAAAATACCCACCAGCAGCAGGTCGCCCGCAATGTTTACAAAACAGGCAATGGCCACAAAACAAAGGGGTAATTTTGAATTACCGATTCCCCTGAATATTCCGCTTATTAAATTATACGCCACGATAAATACGGTTCCCGCCGAACAAATCACGATGTATTGTATTGTTTTATCAAACGCCGCTTCGGGGGTATGCATTAATTTTACTATGGGCGCTGCAAATACCGTCATGGCTATGGTAATAGTAAGCGCCACCGCCGCAAACAGGCATATTGACGCGCCTACCGTTTTTCCCGCCTGCCCGGTTTGTCTTGCGCCAATTAGCTGCCCAATCATTATGGTCGTACCCATGGTAAGTCCGGTAACAATACCCGTAATGGTCTGCATAACCTGGCTGCCAATTGCTACGGCCGACAGACTTGAGGCGTCACCGAAACGCCCGACTACCATTAAATCAACCGCCCCATACATGGCCTGCAAAAAAATCGCAAGTAAAATAGGAAGCGTAAATTTTAGTAACGGGAAAAAATATCCCCCCTTCGTAAAATCAAAACCTTTCACAGTAAACTTTCCTCAAAAAAAGGCCGGATAAAATACCGGGCGGCACCCGACATCTTATCCGGCCTTGTAATTGCGATTACACGCCTCCGATGAACTTTTAAAATATACTATTTTATTTTTCTCTTGTCAATCGGTTAACGGCGTTTTTTATGGGGCAAAAGATTTTTGAATAGTATTGTTGTTCAGCGATCAGATTTTACATACCCTGAGACTCGGACTCTGCATTCTCCAGTTCCCGGGTTTTTTCTTCCCATTCGGCGGTCTTTGCTTCCAGCTCCGCGGAAACGCCGTCCAGGGCGGCTTTAACCGCGGCGGCCCTTTCCCCGAGGCTGTAAACTTCCGGCCGGGCCAGTTCCCGCTCAAGACGGCTTTTTTCCGCCTCCAGTTCTTCCAGCCGCCGCAGTATGTCCGCCTCCTGCCGCTCCAGCCGGCGCAGCAGCGTCCGGCGCCGCTTTGCCTCTTCCCGGCTTCCGGCGGAGCCCGGTATTTCCTCCGGGGCTTTTACCGGTGTTTGTACCGCGGGCTTAAGCCCCTCCGCGGCCTCCCGCTCAAGCCGTTCCAGATAGTAACCGTAACCGCCGTAAAAAAGCCGGGCCATTGACGGGCCGCCGGGCCGTTTTGCGGGGTTTGTCGAATCCGCGCCGGATCGCAGTTCCAGGGTTTTGGTGGAAAGGGCTTCCATAAAGGAACGGTCATGGGACACAAAAACAATCGTTCCGGTAAAACGAAGCAGGGCGTCCAGGAGGATGTCCTTGGAATGGAGATCCAGGTGATTGGTGGGTTCGTCCAGCACCAGGAGGTTCAGCGGCTTTAAAAGCAGCCGCAGCAGGGCCAGGCGGCTTTTTTCTCCCCCGGATAAAACCGAAAGGGGTTTGTAGACATCGTCCCCCCTAAACAAAAAAGCCCCCAGCATGTCCCGCAGCCGGGGAACCAGGGCGGCGGGAGCGGCCGCCTCCATAAAGGCCAGAACCGTTGTACCGCCCCGGAACTCCGCGGAATCCTGGCTGCCGCTAAAACTGGGATCCTGGCTGCCGCTGAAAGCGGAATCCTGGGAAAAGTATCCGGCGGTAATGCCCGTACCGTACCGGACCGTTCCTTCATGGGCGCTGTCCCTGCCCGCGATAATCCGCAGCAGGGTTGTTTTACCCGCGCCGTTTTTTCCGGCCACCACCAGCTTTTCCCCGGCATCCAGAGCCAGATCCAGGCCGGAAAGGACCGGGGTACTGCCGTAACGTTTGCCGGCCTTTTCCAGAAAGAGGGCAACCCGGCCCGAACGGGGAGCCGGGGGAAAGGCGATGGAAATCTTTTTAAGGGATTCGGGGATTTCAATCCGCTCCATCTTTTCCAGTTTTCTTATCCGCTCCTGGACCATGGCGGCCTTTGTGGCCTTGTACCGGAAGCGCTGAATCAGGGCTTCCGTTTTGGCAATTTCTTCCTGCTGTTCCTCGTAGCGTTTTAAAAGACTTTCCCGTTCCGCGGTTAAAGTCTTTTCATAGGCGCTGTAATTTCCGGCATAGCGCTTCAGGACGCCCCGGTTAATTTCATATACTTCGTTAACCGTCACATCAAGAAAATACCGGTCGTGGGAGACCAGAAGATAGCCGCCGGTAAAGCGTTTAAGCCAGGCCTCAAGCCAGGTTCTGGCTTCAATATCAAGATAATTGGTGGGCTCGTCCAAAAGCATAATATCGGGGTTTTCCAGCAGGACCTTGGCCAGGGCTATGCGCATCTGCCAGCCCCCGGAAAAAGCGCCACATTCCCTGTCCAGGCTGGTCCTGGAAAACCCCAGCCCTTCCAGGACCTGCTCTATCGTCTCTTCCCGGCGGTAATAGCCTGAATCTTCCACGATCTGCTGAAGCCGGTGGTATTCTTCCAGCAGGGCCGCGGTGGCTTTATCATCCCTGGTGGATTGTTCCAGCCGTTTCCCCGTATTTTCCATGGCGTCAAGCAGGGTAACAACGCTGTGATAGGCTGTTTCCGCCTCTTCCCGCAAAGTATGGCCGGCAAATACCAGGCCGCTTTGGGGCAGGTAAGAAACCCGGCAGCCCTTTTCGGCGAACCGTTCCCCCGAATCAGGCTCTTTGATGCCGGCGGCAATTTGTAACAGGGTTGATTTTCCCGAGCCGTTAATTCCCGCCAGGGCGGCTTTTGAAGGGACGGGACTTGTGGAAAGCAGCAGGCTGACATTTTTAAGGACATCCCTGCCGCCAAAAGCAACCGAGATCCTGCTGCACTGAAGTCGCATCGGCTTTTGCCCGGCCTTTAGCCTTCGGTACTAAAATAAATCACGAAAGGAGAAGGAGCGCGACGGCCGACGGTGCGGCCGTTAACGTAATCCCCGGGGATGTATTCCATGCGGAGCCCCTGGTTATCCAGGGTATAGGCAAAAACCAGTGTCCGCCGGCCGCCGCTGACAGCATTGAGCCGCAGCGCCAGGGCACCGGTATAGCGCTCCACCATTTCGCCGGAAAGGTAGTAATCCATGTCCAGGGAACCGCTGCCCAGGACGGAGCCGGAAATCATCCCTTCGGGGAGGGAATTGACTTCGTCCCAGGTAAAGCCCGCGGAAGAATTCAATATCAGGGTTCCATAATTGGAACTTTGAAAAGACGGACCCCGGACGTACAGGGCCTGGTATTTGTTTTCCCGCCGTCCCCTTTCCTGGTTAATTACGGTTTCAATCGGTACGGGAAGGATCACAAACACAGCGTTTTGCTTTGCCCCTTCCTCGTCCTCCCACTGGACCTCCAGAACCGTTTCGGACTGAAGGGTTACCCGCAGAGGGGTACTGTCAAAATCCCAGCTCTTGTCTCCGGTCTTAACAATTTTCCGGTAGGGAAAGGTAATGTCGGTGTTTTCCAGGCGGATCCGCGCCTTGCCGTTTGCGATTCCCGACTGAAAGGAATAGTTCCGGGCCAGGGCATCAATATCGATACGGCCGGAATTGATCATCGCCGTATAGGATTCGGGATACCATATCCTGCTTAACATCCGTTCCAGATCCCTGTCGCTGCCCGTATCCGCAACCACTTCCTCGTCGCCCAGAGGGCCGGTCGTATGCTGAAATATCCGCAGCCGGTAGGAAAAGCAGTATCCGGTACTGCCGCTTTTGGTCAGCACCTTGTACCAGTCCCCTTCCAGGGGAGCGCCGGTAGAACTAATCGCCGACACCCCCTCGGCCTTTTCCAGAAGCTTGACGATTTCCCCCTCTTTCAGGCGGTAGGTACGGCGGGCGTTATTTTCCGGCTTATCCCGGATGGGAAGGCCGTCCTGTATGGTTTCCGCGTAGCTTTGGGCCAGCGCGGAAAAAGCCGCGGCGTATTTTTCCGCCCCCCCCCTGGTTCTAAAGAATTCCAGATGGGGCAGGGAAATTTCCACCATCCGATGCTCCGGAGTCTGTAATTCTTCGGGTACGCCGGCTATCCAGGCCTGTTCAATATTCGAACGGACCTGTATGGGGAGAACCGTACCCGAAGGGATGGGAGGTTCATCGGTATACCATAACAGGACGCCCCAGCCTATATTTCTGTTTGAACAGGAAACAAGGAAAAGCAGGAGCGCCGCAAAAAGGGCGGGGAATTTTCTGAGCAGCCACATATACTAATCATACCTCAGGATAAAAAAAATGGCTAGGGGCCGCGTTATACAAAACAGGAATTCCGAATTTAACCACGGACCACACGGAAAAACATGGATCTTTGGTTCCAAATCCTTGCTTTTGTCCGTGTTGGTCTGTGGTTATTTTTGAACCCGGAATTGCTGGTGAGGCAGCGCGGGACCTTTAAAAAAATCAAAAAATGGATTATAGTGAATACATTCATGCATGAACGTAACCTAAAACAGATCATTCATCACTATCTTTTTTCCGATTCCCTTTCCATTAACGCCCGTATTCTTAACATGAATCTTACCATAGGGCTGGGGGCCTGTGTCGCGGCCACCATAATCCGCATTATAGCCGGGCAGGGACCGGCGATCATCCTGATTATGCTGGGTATAACTATTCTGGTAGGGGTACTGCTGGCGCTGGTCAACGTGTATAAAATCTACCGCGCCGGGATTTGGCTGTTTATCCTGCTCCTCTGCAACGTCCTTTTTCCCGCGGCCTTTTTTCTGCTTGGCGCCCGGGACGGAGGCATGTCGGCTTATTTTGTCTTAAGTATAACGGCAATCTTTTTACTGACCAGGGGGCCGGAATTTTTTATTCTCCTTTCTACCCACATTGCCTGGGTGTTAGTATGCTATTACATTAGTTTCCGTTTTCCCCGTCTGGTACTGCCCGCTCCCAGCTCCAGAACATTTGAACAGATCCAGGCTTTTGTGGTTACCGGCATTTTTATCGGTCTGGTGTATAAATTCCAGGGAATTTTGTATCGGCAGGAAAAGAAAAAAGCCGATACTACCATGGAAAAGATGCTTGAGGCCGATGAACGGTTCCGGATCATGCTGGACGCCACGCCCCTGGGCTGTATCGTCTGGGACATGAATTTTGACATTATCGACTGCAACAATGAAACCCTCAGGCTGTTCGGGTTTACCGCCAAAACCGGCCTGCTGGAAAAATTCAATATCCTTTCTCCCGAATACCAGGAAGACGGCATCCGTTCCATAGATAAACAGAAGGCGATTTTTGCCAGGGTGATCAATTATGGGCGGCAAACCGAAAAATGGTCCTATCAGAAACTGGACGGATCTCCCATACCGGCGGAAATTACCGTGGAGCGGGTAATCAGGAAAAACGGGGATTATATCCTGTTGTACATCAGGGATCTCCGGGAATACCAGAAGATGATGCGAGAAATCGGCCGGCAGGGATCGCTGCTTCATACGGTCAACAATATTGCGTCCATCCTGCTTAAAACAGACCCCAAAAATTTTGAAACCGATCTGTGGGAATGTCTGGGGCTGACGGCCCGCGCGGGTAATGTGGACAAAATCTATATCTGGAAGAATAAAATCAGCGGCGGGGAAATCAGGTCCGAATTTTTATACGAATGGTCGGAGGGTTCAAGCCTGGAACTCAGCCGGGAAATCCATATCGAAGAGATCGGGGATAACATTCCCGGCTGGCACGATAAACTTATCAAGGGTGAACCCTTCCAGGGATTAACAAAGACCTTTCCCGAACATCTGCGAAACATCACCGCTTCCCAGGGCAGCATTTCAGTGCTACGGATACCGGTTTTTTTGCAGGATGTTTTCTGGGGTTTTTTGGGATTTGACGACTGCCGCTACGAGCGGAAATTCCCCGAAGATCAAATAGCGATCCTGACATCCGCCAGCCTTATTATTGCCAGCGCCCAGCAGCGCAACGAGATGATCAGCAATCTTATCGGCGTCAGGGAAAAAGCCCTGTCCAGCACCCGGGCAAAAAGCGAGTTCCTGGCAAATATGAGCCACGAAATGCGTACGCCCATGAACGCGATTATCGGCATGACCCAGATAGCGAAAGGAGCGCCGGATCCGGGAAAAAAAGATTACTGCCTTTCCAAGATTGAAGACGCATCCAACCATCTTTTGGGAGTAATCAACGACATCCTGGACATGTCCAAAATAGAGGCCAACCGGCTAGAGCTTTCGAAGACGGAATTCAACTTTGAAAAAATCCTGTACAGGGCTGTGACGGTGGTAAACTTCCGGGTAGAAGAAAAGAAACAGCATTTTACCGTTCATCTGGGAGAAGACATACCCCGGACTTTTATTGGTGACGATCAGCGGCTTACCCAGGTCATTACCAATCTGCTTTCCAATGCCGTTAAGTTCACCCCCGAAGAGGGATCCATCAGCCTTAACAGCAGCATCGTCGGCAGGGATCAGGACGAACAGGGAACAAAATTCTGTACCCTGCAGATTGATGTAAGCGATTCGGGCATCGGCATCAGCCCGGAACAGCAGGACCGGCTGTTCCGTTCCTTTGAGCAGGCCGACAGCAACACATCCCGTAAATTCGGCGGCACCGGCCTGGGGCTGGCAATCAGCAGGCGAATCATAGAAATGATGAACGGGACTATCCGGGTTACATCCCAGCCCGGCTGCGGGGCCGTTTTTTCCTTTACGGTTAAACTGGAACAGGGCAGGGAAACCCCTTCCCAGCCCAGGGTAAACTGGGACAATATCCGGGCGCTGGTGGTAGATGACGATCCGCCGGTGCTGGAATATTTTTCCGAGCTGGCCCGGCGTTTTGAACTGTCCTGCGATACCGCCTGCGGAGGGCAGGAAGCGGTGACCCTGATAGAAAAAACCGGGGGCTATGACATTTATTTTGTGGACTGGAAAATGCCCGGTATGGACGGCAATGCCCTTACCCGGTACATAAAACAACGGGCCGGACAGAACGGCCGCCATTCGATAGTGGTGATGATCTCGTCCTTTGAGTGGACCACCATAGAAGACGAGGCAAAAAAAGCGGGGGTCGACCGGTTTCTTCCCAAGCCCTTGTTCCCGTCGGCCATTGCGGATATCATCAATGAATGTCTGGGAATAGCCGCCGCCGCGGAGGCGGAACAGCCGGAGGCGGTACAAACCTATCCGGGACGCTGTATCCTGCTTGCCGAGGACGTGGAAATAAACCGTGAAATTGTACAGACCCTGCTGGAACCGATGGGGCTTGCCATAGACTGTGCGGAAAACGGCCGGGAAGCGGTGGACAAATTCTGCGCGGCTCCGGAAAAATACGATGTTATTTTTATGGATGTCCAGATGCCGGAAATGGACGGCTACGAAGCAACCCGGCGGATCCGCGCCTTTGAGGAAAACCGCGAAAAATTCACGGGTTTTGACGAAGGCAAAACCCAAAGGAATACCGGGCAGCGGCGAAGTCCCATACCAATTATCGCCATGACCGCCAATGTCTTTAAAGAGGATGTGGAAAAATGCCTGGCCGCGGGAATGAACAGTCATATGGGAAAACCTCTGGATATGGAAGAGGTTATTAAACAACTTGGGGAGTATTTTTCATGAAAAAGAAACTGCGATTCTTCTGTTCCGTTGTGTGTATCTGTGCTTTGGCCCTTGTTCTTTCGGGATGTTTTAATATTTTCCATTATATTACCAGGCTGGATAACGGATCGGACCGGCATGTGATAAAATTCTCCGTATTAAAAAGCAACGAAGCGGTTTCACAATATAACGATACGGACCCGGAGTCCATGAACGCGCGTCTGCGGGGCATGATGGGCGATATGTTCCATGACCTGGAAGTATACGAGCAATTCGGCGGACAGATGGAAAGCCTTAAAAAAGAAAATGAAATGGGAGTCCTGGTTACCATGGATATCGGCTATACCAGGGAAACCGTGGACCGGATTATAGAGGAAGACACTCCCTTTGTACCCCGGTATACCCAGGACGGAATTACCATACCGGTACAGATACAGGCTTTTGAGGACAATGATATGATGCAGATGTCTTTAGCGGGCATGTACCGGCTGATCATCAGCAAACGCTGCATAGCAACCCTGCAAAGGGCGGTGTTGACCGGATACCCGGGCGAAAGCCCGGTGTTTCAGGGACAGGGATCCGGCCGGCTTGCTCCCTTTACGGTGGACGTACTGGACCTGGGGGATCAGTACCTGATCGAAGTGCCTTTTTTTCTGCTTATAGAAGACGGTTATAAGTTTCTTAAACTGTATTCAAAATAACGCCGCCCATAATGGTCCGGTAAAAAATAGTTGGAGAACGCCATGGATATTTATACTGAACAGCTGTCTATCCGTTTTGCGGATATAGACCAGAGCGACAGTCTTACTATTGCCGCCACCTTTGATCTTTTCCAGGAAGCGGCCAACACCCATGCGGAACTTTTGGGGGTAGGCCGGGACATGATGCAGAAAACCGGCCAGGTATGGATACTTTCCCGGCTTTCGGTCTTTATGGAACGCCGTCCCCGGTACCGGGAACAGGTAACCGTCCGTTCCTGGCCCCGGGGATCGAACAAGCTGTTTGCCGTCAGGGATTACGACATCCGGACCGCCGGACAAAGCAGCTCGGAACCGGCTGCCGTCCGGGGCCGCAGCGCGTGGCTTATCGTGGATCTGGAAAAACACCGGCCCCTGCGGCCCCAGTCGCTGGTGGAACAACTTCCCCCTAACGAGGGTATGGATGCATTGCCGGGTCCCAACCCCGGCAATGAACCGCCCCCGTCCCTTGCGTCCCGGTTCTCCGCGGACGCCGGAAAAGACTTTCCCCGGCCGGCGCCGCATTGCGCCGCGTATTCAGACATAGACTATAATGGCCATGTGAACAATGCCCGTTATATCCAGTGGATCCAGGATCTGCTGGATCCCGCGCTGCTTGCCGGCGCCAAACAAATACGGCTGGACATTAACTATCTTTCAGAAGTCCGGTACGGCGAAACCATCGGCCTGTATGCGGCGGACATAGACGGCTCCTGCGCCGATACCCGGGGGTCTCCGCCGGCGTGCACGTCGTCTTTAGCTGTCGAAGGCCGCCGGAAAACCGAAGAGGCCGAAGGCGCTCCGGTTTTCCGGGCGGAACTGCGGATGGGGTAAGTTATGCCGTTTCCTGCCGGCCGCGCTGTATCCTGAACAGGAGTCCCGCGCCCCAGACACTGGTACGGTTGCGGCCGTTTTCCTTGGACTGGTACAGGACTTCATCGGCCCGCTTGATTATTTCTTCCGGAACGGCATTGGTCCGGTTGTCAAAACTCACGACCCCCAGGCTGATCGTTACCTGGGGCAGGGGCGGTTCCCAGGGAACTTTCATCGCCGCCACGGCCGTACGCAGCCGTTCCGCCACCAGCCAGGCGGTCTGCCGGGGGGTATTGGGAAGCAGGATAGTAAATTCCTCGCCGCCAAAGCGGGAAGGAATATCCCCGGTACGGACCGCCTGTTTTATGGTAAAAGCCAGGCTTTCCAGTACCCGGTCTCCCGCCAGGTGTCCGTAGGTATCGTTAAAATTTTTGAATTTATCCACATCCATGACCATCAGGGAAGAAGTCGCCGTGTCCCGCCTGGTCCGCGCAACTTCTTCGCCAAGGCGGGTCATAAAATAACCGTGATTGTAAAGCCCCGTTTTTACATCCCGCACCGAACGTTCATAATGCAGGTGGTTCTGAACCGCCTGGGAAAGGAACGACATTAACTGTTCCAGAAAAAACAGCTCCTGGAGGCCATAGCCTTCCGCCAGTATTTTATGACCCACCATAACGATGCCGTACAGCCCGGAGGGACCCAGGATGGGGATGATAATTTCCGGATTCAGCTGTTCCAGGTTTTTTAAAATTCCGGCGTCAACGCTGTCTTTTACCTGGAAGGCAAAGATATCGAAGGCTATCGGCTTGGGGTACTTGCGGAAAAAAGGCTCAAAGGGAGCCATGGAGGGGATCGAAAAACCCATATCTATCAATTTGTAGTTTTTGTAACTTTTTATAATGACATCGTCTTTGTTCTGGTGGGGCTTCCAGAGAAACATGATAAACGAAGGCAGAAACCGATCCGACATTTTCCAGACCGCCGCGTCCAGAATTTCGTCAATGGTGATTTTATTGAAAATCTCCACCGCTCCGGAAAGAAGATTCTTACAGCTCATTATCTCTTTGTTAAGCTTGTCAATATATTTAAAAACACCTATTTCTTCAAGGAGCCGGTAGTTTTGCACTACCAGGGGATTGGATAAAAAATTCCGGGTCCCTGCTTCTTCCGTCATGTTACTGAATAATGATCGGCAATGACTCCCCGCCATTCCGCCCGGTTTTCCTTATCTTCCCATTCAACGATCTTTTTAATGGTAAAACTTCCTGTTTCACCCCTTCCGGGATTGTTAAAATGTACAACCCCGAAACGGCCCCCGCCTATGTAAGTAATCGCGTCCCCTTCTCCCAGGGTTTCATGTTCCGCAAGCCCGGCAATAACGCAGTCAAAATGAACCGGTTCCCCGGTTTTTTCATCCCTTAAGGCCGCGTGGAGGTCCGTAATGGGCTTTCCGCAGAAGGCGCAATTTGAAACGGGGATGGGGTCCGTATTGAGTTTGGGCGCCGTCCAGCGGGGCCGGTCAACCCCGCCTTTGTCGTACCGGGGAGCTGCGGTCCGGAAGCGGTCCCGTTTCCGTTTCCAGAATCTATCCTTCGGCAGATCCGTATCTTTCGGCAGAGCCGGATCCCTGGAAGCAGGGCTGCCGCCCTTAGGCATCCCTCCCCTGGGCCCGGTCCATTCACCCCTGGGCGTGAAACCCCTGCCGGCTTCCCCCCGGCCCTGATTTTCCCGGTTTCCGTTCAAGCCGGAATCCTGGCTGCCCCGGCCGTACCTTCTTCCGGACCGGCGGCGGCGGTTATTGTTGTCTCTTTCGTTCACCGGCCCCTCCCCTGGAAACGCCCGTTATTTCATTACTTAATACCTGGGCAATGCGCTGAATCGCCTCATAAAGGTAGTCTTCATCGTTTATTTTACGCCTGAGCGTGATAATTCTGGAACTGTCCGGGGGTATATCTTGATCAACCAAGGGAAACCCTTCTCCCGCCATAGCCATAACTCTCCCTGTATGGAGACCCGGACTCCGTAAAAGCCGAATCCAGGTAAACAAGTGATTGTCCGGAACGTAAAAAAACGACATCAAACCGGATCGATCTATAGTTATATTCTCGATGGGTGGCAAGAAAATGCTTAGCTGTTTCTATAATCCGCTGTTTCTTTTTTTCGGTAATACCATAGGCCAGGTTTTCCAGTCCGTAGGCGGGCCAGGTTTTTACTTCCACAAAGGCCAGCACTTCGCCGTCCAGGACGATAAGGTCAATTTCGCCCCGCAGGGAACGGAAATTTCTGGCCACAATGCGCATTCCCCTGTTTTGCATGGCCTTTGCGGCCAGTATTTCCCCCGCCGCCCCGGCAGATGTTGTGGTTTGCATCACTTTTTCTTCATTACTTCCTTGGGATCCAGCGCCCTGGCTATGAACAGGCTTTTTTCCGTCAAAAGATCGATTAAATCCCCTTCATCCTGTTTGTACAGTTTGCCAAATTCGTCAATCAGAATACGGATCTTGGGCCGTAAGGGGGCGTCCCCCTGTACTTCCGCTACCCTGGCTATGGCTCCGTTGTTCAGCAGAATAATGGAACCGATGGGATAAATCCCCATGGTCTTGATAAAGGCCTTAACAACTTCCGGGTCAAAACGCCGCAGGTTGTCTGAAAGAAGGTTCTTCATGGCCTGGTAGCCCATCATGGAGTTCCGGTAGGGCTTTTCACTTACCATGGCTTCAAAAGCATCGGCCACCGAAACAATCCGGGCGCCCATGTCAATATCCGTCCCGGAAATACGGCGGGGATACCCTTCTCCGTCCCAGCGTTCATGGTGCTGCAGGGCTACCAGCCCCACGTCTTCGGGGTAAAGCAGTTCTTTGGTAATAATTTTGTAGGTATAGAGCGGATGGGCCTGCATGCGCTGGACTTCCGCATCGGACAGACCGCCGGATTTATCGGTTATTTCTTTGGGCAGCCGGAGCATGCCCACATCATGGAGCAGGGCGCCGGTAACCACATGCATGACCTTGTGGTGGGTAAATTTAAGCTCCATGGCTATCATTGCGGAAAGGATGGCGGTATTGACCGAACTTTTCGCCAGTACGTGGCCGGTTACTTCCCCCCCAAGGATAAAACCAATAATGTGATCCCGGTCGTCCCAGACTGCCTGGAGAAGCCTGCCGGTAAGATTATCCACCGTCCGGGGTTCTACCGAAATTCCGGAACCGATGTTGGAAAAAACAATATCCAGCCGTTCTATCAAGTCAACATAACTGCGGTACGCTCCCTTGTTTTCCTGAACATCCGTCAGGGACAACAGGCTCCCGGAGCTTTTCTTTTTTGTTTCCCCCGAAAATCCCGGCGCTGTTGCGGCCGCTTCCGCGGGGCCGGGTATTTCGGAGGCTGTTTTTTCGGCCGCCGGTTCCGTTTTAACCAGATCGCCTTCGGTGGTAACCGAGGCATATCCCCAGCTTAAAAGATGATCGATATCCTTTTTGCGTATTGCAATACCGGCGGGAACCAGGAGGTTATTGCCTTCTATGTAGACCGGAGCGGAAAAAACCATCCCCGGACGAAGGGTTTTTACATCTATTTTTTTCATGTCCGGTTTAGTAATGCCTCCTCTCTTGCCGCTACAAAGGCAAGAATTTTCGCCGCGGCCTCCCAGCACCAGGGAGGGATATAATCCCCCGGTTTGGCTGTTTCCAGCATGGCCGCCAAACCGGGATCTTCAACGATGGCGATTCCTGCTTCCCGGGCTGCTTCCAGGATTCGTTCCGCCTCCCTGTCCCGGCCGGCTACTATGACAACGGGCGCCGGCTGGGGCGGATCATAGGCAATGGCGGCGACTTTTTTTCTTTTCCTGCTCATGTTACACCGCCTCGTCGACCGGACGCAAGAGATCGTCCCGGGAATCGGCAAACCGGGATGCTTCCTTCCCGAAAACGACCCTGCCGCGGGGCAAACCGAGGCTGTCCGCCAGCTCCGCTTCCAGGCGTTTTTGCTCCGCCGGTAAAAAGGTATGGACATTTCCATCCATAAAAAGACTTACCGCCGCCCTGGTATAAGCCTTTTCGGATCTTTCCAGCACAATACGCCACTGCCGTTCCCGGTTTGCAGGCCCCGGGGACAACTTTATATCCGCGGCCAGCCGTTCAAAACCGGCGGGTTCGGCGATCGTGGACGCTAACGAGTTTACCTTTAATAATACCCGCAGGGTAACGGAAAATTCAACACCCCCCCTGGTAAACGAAAACGGAAGTACCGTCCAGCGTCGTCCGTTTTTGCCGGGAATACGGTTGATCAGGTCAAGGAACGGCTTTTCCTCAAGTACCGCGGTAACCCGGCGGCGGAGAGCTTCCGGGTCCGGCGGCTTGTTTCCCGGTTTATGCTGATCTGCCTCGCCGGCTTTGTTTTCGGGGTTATCCTGCCCATCCGGAGCGTGGCCGCTGTTACTGCCGCCGGAAGGGCCGCCGGACGAAGTGTCCGTACCGCCGCCTCCGGAACCGCCGCCCTTTTCGCCGTTGCCGGATACCTTTTGAAACGGCGGTTCCGGCCTTTTTTCCGCAAGTTCCGCCGCCGGTTCCGCAAAAAGGGGTTCCCCGTGACGGGCATCCGGGGAACCTTCAATGGCGGCGGCATATTCCCCGAGCGCTTTTCCCCGGATTTCCAGGCCCTTACCGGCGGCCGCCGCGGTTCCCAGGGCGGCGGCTTCCCGAAACCGCTGCCCCAGGACTTCTTTCCGGAGAAAACCAAGCAGTTTACCGTTCAGGGGCAGGGAAAAAAACCGGGCAAAAGAAACGATAGACCGGGACAGGTTGTCCTGGGGCAGTTTAAGGGAATGCAGAAGATTGGAAAGGGGATCCCCCTTTATGGTAAGAGGAGAATCCCGGGCCGGCATTTTTTCCGGAACCGGCGGCCGAAGGCCATGTCCTTTAGATGCGGGTATAACGGCGGAAGAACCCGGTTTCCCCGGAAGGAAAGGTTCACCGGTAGATACTTTCAAAATGCCGGACCGGTGAACCGCGGACCCTATGCCTGGGCTTCGGTCTGGACGGCTTTGGGAGCCTTGGCTTTATTGCTTTTTTTAACAATAAGCTCTTTAATCTTGGCGGCTTTACCGATTTTGTCCCGAATATAGTACAACTTGGCCCGCCGGACTTTGCCGGGACGTACCAATTCTACCCTGGCAATCCGGGGCGAATGAATGGGGAATACCCGTTCTACGCCGACGCCATAAGAATTTTTCCGTACGGTAAAGGTTTTGCCCACCTGGGAATTCTTCATGGCAATGACCAGTCCTTCATAGATCTGGATTCGCTCGGTTTTGCCTTCTACAATCTTAAAATGGACCTTAACCGTGTCCCCTACCTTAAAGGTATCCAGTTCCGCTTTCATCTGGGAAGCTTCTATTGCCCGTATCTCGTTCATCGTTTCCTTCCTTAATAAGTTTAACGGTCTCCGCGTCAAAAATCCCTTCCTTAAGTCCCCGTTCCATCAAATCGGGCCGGAAGGCAAGGGTTTTTTCAACCCGTTTCTGTAAACGCCAGCGCCGTATATTTTCATGATGTCCCGAAAGAAGAACTCCGGGAACTTCCATTGTATCAAAAAGTTCGGGCCGTGTATACTGGGGATGCTCCAAAAGGCCCCCGGAAAAGCTTTCTTCTTCCAGGGATTCGGGGGTAATGACCTGGTCCACCAGCCGGTACACCGCGTCTATTACCGCCAGGGCCGCGACTTCCCCGGAGGAAAGTACATAGTCCCCCAGGGACAATTCCTCGTCCACGTAGGCGTCGATAATCCGCTGGTCTATGCCCTCGTAGCGGCCGCAGAGAAGAACCAGTTCCTGCTCCGCCGTCAGCTCCCGGGCCCGCTGTTGGGTAAAAAGCCGGCCCGAAGGGGACAGGTATACCACCCAGGGCCGGCGGCCCGAAGAAGCGGGGCTGCCGGCGGGAATACCCTGTTCCGCCGGGCCGCCGCTTTCCGGCTGGACATTGCATTCCGCCGGAGCGCCGTGTTCCGCCGGCGGGTTCCCCTGCCTGCCTGCGCGGCGGCTGACTACGCCCACCGATTCCAGGGCCCGGCTCAGGGGTTCCGCCAGCATCAACATCCCCGGCCCGCCGCCGTAGGGCGCGTCATCGCAGGTTCTGTGCTTATCCAGGGCAAAATTCCGGATATTAACGGACCGGTATTCCAGGATTCCCCTTTTCAAAGCCCTGGCCATGATGGAGGTGGCAAAATAAACATCGCTTATTTCAGGAAAGAGGGTTAAAACGGTAAACTTCATCCCAGAATCCAGGTTTCCAGCAGTTCGATCCGGCGGGAAAGGGAATCCACGGGGCCAAAAAATTCGTTTCGAAAGGGAACGAGTTTTTTTTCGCCCGAGGGAAAAAGGATTTCCGCCAGAAACCCTCCCCCCCCTTCAATTACATCGGCAATATGTCCCACCGGATCGCCTGCTTTGCCCGCTCCCGGCGCGCCGGGCAGGGTAAAAACCTCCAGCCCCCGGAGGTCTTCCACATAAAATTCCCCCTCGCCAAGGGGTACGGCCTCCGCCCGGGGAACAAGCATTTCCGCCCCCGTAAGCATCCTGGCCGCTTCGGGACTGTCAATGCCCGCTAATTTAACCGACAACGGAGAAAGAGACACCCCTTCTATGGCGTATTCCGTTCCATCCCGAAGAAACACCCGTTTAAGGGATCGCAGGTGGGTGGTTTCGCCCGACAGACTGGTGATTTTCAGCCAGCCCTTAAGCCCAAAAGAAGCGCCCGCCAGGGCCACTACAAAACGTTCAATCATTTAAGCCGGTTCCAAAACCCGGAGAATTCCATAGGCTTTGGAGTCAGAGCTTAAACTTCAAAACCCGCCGGAGTTTTGAAGTTTTTGCCTAATCCAATATCTCCAACACCGTATGTTTACCGGTTTTGGCGGTGGACGCCTGAAGCACGGTACGCATGGCCTTGGCAATGCGCCCATGCTTACCGATAACTTTACCGATGTCGTCCGCCGCTACCCGGAGTTCCAGGATGGTGGATTTTTCCCCCTCAACCACATTGACCGTGACCTGGCCGGGATCATCCACCAAGGATTTTGCGATATATTCGATTAAATCTTTTTCCATAAATTGTTTTCTCCCCGACGTTAACAATGACCAGCCTTATTTCAAGGAAAAATCTTTTTTGTTCAGAAGGCTCCGCACCGTATCGGTTACCGTTGCCCCGTTTTGGATCCAGGTCTTTACCTTTTCGGGGTTAAAGACAATCTGCTTATCTTCGGCTTCTATGGGATGATAGTATCCCAGTTCTTCAATGGTCTTCCCGTCCCTGGGAGAGCGGTTATCCATTACCACAATACGATAATAGGGCCGCTTTTTCGTCCCGAACTTTTTGAGCCTGATTCGTGCACCCATACAACTTCCTCCTGCTATACTACCACCGCGAACGGATTATGCTATTATCTGGAAAGATTACTATACCAGAACCGGTACGGTTCGTCAATGGCTCGCGGCGCCTCAAAAATAATCCAGCCGAAAAGGGGCCGATTATCCTTACTGGACCTTACCCCATCTGATAGACAGAAAAATAAGCATGGACTACAAAGAAGAAGGAGCAGAAGATGGGCAAAAAGGGCACAGAACGGCGTAATTACTCAAAAGAGTTTAAAGCCGAGG
>JAISBN010000009.1 GCA_031266175.1 Treponema sp. | reverse complement strand
ATCCGGCGTTTGCCGTTGCGGGTGTAGTTTTTCAGCGGGGTGTTCCAGATGCTGGAATTGGGGGCGGACACGAAGAGGCCGTCGGGGGTTTCCAGGGTGGTGGTAAAAAGGTTGATGTCCCGCACCGTACCGCTGTAGGTGTCGAATTCGATGAATTCCCCCCGGCGGTAGCTGCCCAGCACCAGGATAACGATCCCCGCGGCGAGGTTGCCCAGGGTGTCTTTGAGGGCCAGCCCTACCGCTACCCCCGCGGCTCCCAGGACGGCGATAAGGCTGGCGGTGTTGATCTCGAAGACCGTAAGGATCATGATCACCACGATGATAAAAATGCCGTAGCGCAGCACCATGGATACAATGGAAGTTACCGTTTCGTCTACGGAAAAGTTCCGGGGGGCCGGGCTGGGCGCGAGCTTTTTCCCCTCCGCCGCCTTCTTGATAAGCCGCTGGACCGCCCGGTTCATGAGAAAGCCGGTGGTAATGATGACGGCGGCGGTAACTATATCCTTGAGAAAATCGAATACGGTTCCGTTGTAGGTTTCCCAAAACTGTAAGAGCATTTGCTGTACTTTTTGCATACCCTAATGATACCTCCAAAAACGCGGGCCGCCAAGAATTCTGGTCGGGCCGCGGACGGCGCGCCCCGGACCCGGGGAGAAGCCCGGCGGGGGCCGAAGTTCCGCCGGAAAAATGAAAAAAGCTAAAAAAAGTTTGACAGATCTCGGTTAGTATAGTAGCGTTGTTTCATGAAAACAAATGAAAAACGTGTGATAAATAAGCATATTTTTCTTTATGTTTTCATCATCTTTTCATTTATAGGGGGAACGCAATGAAAGTCGGCATCCAGTTGTATTCGGTGAGGAATCACATGGAAAAGGACCCTATCGGGACTATCCGGCACGTGGCGGAAGCCGGGTACCGCTATATTGAGGTGGCGAACCACCGGGCGGACCAGGATCACGGGGTGGGTTTCGGCGCTTCCGCGGGGGAAATCAAAAAGGCCCTGGAGGGGACGGGGGCCCGGATCGTCAGCGCCCACGTATCTCCCCTTAACCTGGAGACGATCAAACCGGTGCTGGAATACTTTACGGAGTTGGGGGCCGCCTATCTGGTAGATCCCATGGACTTTTTCGGGGACCGGGACGGAATACTGGCCAAGTGCGAGACCTACAACAAGATGGGCCGACTATGCGCGGGGGCCGGGATGAAGTTCCTCTACCACAACCATTTCCAGGAGTTCCGGCTGCTTGGGGACAAAACGGTCTTCGACCTTATTATGGAAAACACCGATCCCGCTTTGGTGGGGGCGGAACTGGACACCTACTGGGCGGCCAGGGGGGGGCAGGACCCGGTAGCGCTTTTGACCAAGTACGGGGACCGGATGCGGCTTATCCACCAGAAGGACTTCCCCGCCGCCGCCAAGGACGGGCTCAACCTGATCGACGCGGTTAACAAGGGCGGTATCACGGTGGACATGGATTACTTTATCAGCGTCGTGTCCCCCGAAACCTTTACCGAAATCGGCACCGGGATTCTGCCCATCCAGGAAATTATCAACGCAGGGAACGGGGCCTGCAAGGCGGATTATATCATCCTGGAACAGGACTACAGCCGCCATGACGAGTACGAAAGCATCCGCATCAGCATGGAGAGTTTTAAGAAATTTACCGGCATTGAATGGTAAAACCGGCGGCGGACAGCCGGCGCTGAGCAAGGGGGCGGTCCAGGAATGTGGAAAACCGCCCCTTAAAATCTATTTTTCCCAGGAGGATTGTTATGTTTTCAAGAAAAACCGCGGTTGTCTTTGCCGTGATGCTGACGGCCGCGGCGGCCGCGGCGCCCTGCGGAGGCAGGACGGATTCCAGGGCGGGGTCGAAGACGGTGGCCCTGTCGCTTAACGCCCTGGACGAGTACCAGACCGAGTGGTTCGGCTATGTTGAAGCTGAGGCCAAGGCCAGGGGCTACCAGGTGGTCATGACCAACGCGGAGGGCAAGGTGGACAAGCAGATTTCCGATGTGGAATCCCTTATCCAGTTGAAGCCCGCTATTATCATCATCCGGGCTACGGATTCCGACGGGGCGGTCCCCGCCTTTGAGGCCTGCGACGAAGCGGGAATCCCCACCATCGATTCCGGCTTTGGGACCACCCACCAAAATACTTTGAAGCTGCTCCAGTCCCAGTACAACCTCTGCGCCCTCCAGGCCCAGTACTGCATCGACTGGCTCAAGGCCAATCCGGGAAAAACACTTAAAGCCGGGTATGTCTGGGGCGTCCAGGGGGTATCAAGTACCGTGGACCGGTATAACGGCTGGAAGGAAACCCTCCTTAAGGCTTACCCGGACCGGGTGGAGATTCTGGCGGAAAAGGTCTGCAACTGGTCGGCCATGGAAACCATGGCCGCGGTGGAAGACTGGCTCCAGGCTTTCCCGGAGATGAACTGCATCGTCGCCATGTCCGATGAAATGGCCGTCGCCGCGGCCAACGTGCTGCAGGCGGCGAGAAAAACCTTGAACGACTGCATCGTGGTGGGGATCGACGGCTCTCCCAACGCCCAGCAATACTTGCGGGAAGATACCATGAGCGCCACGGTATACACCTCCAAAAAGGCGGAGGCGAAATTCACCATGGACTACGCGGAACGGATCATGAGGGGGGAAAAACTCGCCGGTCAGACCATCGATCCGGGCCAGGCGGTATCCGCCCTGATGATCAAAGACAATATCCAGCAGATTCTGTCGATGGATCGGTAATTGGATCGGTAATTTTTTTATATGCGGGAGAAGGACATGGCGCCGGGGGAAGAGGATTATCTGCTTGAAATGCGGGGGATAGTAAAACTTTTCCCCGGCGTCCGCGCCCTGGACGGCGGGGAGCTGAAACTGCGGCGGGGGGAGATCCACGCCCTTATCGGAGAGAACGGCGCCGGGAAATCAACCCTGATGAACATCCTCCTGGGCATCTTCCCCCCCGACGCGGGGGAAATTATCTTTATGGGGAAACGGACGGCCTTTAAGAATCCCCATGAGGCCCTTACCTCCGGCATCTCTATGATTCACCAGGAGATCAACCTTATTCCTTCTATGGATGCGGCGGAGAATATCTGGATAGGCCGGGAGAAGCATTTTTCCCGTTGCGGCTTCTTGAACATTAAATCCCGGTACCGGGCGGCGGAGGAACTGCTGGAACGGCTGGGAATAGCTATATCCCCCCGGACCCTGGTCCAAAGCCTGAGCCTGGCGAACATGCAGCTTGTGGAGCTGGCCCGCGCGGTTTCCTACGATCCGCGGGTTATTATTATGGATGAACCGACCAGCTCCCTTTCGGACAAGGAGATTCGCTTTTTATACCGGATAATCCGGGAACTCTCCGGCAAGGGGACGGCGGTCGTTTTTATTTCCCACAAGCTGGAGGAGATCTACGAAATATGCAATACCGTTACGGTGCTGCGGGACGGTCGTTTCATTTCCCGCTGTCCGGTATCGGAACTTCCCATAGATGAACTTATCACCCGAATCGCCGGACGGACTATTACGGAGATGTTCCACAAGGAAAAGGCGGAAATCCGGGATACGGCGCTGGAAGTAAAATCCCTGTGCGCCGGTAAAAGTTTTCAGAACATCAGTTTTTCTGTGCGGCGGGGGGAAATTCTGGGGTTCTGCGGCCTGGTGGGGGCGGGGCGCACCGAGATCATGCGGGGCATTTTCGGCATCGATCCCCTGGATTCGGGGGAAATATTTATCGCCGGGAAACGGGTCCGTATCCGCTCCCCCAAGGACGCCATTAAACTAGGCCTCGGCATGGTGACCGAAGACCGGCGATCCGGCCTGATCCCGATTCTTTCGGTGCAGCAAAATATCTCCCTGGCGTCTTTTAAAGCCTACTGCAACGCCCTGGGTTTTATCCTGACGAAAAAAGAAAACCATGACGCCCGGGAAAAGGCGGACCAGCTTGCCGTTAAGACGGCGTCGCTGAAGCAGGTTATCGCGTCCCTTTCCGGGGGGAACCAGCAGAAGGCCATTATCGCGAAGTGGCTCCTCACCAACCCCAAGGTCCTTATCCTCGATGAGCCGACCAGGGGTATTGATGTGGGATCGAAAAGCGAGATCCACCGTCTGGTAAGCCGGCTTGCGAAACAGGGCCTGGCGGTCATCCTCATCTCTTCCGAAATGCCGGAAATAACAGCCATAAGCGACCGGATCATCGTGGTCCGGAACGGCGCCCTGGCCGGTGAATTCCAACAGGGGTCGGTAACGCAGGAAGAACTGGCCCGGCGCCTGTTCGGCGCTTAACATAAGGAGTAGCCATGAACGAAACACAAGGCAGCATGACAAGGGTTCGATCTTTCCTGCTGGATTTTTTACT
Organism: Treponema sp.; assembly: GCA_031266175.1. Classification (GTDB taxonomy): domain Bacteria; phylum Spirochaetota; class Spirochaetia; order Treponematales; family Breznakiellaceae; genus JAISBN01. The sequence continues at coordinate 4,180 of JAISBN010000009.1, read as the reverse complement.
TAACAACAAGGCCCTGATCATACTTTTGGTGCTTTGCATCGGCTGTACATTCGCCTCGTCCAGTTTTCTTAACCCCATAAATATCAGGAACGTGATCCGCCAGATCTGCGCCAGCACCATAATCGGCGTGGGCTTTACCTGCGTTATCGCCTCGGGGAATCTTGATCTTTCGGTCGGCTATATGCTGGGCATGCTGGGGGTCATCATGGGCCTTTTGTCCAAGACCGCCGCCCCTTTCCCCCTGGTCATCCTGGCGGGCCTGGGCGCGGGGGCCCTGTGCGGATTCCTTAACGGAATCATCGGCATCCGTTTTAAGCTGCCCCTTTTTATCGTCACCCTGGCCACGGGGCAGATCTTCCGGGGGGTCTGCTACCTTATCAGCAACACTTCCCCGGTTACCGGCCTGCCGCCGGCCTTTAAGACCCTAGGGCAGGGATACTTAGGCCCCATACCCATACCGGTGTACATTGTGATAGGGGCCACGGTAATCATCTACGTGATCCTCAACCGCACCGCCTTCGGCCGTTATGCCGTGGCTACCGGGGGAAACCGGCCGGCCGCCCGCATATCGGGGATCAACACCGAGTTTGTTACCGTCGCCATCTACGTCCTTATGGGATTGTGTACGACCATAGCGGCCCTCATCATGACCGGCCGGGCCGCCTCGGCCCAGCCCGCCGCGGGGCAGGGGATGGAGATGGACGCCATCGCCGCGGTTGTTATCGGGGGCACCCCCCTCCAGGGCGGCAAGGGCAAGGTAATGGGCACCGTGTTCGGCTGCCTGATCGTCGGGGTGATCAACAACGCCCTCAACCTTTCCCGGGTGGATTCAAACTGGCAGCTTATCGCCAAGGGCAGCCTTATCCTAATCGCCGTATTATTGGACGTAGCCACCCAAAGCTACTTTGAGCAGAAACTCAAGAAAGCATAAACGGACGGCTTCAAGATCGTAGGAGAACTGCGGGGAAACTTTATTTTCCGCACAGTTTCCGCTAAAATACTGCATACCGCATGGAGGATTGCATGAGTCAGACAAAACCTGTAAAGGCCGCTATCATCGGCTGCGGAACGATTAGCCATATCTATATGACTAATCTGAAAAACAAATTCCGGATCACCGAACTGATCGGCTGTTCCGACCTTATTCAGGAACGGGCCGCCAAGCGGGCGGCGGAATTCGGCATCAAAAAAATGACGAACGAAGAGATCCTTAGGGACCCGGAAATTGAGCTGGTGGTGAACCTTACCTTTCCGCAGGCCCATTACGCGGTGAGCAAGCAGATCCTTGAGGCGGGAAAGCATTGCTGCGTCGAAAAGATGATGACCGTCAATTTTGCGGAGGCCCGGGAGCTGGCGGAACTCGCAAAAAAGCGGGGCCTCCTGTACTGCGCCGCGCCGGATACTTTTCTGGGCGGCGGCTGGCAGTCGGCCCGTAAATATATCGACGACGGTTTTATCGGCAAACCAATCGGCCTGAACGCGGTGGTCAGTTGCAGCTACCAGCCGGCGGGGGACAAATTCGATCTCGACCCGGATCATTTCTTCTTCCCCCTGCATCCGGGGGGCGGGCTGCCCTTTGATCTGGGGGGCTATTACCTGCACAACATGATCAACCTCTTCGGCTCGGTAAAGCGGGTGAGCGGCTTTGGGGGCAACATCGACCCCGACCGGTTCTTCCTTAACCCCAGCCATCCGAAATACCGGGAGCCCTTCCATGTGGACACGCCGACCACCCTCTCGGGGGCGCTGGAATTCGTCAACGGGGTCCATGGGACCTTCCTCATCAGTTCCGACGCGTCGGTATATGACTGCTTCAGCGTCCAGGGGACCGAAGCGTCCATGACCCTGTTCCACCCGAACTGGTTCAGCGGCCCCTTAACCCTGCACCGCCCCGGAGCGGTTGTCGATGAGGAAAAAAATATCGGCCTTAACAACGGCGAAGGATACCGGCCGGTACCGGACAAGGTTCCCCTGCCCCTGCTCCACGGTTACTGCGATAACAGCCGGGGCCTCGCCGTTGCGGACACGGCCTACGCGCTGCGGAACAACCGGCGGCCGCGGGCCCACTTTGACATGGGGCTCCACGCCATGGAAATTATCCACGGTATGCTGGAAAGCGCAAAGACCAACCAGGTTTACCAGATGACCACCACGTGCGAACGGCCCAAACCCCGCCGCACCGGGGTGGAAACCGGCAGCGGCCAGGAAATAACCATCGATGATTGAACACCTCCGGGAATGCCTGGGCCATGCGCGTAGCCACCATAGTTGATGTGGCGCAGCGGGCCGGCGTCTCTATTGCCACGGTATCACGGGTAATCAACAACAGCAGAATGGTGTCCGATCAGAAACGCGCCCGCATCATGGAGGTGATGCGGGAGATTGGATACCAGCCCGTGATCCGGGAAAATAAAAACAGCCGCCAGGTCCTCCTCCTGGTAAGCTCGGTGGCGCAGTTGATGGAAGACGTGGCGGCGGGCATCGCCGGTACGGCGGAGGCCGCGGATTCCGGCCCCGTCCTCGCCATTTCCCTTACCGGGCAGGAGGCGGATAGTTACCGCCGCACCCTTAGGCTGCTTAAAACCATTCCCCGGGAAACGCTCTACGGAGTCATCTTTCTGAATAATATGTGCAGCGACAGCGCCCTGTGGAACGAATTCCAGCAGTACCCCCTGGTGCAAATCGGCGAGTACATCGACACGGACCCCCTTTTGGCGGTAATGAGCGACGACAGGGCGGCCATGAAGGAATTAACGGAACGGCTGATCCGCCGGGGACGCCGGCGGTTCCTGTTTGTTTCCAACCGCTACGGCGCCAACGAGCAGCAATACAAATTCTGCATCCGCCGGGAAGCGGGATTCCGCGCGGCCCTGGAGGAAGCGGGCATCCCCTTCAAGGCGGATATGCTTATGTATACGGACTACACCCCCGAAGGCGGCGCGGACGCGGGGCGGCGGATCGCCAAAATGAAGGACCGCCCCGACGCGGTCCTCTGCGTCTCCGACTATATCGCCAGCGGCTGCACCGCCGAGCTGCAAGCCATGGGCATCGCCGTACCCGCCGATACCGCGGTCACCGGTTTCGACAACAACGAGATCTCCGAAATTTGCCGGCCCCGCCTTACCACGGTGCACCAGTCCTTTGCGGAGATGGGAGCCGAGGCGCTTTTCATGCTCGACGCCCTGGCGTCCGGGAGGCTTAAGATGGGGCGGATTACCTACATCCAACACTCGATCATCGAACGGGACAGCACCTAAACCCGGCGGGGACCGGGTAGAGGCATGTGCTTTTCTCGATCCTTTTGGGCGCATTTTTTGCTCTTCAATGCGCCGTAAAGCGGCGCTTCTTTGCCGCAAAAAACCGGGCTTTACGCTCCAATTCCTCAGCTTTCCCTGCGGGAAAGCCTCCGGTATTTCCGCTTCAATCCCTTGCGCGAATCAAAACCGCGGAGCGGTTTTGATTTTGCGGAGTTTGCGCTTCGCGCAAACTCCTAGGCATCCTGGGGGGAGTTTGGGGCAAAGCCCCTAACTCCGAAAACCAAAAACCCTAAAGGGTTTTTGGTTCCCCTTGCGCGGGCGAACTCCTGATATGATGTGCTGCCGTGTCAAGACCTTCTTACAACAATTTTGTGTAATCACTCCAATCTTTTCATGTGGAGCGTAAAACCCTGACAGCAGAATGAAAAGGGAAACTGTCCGCGACGCATGATCAGCCTGATATTCGCATGTTGGGTAATGCATGACATTCTAATCATCGGGGGGTGCCTCAGCCTAACAGCAGGGGTCAGGCTCACGCCCGGTGCCCTATAGGAGTTTCGAGGGTTTCCCTTTATCGAGTCGGGTACAAAACCCGCAGTTTCCCTACTCATTCCGCCGTCTTCCTCTTTGAACCGGTTCCTCCTTCCGCTCGGTTATGCCGCCCTTCTCATCACGCCCCAGATAAAACCCGCCAGTTCCCGGCCCACCGCCGTAACCGCCGTTTGTTTCGATTTCCCCTTGTAAACCATCCGGGTGTATTTCTCATGCAGCCGTTTCATCGCCTTGTCCGCATACCGGATCGTTTGTTCATCCGTCCCCACCCGCCGTTGTTCCAGCCGCTTGCTCACCTGGTTCGGCCGGGCATAGTGCCAGGAGGATTCCGTCAACAGTTTCCTCAAGTGTCCGTTCCCTGTTTTTGTTAT
>JAISBN010000117.1 GCA_031266175.1 Treponema sp. | reverse complement strand
TTCCCCGCCCCTCTGGGGCGTAAAACTGGGGGTGCGGGGGATTTGTTCCCCCGCATACGCAAAGATTTCAAGGAAAAATCTTCAATACCCCGCTGCTTGCGGCGGGGATTCTTTATTTTGTGGTATCATAAACTATGACAGGCTGGTTTAGATGGTTATTAAACAAGTCTAATATAAATTGATCCGCTTTTCCGGTAAATCGGTATATTTTATTTTTAGTTCCCCGGATTCAACTTTTATCTGATAAGGTTTGTCAATATCAACACGGATTTTCGGGAACAAGGGGAGGCCACTATCATTGCAGAGTAATCCTTCATTATTTATGGTGATATTCAGATTTCTGCTATAACAGAGCGCTTTTTTATCAGCATCGTAGAATTGGAAAAAACCTTTGTCATGGGGAATAAAACTTAATTTTGACCCGGTTTTTACTATTTTTCCACGCTGATATTGTATACCCTGCCCGCTGTTAATTAAGTGTATATAACCGGGTTTATTATAGTTTCTTAAAAGTAACAATAATTGTTCGTATTCTTCCAGCGGACCGGCATAGGATTTTATAATTAGTATAAGCGCAAAAATGAAAGTAAAAAAATACTTATTGCTATTTGCCTTAACATCCATATCATTTCTTCCATATCATGTAGGTGATCAAGATTGATTAAAATATATGGCCTTTTTTAGTTGAGCTTCCAAAGACACGGTCCATAACGCCATCACACAGAAAATAATTATCATCTCCCGGTAATTCCCTTCGGCATCTTTGCCCATTAAGGACAATTCCGCCGGTTATGTACCATATCTACTCTCCTTCTTCTCGGTCTGTCACCGCGCGTAGCGGTCAAACTGTTCCCTGCTCATGACCCGGACCCCGAAAATTTGCCGGGCCGTGTCTTCCAGGTACTTCAGGGTCATTTTGTTTTTGTAGTGCTTTTCCGCGAGCTCGTCCGTATAATCCCAGAGGGGGTACACGGTAAAGGGGCTTCTTCGTTCCCCGCCGTAATGGCAGACCGTGGGAATAACCCCCGCGATGTCCACGGCGCAGGCATCGGCGGTTTTTTTGACCCGGATAAAAGCCAGCGCGCCGGTGATGGTGTCCGGCGTCCAGTCCGACTGGGTATGGGAAAGAAGATCCCCCAGGGAATAATACACCGTCAGCTTTCCCCCGTCCGGCCGGGAGAGGACTTCCACCGGCTGGGTTACGTGGGGGTGGTGGCCGATAACAAGATCCACCTTAAGCTCCGCCAGAAAAAGGGCCAGCTCTTTTTGGCTTTCGCTTACGTCGTGGCGGAATTCATTACCCCAGTGCATGGACACGACCAGAAGATCGCAGAGGGGCCGTAGTTCGTTAATTTCCCACCGCATGGTTTCCCGGTCGATCATTCCCACCAGCCAGGGTTTGTCCCCGGGAAGGGTAAAGCCGTTTAGTCCGTAGGTATAGGAAAGAAATCCCGCCCGGACGCCGTTTTTTTCGATGATCCGCCGTTCGGTTTTTCGCTGTTCTTCGGTACGAAAGATGCCCAGATACACCGTTTCCCGGTGGGTGTCCCAGAAGTCCATGGTGGCGAACACCGCCCCCTCGCCCCGGTCCATGGTATGATTGGACGCGTGGTTTACCACGTCAAAACCGGCGTTGACGAGGGCCAGTCCCGCGTCCTGGGGGGTGTTAAACACCGGGTATCCCGAATGGCCGAACTGCCTGCCCCCCAGAACGGTTTCCTGGTTGACGAAGGCAAGGTCCGCCTTTTCGACGATGGGTTTGATATGTTCGTAGCAGGGATCAAAGTTAAACTGTTCTTCTTCCCCGGGGTCGTTTACCCTGGCGGCGTTGTAGATAATATCGTGGACCAGGTTATCCCCCGCGGCAATGATCGTGATATAGCTTGCCGCGGCGGAGGGGGCCTGATCCGGGGAAAGTTCGGGGGATTCCGGTACGGAAGGTTCCGAACAGCCGGACAGGTTTAAGTCCGCGGTGTAAAACAGGCATACCAGCGTCAGGCCGCGGAGGGCGTTTTTTATGCGGGGGGAATTCATTGGGGCATTATACCATGTCAGCCCAGGCTCTGGATACTGGATACGGCGGGAATGCCCCTGATGTGTTTAAGAACCCGCTGGACATCCTCCCGGTTTTCCAGGTGCATGGTAAAGTATCCGGTCAGGCGCTTGGTTCCCGATTCGTCAAGCCGGCCTTCCACCAGCCGGCCCTGGAATTTTCGGATTACCCCTTCGATCTCCGAAAAAAGATTTTCCCGGTACTTCGCTTCGATTCTGAACCGTTTAAGGGGAAGGCCGGCGTCTTCCCACTGGGTTTCAATTTTCCGTTCCTCAAAGTCCGGGATATGGCGGATATTTCCGCAGCCCCGCCGGTGCACAATGATACCCCGGCCCCGGGACACATAGCCCACGATGGGATCCCCCAAAATGGGATTGCAGCATCTGGCGAACCGGATCATCATGTTCTTTTCATCATCTACCTTGACTTTAAAAATGCCCCTCTGCTGAACCACCTGCTGTTTTTCGCTTTCCCCATGTTTTTCTTCCTGTCTGGTTTCGGTTTTGACCGGGGTTTTTGCCGGGACGCTTTCTTCTTTTTTTACGGCCAGGAATGTCTCGTCATGCCGTTGAAGCCAGGACCGGATCTTGGACCGGGCTTTCGCGGTTTTTACCGAACCCAGCCAGTTGGCGTTGGGCCTGGCATTGGAGGCGGTGACAATCTCCACCACCTGGGTATTTTTAAGTTTTGAATTCAGGGGAGCAATAATTCCGTCCACCTTTGCCAGCAGGCAGCGTTCGCCCACGGAGCTGTGGACCCGGAAGGCAAAATCCAGGGGGGTAGATCCTTCGGGAAGTTCTATCACCTTGCCCTGGGGGGTAAGGACATAGATAAACTTCCCCAGCAGTTCCCGCCGGATGTTTTCCAGCAAAAGCCGGGAATCTGCGGAATCCTCCGCCGGCGGGGAAGTTCCGGCCGCATCGAAAGTTCCGGAAGCCTGGAGTTCTTTCAGAACTTTCCAGCCTTTCATGCGGTTTACCAGGGAAATTTCTTCCCGCCGGGCGGCCTTTCCCTGTTTATAAAGCCAGTGGCCCGCGACGCCGTATTCCGCGGTCTGGTGCATGTCCCAGGTACGGATCTGGATTTCCAGCATATTGCCCGCAACGCCGGTTTCCGCAGCGTCACCGCTCTCACCGCTGTCCTCATCACCTTCACCGCCGGCGGCGGGAACGAAGACGGTGGTATGGAGGCTCCGGTAACCGTTGGGCTTGGGCATGGCGATATAATCCTTAAAGCGGCCGTCCAGGGGTTTCCAGAGCCGGTGTACCAGGCCCAGCAGGGTATAGCACTGATCGATGCCGCGGCAGAGTATCCTCAGGCCGAACAAATCGTAGAGATCCCCCGGCGCTTTGTTGCGCTTGCGCATCTTCTGGTAGATGGAATAAAAGTGCTTTGCCCTGCTCTGGACTTCCACTTCAAGCCCCGCGGCTTGGGCGGCGGCGGCAATCGTTTCCCGGATCCGGCCTAAAAAATCGCTCCGTTCCCCTCGCTTAAGGGCGACAATTTCTTTTATCTGGACATACGCGTCCCGGTTGAGGTATTTAAGGCAGAGGTCTTCCAGTTCATCCTTGATCCAGGAAATGCCCAGTCTGTCCGCCAGGGGAGCGTAGACGTCAAGACATTCCTGCGCGGCGGGCCTGCGCTCTTCCCCGGGAAGAGCGTCCAGGGTCCGCAGGGTGTGGAGCTTGTCCGCCAGTTTAATCAGGATAGCCCGGATGTCCCGGACCATGGCGAAAAGCATTTTGCGGGTATGGTCCGCTTCCTGTACCGTCTTGCCGGCGGCGGCGATGTTGGCGATCCTGGCCGCGTCTTCGGCCAGCATCAGGGCTTCTTTCCCGAAACGGCGCTTGAGCGTTTCCGCCGCCGTACTCGTCGCCGCCGCTTCGGGGGACCCAAGGCAGCAGCGGAGCAGGACGGCGCTGACCGCGTCGGCGTCCAAGTTAAGTTCGATCAGTATGGCGGCGGTATCCAGATGGCGCCGCAGGTTGTCGCAGCTTTCCCGCGCCAGCAGGACGGCGTCGAGGATCCGCGCCTGATCCTGCCGGGAATAGGCGCTGAGTTTTTCGCCGAAGTCGTCGATGCCGGGTACGGTGGCGGCTTTCACGGGAAGGTCCCCGCGTCAGCATAGCTGCCGGTGTCAGCGAAGCTGCCGGCGATAACCCGTTCCAGCCCTGACAGATCCCGAAACAGTTCCGTTTCCCGGAAGCCCCGTTCCTCCATAAGCCGGGCTATGGTTTCCATCTGGGAAGGGTCCGCTTCCAGCAGCAGCCGGCCGCCGGGTTCCAGGCGGGGCGGGGCTTCCGCGATGATCCGCCGGATAAGGTCCAGGCCGTCCGCCCCGCCGTCCAGGGCAAGCAGGGGCTCGCGCCACAGCTCCGGGGCCAGGCGCGGTATGTCGCCGGAGGGGATGTAGGGGGCGTTGGCGGTGATAAAGGCAAAACGGGGCGCGGAGCCGGGAAGGGCGGCAAACAAATCCCCCCGGACAAAAACAAGCGCCCTCGACGGGTAAACCACCGCCGCGCTGTCCGGGGCGTCTGACGTACCCGCCGCCGCGGCGTTGTCTGTCCCGGCACTGCCCGCCGTGGGCAGCAGCCGCCCGGCGTTAAGCCGGGCCACGGCCAGGGCTTCCGCGGAAATATCCGCGGCCCAGATCTCCGCGTCCGGCGCTTCATGCTTAAGGGCAATTGCAACGGCGCCGCTGCCGGTACACAGATCCAGCAGGGAGAAAGCGCCGCCGGAGGCGCCGCCACCGCCAGACGCGCCGCCATCGGGTACGCCTGAGGCGGAAGGCCGTGTCCTGATTTTCAGGAGGGCCGCTTCCACCAGGGTTTCGGTATCCGGCCGGGGAACCAGTACCGCGGGGCTGACGATAAAGTCCAGGCCCCAAAATTCCCTGCGGCCCAGGATATACGCGGTACATTCCCCCCCCATCCGCCGTTCCAGAACGTCATCATAGCGGCGGCTTTGTTCTTCACTTACGGCGACATCCGCGGCGGCGGCGTAGAGTTTTTCCCGGCTTGTGCCCAGAACCTCCGCCAGGAGCAGGGCGGCGTCAAGGGCGGGGCTGCTTATGCCGTTCCGCGCCAGCCGGGCTGTTCCCCGGACCAGCAGTTCTTTGATGCAGGGCACGGCTCCCCCTAGATCTGGTATTCCGCGGCCTGGTCGATACAGTCAAGGAAAGCTTCTTCCATGTCGCGCATGGCATTGGCGATGGCTTCTTTTTTATTTTTTTTGTATTCCCTCAGGCGGACGCTTAAGTTTATGATCGGGGCAACCTGGATAAGTACCCGTTTGGGATGGACATTTACTACCCGGTTTGAATAGGCCCCGCCCATGGTTCTGCTGGCAAAATCCCACAGGTTCTGGGCATACTCGATCTTGACATGGAGGGGATCGGTTTCGCCGGGAACGGGTACCCGGAAGTACCAGACAAAGTCCACCAGTTCCATGTGCCGCGACGCGTGCCAGGCTTCGCCCGCGGTCAGATCCGTCACCGCCCGTTCCAGCAGGGTAAGGCGGTCCAGGCTGTTTACGCCGGGAATGATCATCCGGTCCCAGCAGATCTGGCGGATATGGTAGAGCCGCTCTACCAGTTCGTTGCTTTTAGGACTGATGCCCAAAAGCTTTTCCGCCTTGTCCAGGGCAAGGTCCATGATCAGGTCCACCCGTTCCGCAAAACTTTTTCCCGGGTCAGGCTGTAGTTCGTAGCGCTTTTCGTTTTGTTCCAGAATAAAATTCCTAGCCCGTTCAAGGCGTCCGCTAAAGCCCGTACCGTCTTTCCCGAAGCCGGTGTACTTTTCAATTTTGCGGATAAGCTTGTTCAGGGACCACTGGCCCATCTTGCCGTAGCGGAAATGGATGGACACGGGAAGAATCTCTATGGGGCAGTTTTTCTTTTCATGCTCAAGCCGTACCGCGGCCTGAAAGCCGATCCGAACCGTGCCCTGCTCAAGCCGGGGAACCGATTCGGTGGTATAGCTTACCTGCCCTTCGGGGGCAATCGCCAGGGGATAGGGCCCGTCGGAGATAACCTTAAAAATCCGGGCCATCCCGGCGGAATCCATTTTTGCGTGATGAACCGGCAGGGAACCCAGGCCGGGCATGATCCACCGGGCCAGCTTTCCCCCCCAGCGGGCGACTTCGTATCCGTAGACAAAGGAAACATAGGGCCTGCGGCAAAACCGGACCCCCGCCCGGCGGGCCCTGGACCGGAGCTTAAAGAGGATATACCACATCAAAAGCTGGGCTTCCCCCCCGTTGGGATGGCGGAACGCGATAATACAGCGGCTTTTTCCTTCCAGGGCCCGCTGGCAGGCGGTAAAAAAAGGCTTTCCGTTCCGCAGAACAATTCTGGCAATCCCCAGAAAAAGAAACAAGTAGAGCCTGCCAAAAACCCATGCCGCCAGGAGCGCCAGTTTAGAAATGCGGGATTCCGGTAGTTTAACATCCGGCGCTGCGGCGGAAACCGGCTTTATGTAGGGTTTATACATGCCAAACCCATCATAATCGATGCGGAAAGAAGGTTCAAGGGCGCGCATTGCGCCACAATTTTTCTAAGTGAAAAGGGGTGTGTGCGCCATAATAAAAATCTAGCCCAAATTAAACTGGTTCTACCTAGCATCAAGGGAGACCACATGGGGTTAGACATGAA
>JAISBN010000114.1 GCA_031266175.1 Treponema sp. | reverse complement strand
CCGCGCCAACAGCAGCAATCCCGCCGCCTGCCAATAATTGATAAACGGCAGTCCGAAAATGCCGGGCAGTAAGGCGTTCCACAAGAACAGCACCCCAACGCCGAAAACGGCAACCATTGTAAGCGCTATAAGCATACCGGCAATCCGAAATTTGAAAATCTTATTCATTTTATGGCTCCTTACTTTAGTAGACGAATGAAGTGGGAAAATATTTTGTTTTTTACGAAAAATTTTCGGGAAATTTCAGGCGTGAGTGGTTGCGGGTGTGCTGGTATCCGCAGGACACCCGGGCGCTACCCGGACAGCTGGTTAGCCGCCAACCAGGAGCCGGCCGACATTGGACAACTCCTGCATTTGGGTATACAGCGGGGCATGTTTTTTGGCGTCGGCCTTGTCGGCGGCTACCAGCTTAACAAAAAGCTCGTTGACCAAATCGGCAAAAACCTGAAGATTTGAGGAAAAATTATTCACCGCCATTTCCCGAAGCACCTTGTCGGAAGATGCGGGATCACCCCGGTTTATACGGCTCCGAAGCCCCGGAACCAGTTCCCGCCTGACAACAGCCACAAAATGGGCGGCGGCCACGATTTCCCGGTACAGCTCATCCAGGTGGATGGTCTGGGCCGGGGGTTTTTCGGTTAAATCTTCCATTAAGTCCCAGGATTGGTTGTCAAAAGGAAGCTGAAGCAGGGCGGGCCGGATAAAGCGGTTAGAGATATTGGTCCTGTAATGCTCGCCTATCCGTTCAATTAACCTGCTGATGGAAGCGTCATGAACCTGCATAGTTCCTTATCATATCCTTCAAGCGGCGGATTTTCAAGGGAAATTTGATTTATGGTAATACTTTTTTTTCCTCCGCCGAAAATAAAGGCAAGGAGACAGTTATGAGGATACAGAGCGCTTCCGCGCTTTCCGGTATCGGTTATGCTCTCAGAGCCTCGGGCGGGGACAGAATGTCTTTGCCGGTTTCTCCCGCAAGCTATATTTACTCCCATTTTAGGCATGTTTCCGGCATTCCCGCCCCCGAGGGAACCCGCGGCGTGGCCATCACCAGATTAAAGATCCTGGATGTCCTTATCGAACAGCTGGGGCAGATGAAAAAACAGGCTGATTTTAAACTGGATACCGCGTTTTCGGATGACCAAATCAACAGCCTGATCGAGAAATACGAAGGCCAGATTAAGGCTGCCAGAGCCGCCAATGCCGCCATGCCCTATGTACCCGCCCCCCAGGCTCCCACGGGGGCCCTGTTCAGCCTAGTTGCCTGATTTCGTCAGAAAACGGCTCCCATAGCGCCGGGAAACCTTGTACCGATGGAGCTAAGTCTTTGTCCCCAAGGGAATTACAGCTTAGCGGTCGACGGGAGTCGAACCCGCGTCACGAGCTTGGGAAGCTAGGGTAATACCGTTATACGACGACCGCGCTTGGGTTACTATACCAGAAGCCGTGATGACGGTCAATACGTACATCACAAGGACTTTACCGTAAAGCCAGGTACAGGCTCTGGACCCCGGAGTAAATTGTTAAAAAATAATAAAAATAGTTGTTGACAAAGGATGGAATCCGGGCGTACAATGATATTGTGTGTTGCCAACGAATGAAACCGGTTTCATAACTCCAAATACAAGGATCGTTGTATGGCTGAAGAATTATTGCGGGCCGAGCATATCAACAAAGCTTTTTCCGGGGTAGTTGCCCTGCAGGATGTTCAGTTTGATTTAAAACCCGGCGAAGTTCATGCCCTGTTGGGCGAAAACGGAGCGGGTAAATCAACCCTGATGAAGATAATTTCCGGGGTGTATACCAGGGATTCCGGGGATTTGTTCATCAACGGAGAGCAAATCAACCATGATTTAACCCCCCATTCAGCCCAGCATATGGGAATAGGCATTATCCACCAGGAATTGAACCTTTGTCCCCACCTGACGGTGGCGGAAAACATCTTCCTGAACAGGGAATTTGCCGTGGCGGGGGGTGTTTTAAACAAAAAAAAGCAGAACGAGGCGGCCAAAGAGTATTTAAGCCAGCTCAATCTGGAGATCGATCCCGCCACTGTTACGAGTAAACTGCCGGTTTCCAAGCAGCAAATGATGGAAATCTGCAAAACCCTGTCCCTCAACGCCAGGATCGTTATCATGGACGAGCCTACTTCGGCGCTGACGGAAAAAGAAATCGAGGATCTGTTTTCCGTTATTGCCCTGCTTAAGCAGCAGGGCAAGGGGATCATCTATATCTCCCACCGGCTGGAAGAACTTTCCCGGATTGTGGACCGGGTAACCATACTGCGGGACGGCAGATATGTCCGGACCCTCAACTTTGGCGAAACCAGCCTGCCGGAAATTATCAGCCTTATGGTGGGCCGGACCTTAACGGAAAAATTCCCCCGGATCGAAACCCCTCGGGGGGAAAAGGTTCTGGAAGTAAAGCATCTTTCTTCCCCCCATGGCGTGGGGGTAAAGGATGTATCCTTTGAATTGTACAAGGGCGAAATCCTTGCCTTTGCGGGCCTTATGGGCGCGGGCCGTACCGAAACGGTCCGGGCCATTTCCGGGGCGGATAAAATGAGCGCCGGCGAGGTAATCCTTAACGGCAAGCCGGTAAAGATCAAATCCCCGGCGGAAGCTATCAATATGGGCCTCTTTTGCGCCCCCGAGGATCGTAAACGGGACGGTCTGTGCGTGCGCATGACCCTGGCGGAAAATATTACCATGCCCAGTCTGGATGTTATTTCCAAGTTCGGTGTTATCATGAAAAAGCTGGAAGGGGAAAAAACGGCGAGCATGGTAAAGAGTTTAAGAATCAAAACCCCCGGGATCAATCAGTATGTGCGGAACCTGTCCGGCGGCAATCAGCAGAAAGTGGTTGTAGGCAAGTGGCTTATGCGGAACGCCCAGGTAGTTATCTTTGACGAGCCGACCCGGGGCATTGACGTGGCTTCCAAAATCGAAATTTACAACATCATCAATGATCTGAAAAAGAACGGCATCGGGGTTATGTTTGTTTCGTCGGAACTGCCGGAAGTACTGGGTATGTCGGATCGTGTCATTGTGATGTGTAACGGAAAGATCACCGGGGAATTTATTACCAGGGACACGGATCAGGAGAAAATTTTGCATTATGCAACACAATATTAACTACGGGGGTTTATAATGGCCATCACTTTGGGAAAGTTGTCCCGATCACAGCAGCAGGTTTTGTCCGCTTCCATAGCGCTTATCTTCCTGGGGTTGATTTTTTCCATTTTTTCAAAATACTTCCTTAACGTGGAAAACCTGTTAACGGTTGCCCAGCAGACTACGGTTATTGCCATTATTGCCATGGGGCAGACTTATGTCCTTATCACCGGCGGTATCGACCTTTCCATCGGCTCCAACATTGCCCTCTGCGCCATGGTGGCGGCCATGATGATGGTCCACGATCCCGATGTGGGGATCCATCCGGATCTTCCCATGTTCTTTGGGCTTTTAGTGGGGCTTTTAACCGGCGTTGCGGCGGGGGCGGCCAGCGGCGCCATGATTGCCTTCGGGAACATACCTCCCTTTATCGCTACCCTGGGTACCATGACGGTGGTCCGGGGCCTGGCTCTGTGCATGACCCAGGGTTACCCCATCAGCGGGATGCCCGAATCGTTCACCGCCATGGGTGTGGGGTATAACTTTGGCATCGGGAGCGTTTACGATCCGGATTTGGGCGGGCACATTGTACCGGAGGGGGTCCCCAAAATACCCAATATCGTTGTTATTATGGTGATAACGGTCTTTGTGTTTGGTTTTATTCTGCAAAAAACCAAGTGGGGCCGTCATGTGTATGCCGTGGGAAGCAATTTTGAAGCTGCCCGCCTTTCCGGGGTCAATACCAAGCGGACGATTATGATGGTGTACATGTTCTCCGGTTTTCTGGCCGCGCTGGCGGGCTGTCTTCTGGCGGGCCGCGTTTACTCCGCCGGCCCTGCCGCGGGGGATGGTTATGAGCTGGACGCGGTGGCTTCTTCCGTTATCGGCGGTACCAGTACCATGGGCGGTGAAGGTACGGCCATCGGCACATTTATAGGAGCCTTTATTATTGGCGTCCTTCGTAACGGGTTAAACCTGACCGGGGTTAATCCCTTTATCCAGAAGATCGTTATTGGTTTTGTCATCGTAGCTTCCGTATTTGTTGACCGGGTACGGAACCGGGACAAAGTTTAAACCGGCTTTTTGGCGTTCGTTGCAGCGCCTAAGAAATATATAAGAGGAGAGAAAAGATGAAGAAAAGAATTTTATTTGCCGCAGTTTGTCTGCTGGTGGTACTTATGGCCGTACCTGTGTTCGCCCAGAAAAGTACCTTCGGGAATGTTCCCGCCAAGGCAATGTTTATCGCCATGGATTCCAATGATATTCACTGGCTTAAACTGAACCGCGGCGCCCAGCAGCAGGCCATGAAGCTTAAGATTGACTATGTGATGCAGGCTCCCGCAGGCAAGGTTGACTCCGCCCAGCAGATCGCCATTATGGAAGATGCCATTAACGCCAAGTATGATATTATCCTGGTAGCTCCCCAGTTTGCTACTTCCATGATTCCTTCGATTAATAAAGCCCGGGCCGCCGGCATCAAGGTAATCGTGGTTGACTCCCCGCTTCCGGCCGGTTCCAACTATGATCAGTTTGTCGGTACCGATAACGCCGCCGCCGCCCGTACCGCCGCCGATACCCTGGCAAAAGCCCTGGGCGGAAAAGGAAAAGTCGCGATTGTTAACGCCCAGGCCGGCGCCGGCACCACGATGATTCGGGAAAACGCCTTTAAAGAGCAGATTGCCAAGAGCTATCCCGGTATCACCATTGTGGGTACCCAGTATTCCGACGGCGACAAAGGGAAAGCCCTGAACATCGCCACCGACTTTATGCGGGCCAATCCTGATCTGGCCGGTTTCTACGGTTGTAACGAAGGCGCCACTGTGGGTGTCGGTAATGCGGTAAAACAGGCCGGCAAAGCCGGAAGAATCGTGGTAGTCGGCTGGGACAAGAGCCCCGAAAACCAGGCCCTTGTTCTTGACGGTACGATCCTTGCCCTGATGGTCCAGAATCCCACCGCCATGGGTACCAAGGGAATCCAGGCCGGTATCGATCTGCTTAACGGAAAAGCCGTAAAGAAAGATGACGACTCCGGTTGTACGGTAGGAACCAAGGCCAACATCGCCAGACTGTAGTCTTTGTTTTTTTCTGTAATAAAAAGCCTGGCCTCCGGCCAGGCTTTTTATGCGCTAAAAATAAACCCTGGTTTATTTTTAGCGGAGAGGGCGGGTAAAAAGCCCCGTAAGACTTTCTAAAAAGATTTGCTGCGTTAAAAGCCCGTTGATTCCCGGACAATCAACCTGGGTTCGATAAGATACTTTACCGGTTCGGTTTTGTTCAGCAGTATTTTTTCCATCAGCGTCCGGGCGGCAATGCGGCCCATCTCCTGCACCGATTGTGATACGGTGGTCAGGGGAACCCGGCACAGGGCGGAAAGCCGTATATCGTCAAAGCCCGCCACCGCCGCCTGTTCGGGAATGGCAATGCCCATTTCCAGGAACCGGGCGATAAAGCCGACAGCCACATAATCATTGCTGATAAAAAGACAGGTCTTTTTTGTCCTGATGGAGTCGTAGTCCACTACCGCGGGGGCCAGGTCATAGCCGTCCCTGTAGGTCTTGGCATTGGAATACCGGGTGATGCTGACCGTTCCCTTTCTTAAGTGATCCTCGAAGCCTTTGATTCTGTCCCGTACCGATTCATGATCAAACACCGAAACAATGATGATCTGTTCATGGTCAAGGCTGTTGATGTGCTCAGCCAAAAGGGCGCCGCCCTTGTAGTTATCGCAGCTCACATAGGAAATAAGCGGATCCGCCGCCTGGCAGTTTACCATCACAAAGGGGATGCCGGATTTTTTTAGTTCCAGTACCGCGGGGGATTGGGAGGAAACAGGGGCCAGCAGGATGCCGTCCACACGGTTTTTCAGCATGGACCGGATCCCCTGAATCTCCCGGTCCGGGTTCCACAGGGAGCTCATTACCTGCAGGGTATATTTATGTTCGGAAATAACGCTGTCGATGCCGTCAAGCAGATCGATATAAAAATTATTCGAAAACTCATCTACCACCACGCCGATATTTTTCGTGGGCATCCCCGCCAGCCCCTGGGCCAGAACATTGGGGGTATAGGAATATTTTTCAATAACCGCCAGAATCCTTTCCCGGGTTTTTTCCTTAACCAGATGGGGCCTGGAAAGCACCCGCGAGACTGTAGATTTTGATACTCCCGCTTCAAGGGCTATATCATCAATGGTGATATGATTCATTTATACCGGAAGCATACCACAAAACGCTCCATTAAACACAGCGTGATGCCTCAAAAGAAAATCTTACCGAAAGGCCGGATGCCTCATAATAAAAAATCTTGCCCTGGCTAACTATGCTCAAGGGTAGCAGCGGCAAAGGACTGCTGCCGCATGAGGTCCTTCCGGTGGCTCAGTTCCATAAGGGCGCCAGTCACCCGGTGTATCTCCTGCCGGAGAAGAACCGGGTTGTACTGTTGGTACCACCGCCGCAGTTCCGCCTTGGCCGCTCCGGGAAAGTCCGGGAAAGACATCAGCCGCCGGTAGGGGCTCGTCGGAGTAAGGCAAAATTCCCCGGAATCCCGTATGTCGCAGAGATGAACAGTGTCAATCTCGAAAAAACCAAGCAAACTTGTTTGCCGTTTTCGTTCGTCCCGGGGAGCGGCGGAACCTTTCAATGCACGGGTGGCGGCATTTCTTTTCGACGGAACTGGAGATGGCGGATATACCGGACAGCCGGGCGCGGAAAAACCGGAACTGTATCAATCCATACTGGTAAACCCGGCGGATAACAAAAGACATCTGCCGGAAGACTATATCGGCGACATTCTTGACATGCTTCCCGAAAAACAGAAAGCCCGGTTCCGGGACGGCTTATAGGGGTTATCTACGACAAGTTTGACGAAACGATGATTGTCAAGGCGGCGGATATGCCTGAAACCCCGATGTGGTGAAACTCTTTGAACTGAAACGGTGGAACCTCTACACGATACTCGCCGGGGGAATACACCGTTCCCGGTCTTGCCAGGGGTTGAGTTCGTTTTTCTTAAAGTCCGGCGGATGGTTTTCCGGGATACCGTCTTGGTCTCGGCGATCGTCTCATCGGTATATTGTGTCGTTAAACATTAAACCGCGGCCATGGGCTATCAGGGTACCGGACGAGCCTGATCCAGTGCGTCTTCCACCGCTTCGAGAAAACCCCGGCTGGACAGAGTGGCCCCGGACACGGTGTCCAGGTCCGCGGAATTTTCTTCCAGCGCCGTTTCGGCCAGGCTTTCCAGGGCGGGAACTCCGGTAAAGGGATCCTCGTCATGGTCCAGAACCTCTATTTCCAGAATCCGCTGTTCGTCCACCCGGATCCGCACAACAATGTCTCCCTGTCTGCCCCGGCCCTTTCCCGAGTACTCGCCGGGAATGTAGGAAGCGCCGGGGACTTCGGCCCCCAGGCTTTCCGTTCCCGCGCAGCTTAAGGCCGCCGCGAGCAGGCACAGGGCCCGCATAACGTGTCGTATCATAACCAGCCTCCGTTTGATGTAATCCGTCTGATGTATATACGGCACTGTCCCGCGGGGCGCTTGTATCGAATAACCGGATAAAACGCGCCGCGTCAGGGTAAGATTTAACATTGAGGCAACGCGCGCCCTTGCAAAAATCCCGGCAAACCGTACAATAAAGCCATGGACTGTATTTTTTGTAAAATTATCGCCGGAGAAATTCCCGGCAAAAAACTCTACGAAGATGATGAACTCCTGGCCTTTTACGACGTACATCCCCAGGCCCCCCTTCATTTCCTGGTGATCCCCAAAAAGCATATCCCCACCATCCTGGAAGCCGATGCGGTTCTGCTGGGAAAGCTTCTTGCCAAAGCCAAAGAACTGGCCCTGGGCGAAGGATGTGAAGAAAAAGGCGCGCGGTTCGTGATTAACTGCAAGGAAGACGGCGGCCAAACGGTGGATCACCTCCACGTTCATGTTTTGGGGGGCCGTCCCCTGCTCTGGCCTCCGGGCTAAGGCAGCGGCTCCGCGGATCGTTTCCGGGCCAGTACCATCAGGAGGGCCACGTCTCCCTGGCGGACGCCGGGGATGCGGGCCGCCTGCCCGACCGTGCGCGGACGCACGGTTTTTAACTTTTCCCGGGCTTCCGAGGAAAGTCCCGTGATGGAAGCATAGTCCGTTTCCGGGGCCAGTTTGACCCTTTCCATTTTTTCGTTCCGGGCGATGATCCGTTTTTCTTTTTCAATATAGCCGGCATACTTTTCATCCAGCATAACCCGCTGTACCCATTCGGCGGGAAAGGCCGCAAGCTCTTCACCGGAATCGGCGGTTATGTTTTTCCGCGCCGCGGACAGCTCCCTGATTGTATCCAGGGCTTCGCATTTTTTTCTGAACCTTTCCCAGCGTTCCTCGCCGATTAAGCCCACGGTTCTGCCCCTGAGGGTAAGCCGGGTATCCGCCGTATCATGGCGGAGCAAGAGCCGGTGTTCCGCCCTGCTGGTAAACATCCGGTAGGGCTCCCTGGTTCCCAGGGTGGTAAGATCATCCACAAGAACGCCGATATACGCTTCGTCCCGGCCCAGCACAAGGGGCTCCTCTCCCCGGCTCTTTAAGGCGGCGTTGATTCCCGCCATAATGCCCTGGGCCGCGGCTTCTTCATAACCGGAACTGCCGTTGGTCTGGCCCGCGGAAAAAAACCCTTCCAGCCGTTTGCTTTCCAGCCAGGGATAAAGGTCCAGGGGATCAAGATAATCGTACTCCACCGCATAGGCGGGCCGTACAATCCGGGCGGCTTCCAGACCCGGAATGCTGTGGATAAAGGATTCCTGCACATCCTCCGGCAGGGAACTGGAAAGGCCGTTAAGGTACATTTCATTGGTATACAGGCCTTCGCTTTCCACAAAAACATGATGCCGGTCCCTTCCGGGGAAACGCATTACCTTGTCTTCTATGGAAGGACAATACCGGGGACCGGCGCCGGTTATCTTTCCTCCGTAAAGAGGCGAACGGTGTATGTTGGAGCGGATAATTTCGTGGGTTTGGGGAGTGGTATAGGTGATCCAGCAGGGAACATTGGGTCGGTCCGGCCCGGACGCCGGGCTTTGATTACAATCAAAGGATCGATCACCATCAAAGGAAAAATACATCGCCCTTTCCCCGTCCTGGCGTTCCATTTTTTCGTAATCCATGGTTTCACCGGCAACGCGGGCGGGAGTTCCGGTTTTCAGGCGGCCCAGGGGGAAACCGCGGCCGCGCAGAAAAGTTCCCAATCCCAGCGCCGCCTCCTCTCCCAGCCTGCCTTCTCTTGCGTCGTACCCGCCGATAAAAATTTTTCCCTCCAGAAAAGTTCCCGCCGCCAGGATCACCGCGGCGGCGCCGATCCTGCGGCCCCTGGCGGTACATACTCCCGCGATCCGTCCCAGAACATGGGTATGGGAAACGGATTTTTCAATGATGAACGAAACAACCGTATCCATCATTACCGAAAGTCCCGGCTGATTTTCTACCGCCCGGCGGGCCGCGCTTTGATAGGCCAGTTTATCTGCCTGCGCCCTGGGAGCCTGTACCGCGGGTCCCCGGGACCGGTTTAAAACACGGTACTGTATCATCGTTTGATCAATAAGTTCTGCCATCTGGCCCCCCAGGGCGTCTACTTCCCGGACCAGATTACCCTTGGAAAGACCGCCGATGGCGGGATTACAGGACATTGCCCCGATGCGATCAGGATTTTGAGTGATAAGCAGCGTTTTCATTCCCAGCCGCGACGCCGCAAGGGATGCTTCAATCCCCGCATGGCCTCCTCCGATAACAATGCAATGGTAATCCATACTAACGACTATACAAAAAATAAATAAAAAATTCAGTTTTTATTTATTTACCCTTGCAGTTTTTTGTAAGCGGCGATACACTAATAGCAACTTTATTATTAAAGGAGAAATCATGCCTGAAGCAAAAGCAACTGTCAAGAAAACACCGGGAAGAAAACCCGCAGCAGCTAAATCCGCGGCCAAAAAACCTGCCGCCGCGAAAAAAACAGCCGCGGCAAAGAAGCCTGCCGCAGCTAGATCCTCGGTAAAAAAGACCGCGGCTAAAAAGCCTGCCGCCGCGAAAAAAACAACTGTTGCCGCAAAGAAGCCCGCCGTAGCAAAGAAAACACCGGGAAGAAAACCCGCAGCAACGAAAAAAACAACCGCGGCAAAGAAGCCTGTTGCAGCAAAGAAAACACCGGGAAGAAAACCCGCAGCAGCAAAAAAAACAGCCGCGGCAAAGAAGCCCGCGGCCGCAAAGAAAACACCGGGAAGAAAACCCGCAGCAGCGAAAAAAACAACCGCGGCAAAGAAGCCCGCGGCCGCAAGAAAAACAGCGGTAAAGAAACCCGTTGCGGCAAAGACACCCGTGGACAACCCCGAAGAACCCGTTCCCAGTTCAGGGTTTCCGTTCTTTTAACAGGGCGGTGGGAAAAAGATCCGGATCGCCGGAGCTTTGAACCTTCGCCGTTATTGCAAGCAGTGGATCGTATCCGCCGCGCGCCCTTGAGGTTCAGCCGTTTCCGCTTATTTTCCCAGGCAGAAGCGGCTGAACATTGTTTCCAGAATGTCCGCCGACGAAACTTCTCCGGTAATCTCCCCCAGGTGATGTAACGCTTCCCGCAGTAAGGGGGCGATTATATCCAGCGGTTCTTCCCTGTCCGCCATGGCTAAGGCTTCCTCCAGGGCGTCCGCCGCTTTTTCGGTCAGATCCTTCTGCCGGCGGGTACCCAGCCCGGCGGGCAACAGTTCTTCCCCGGCGGAAATATGCGGGAAATCTTTCAGCGCCGCGGCAAGGGCTCCGCAGAGTTCCGCCATGCCCCTGCCGGTCCGGGCGCTGACCGCCACAAGCCGGGGATAGCCGCGGCGCGCTTCGTCCGGGGGTTCCCGCACATCGGTCTTGTTCCAGACGGGAATGACCTTTTCCCCCTGGCGGCGGATGAAATTTCTGTCTTCCCCGGTTAATCCGGCGCTTCCGTCCGCCACATAGAGGATTATATCTGCCCCCCTGATCAGCTCCCTGCTTCGCTCTATGCCCATGGCTTCGGCCTCTTCCAGATTTTCCCCGGGAACCGGCATTTCCCGGATGCCCGCGGTATCCGCCAGCCGGAGGGGAATGTCCTCCAGGGAAAGGGACGCTTCGATCCAGTCCCGGGTAGTGCCGGGGGTTCCGGTAACGATAGACCGGTCTTCGTTCAGCAAGGCGTTGAAAAGGCTTGATTTTCCGGCGTTGGGCCTTCCCGCAATCACCGCCAACGCCCCTTCCCGGTAGATTTGTTCCCGGCGGTAAGAGGCGGCCAGGGCCCGCAAGCGCCGCAGGGCCTCTTCCGCCTCTTCGCGGCGGGGAAGACGCCCCGCGGCCTCATCCGGGGAAACTTCGATTTCATCCTCGGAATAATCCAGGTAGAGTTCCGCGGCGCTGACCGCTTCAAGCAGTCTTTCCCTGATCTGCCGGATTTCCTGTTCCAGCAGACCGGAGAGACGCCGTACCGCCCGCTCAAGGCCGCCCTGCGTTTTTGCGGAAACCAGTTCCATCACCGATTCCGCCCGGGTTAGATCAAGTTTTCCGTTCATAAAGGCCCTAAAGGTAAATTCCCCGGGCAGGGCGTCCCGGAAACCGGTCTGTCTAAGGCTTTCCAAAATCGCGGCCGCCGCGGCGCTTCCTCCGTGGCAGGAAATATCCGCCCCATCTTCCCCGGTATAGGACCGGGGAGCGCGGTACACCGATACCAGCACCTCGTCTATTTTTCCCGCGCCGCTTTCCGCGCCATCGACCGGTTCCGAAAGGATCCAGCCGTGAACTACCGTGTTACCCGGAGCCTCAAGCAGCGCCCGGGGACGGGAAAAGATCCCGGCCAGCAATTCCAGCGCTCCCTGTCCGCTGGTCCTTAACAGGGCCAGCGCGCCCTGGGCAGCCTGGGCGGCTATGGGAACGGTATCACCGTAGGCGCTCATGTCCCGGCTCTTTTCTGCCGGAATACCAGAGGCATCCCTCCGCTGATCCAGAACGTTAAGAGGGCATACCGGACAAAGCGGAAGGTTTTATAAAACGGATGCCCCACCGGCCAGGGGGAAAACAGCTTCAGGCTTAGATACACAAGAACCGCCGCGGCAAAACCCGCAAAAACCCACCGGAGCCCTTTAGCGCAGCGGTACGCGGCGGCGCTAAAGGGAGCGTACCGCTTCATCAACACATGGCCGGAACAAAACCCCAGAAACAAAGCGCCGGGCAGCACATTTCCGGGATTCAGGGCGTTCATCAGCAGGGAAACCAGGGCTGTTGCCGCAAGAGCGGGAAGCGGAGTCCCCCGGGAATATTCCGCGGGCAGTTTTTCCCTCAGGGACGCAAGCTTTGCCCGCAGAAAACAGGAACACCCCGGGGACAGAAAAAAGAAAGCTCCCAGCAGCAAAGCCCCCAGGATCCATCCCCCGGCAATATCATGGGGAAAATGGACCCCCAGGTACAAACGGGAAAAGCCGACTGCCAAAACCATCAGCCCCGCCGCGGCCCACACCAGCGCTTTGTGCAAAGGCCTGGTACATTGCCGGGCCAGGTAAAAAGCCAGGGGAAGAAACAGGGTTAGGGAAAGCTGGGCATGTCCGGAAGGGAAACCGTACCCCTTTTCATAGATCATCCCCAGGGCCGGTTCCAGATGAAAGGGCCTGGGCATACGGAAAAAAGCCTTGGCTATATCGTTAAGCCACAGGGAAACAATGACCAGGACCCCCAGGCGGAAAGCTTTTTTTTCGTCCCATAACCAGTACAGAACCGGCAGGAGCAGTAAAAAAACATATTCCGAAATAAACCCGGTTACGATTTTGACAACGCTTGTCAGCGGGGGAACGGCAATAGTTTGAATGGCGGCGATCCATTCCAGGCCGGCCAGGTAACGGTCATAGGATACCGACGGGGACAGCGCGTTAAAATCGTTCAAAAAAATACTCCCTCATAGTGTCAAAAGCTTCATGCTGTTCTTTAAGTTTGGAAACACTAACTCCCGCCAGGAGTTCGTGGATCTGTATTTCCAGGCTGTCCCTGGGGATACTTACCAGGATAAAGCCCCAGTATTCGGCGGCGCCCGGGTTTTCTTCCGCGGAACTTCCCAGAATCCAGGAGTCATTTTCCCTCCGGGCGCCCCAGAAAACCCTGCGGTATGCGGAACGCACGGCATCGTCATAACTTGGTCCGTAGTACTCATTGGGCCCCTGGGAACCAAGCTCTTTGTCCAGCCGGGCGCGGATCCGGGCCGCGGCCAGCCTGGAAAAATCCTGATCCACGGAAAAATTCTTTACCCACTGGCCGATCACCGCCTGTTCGGAACTGCGGATCATGCTGACAAAAAGATAGGAACCCCGGTAGGGATCAAGGGCTTCGGCCCCCGGCACGCCGCCGGAAAGGTAGGCCCGGAGCCAGGGGGCCAGGGCCGCGCCGGTTTCCCTGTTTTTGTAATCCAGAATTCGCAGCGAGGGAACGGCCTCTTCCGGCGGCATGGAAGGGGGAATCGTCTGTTCGGGCGGAGCCGCCTTCAGCTCATTATGGACGTTTTCCAGGACAGAGCAGGACAAAAAGAACGCCGCGAACAGCGCGGTTACCATGACCCTGTAAAGCCCGCGGAACAAATTATCGGGAAGAGGCGGTATTCTGGTATCTCCGCTTACAACAGCTATTGGGGTTCTTCCTCTTCTACGGGCCCGGTAAAGAACTGCATAAGCTGAACAAAATAGTACATCCGCTTATAGTCATTGGTGATACGCCTGGCTAAAGGCTCTTCGGAGGCGCCTTCCAGCTCTTTCCAGTTCATAATTACTTCGGAGGGCTTTTTCTGCATGTCCTCCAGGAGGTTTTTAAAATTCCGGCCAATGGTAATCAAGTTGGCGGAAGCGGTGTTAATCATCCTTTGGGCATTGTTGTTAACCGTTTTGAGGATAATCCTGATATACCTGCCCTGGCCCCTGTCCCGGTCCACCTTGACAAGCGCCTGCTTTAGCCGGGAACCGTCGGGCCCCTTGTCCGACAGGGCGTCGTCAAAAACGGTGAGCTGGTCCGAGAGGCCCATGATTTCGTGGTAAGCGTCGGACACGGGCTGGGAAAGGACGTTGGTGGTCCACTGGCCCCGGATAAGGAGGAGATCGCAGAGCTCCCGGATTTCTTTTTTAACGAAATCCAGGAGAAAGGCCTTAAGGTAGTTCAGGCCCGCGACCTTGGTAAATCCCTCAAAATTTTTCTTTAAAAAGAGCTCGTTGGTTTTGTTGACATAGCTGGACAGTCTTTCCACGTCCGCGGAACCAAAAACCGTCCTGGCCAGCTGTTCGATCTGGGCGCTCCGCTTGTCGTTCTGGATCTTGCCGACGGCCCCTTCTATTTCCGCCTTTTTGGCGTCCAGCACCTTATCCGCTATCCGCTCGTCGGGCAGCCGGGCGACGGACTGCCACAGGGGATCCTGGAGCGTGTACTGGACAATAAGCTCCAGAATCCGGGTCCGGCTGACATCCTTTAAAAGCCGGATTATTCTGGTCCACTGGTCGGGATTAACCACATCCATCCCTTCCTTGTACTGTTTAAGCACCGCCAGGGCGCTCTTCCAGTCCCGGTCTTCCTCCACCGAAGCGGAATATTCCATAAAATCCTTGATTTCATCTATTACTTCCCCGGCCCGGATGCCCTGGAACCGGGGCTGGTAGGTAAAATTCCGCTCGTTGATGCCGGGATCAAACTTTTTCAGGACAAAGAAAAAATCAAAACAGACAAAGTTCACAAAGGCAATAATGGTATTGTAACAGTTGTTGATGCTGTTCACCCGGGCGCTGTCAAAACCCGCGACAAACGCGGACAGGTCCCGTTTAACCGCGGCGGAAAGATCCTTGACGGGGACGGTCTTTGCCTTTTCCTGAATGGCCGTCGCGCTCAATCCCGCCTTTAGGGCTTTGAGCTCCTTATCCAGAAAGGCGTCCACGGTAATCTCTTTAAGCTGTTCCGACTTGGCGGCGTTCTGGAGAAATACCTGGGCGGGGGAGATAAGCTTATAAATATCGTAGAGGAACTTGGCAAAGGCCCCTTCCAGTTCTTCGCCCTTAACTCTATAGAACCTGGAGTATTTGCTGGCCCCCAGCTCCCTGGCTACCTGGCGCACACGCTTTTTCTTAGCCGCCTCAGGATCGCCGCCCCCGGAGAGAAGTCCTATCAGCTTATCCAGCAAACCCATAGCCCTATTATCGCAAAAACAGGCTTTCAATTCAATGTCCCGTTCCTTCATTAGTCAGCGCCCAAAGAACGCCTTGGTAAACCAGGGCCGCTGTGATAAAGTAATGGTATTCTTTGCGGTAAGGATAATTCATGAAAGTAGTGGTAATCGGCGCCCAGTGGGGTGACGAAGGCAAGGGAAAGATTGTTGATTATCTGGCTGGCGACGCCCAGATCATTGTCCGGTTTTCCGGGGGAGCCAACGCGGGGCATACCATCGTCATCGGCAGCGAGGAATATGCCCTTCACTTGATCCCTTCGGGGATTCTTTATCCCGATAAAACCGTTATTTTGGGCGCGGGGATGGTGATCGACCCAAAAGCCCTGTTCAGCGAACTGGAAATGCTCAACGACCGGGGTATCGATACCATGGGCAGGGTTTTTATTTCCGACCGGGCCCACATCGTCCTTCCCCGGTATATCAACATCGACCAGGAACGGGACGGGGCCCGCAAAAAGCCCATCGGCACCACCGGCCGGGGCATCGGCATTACCTATTCCATGAAAAGCGACCGGGACGGCATACGGTTTGCCGATCTTTCCTGGAAGGAAAGGATAAACGATTTGGAAAAGGAAGACCGGGACTTTCTTGCCCCCTACACGGAGCGGCTTAAGGCCATGACGGTGGACCTGGCCTCGTTCCTGAAGCACCGCAAGAACGCCCAGGTCCTTTTTGAGGGCGCCCAGGGGGCGCTGCTGGATCTTGACAACGGAACCTACCCGTATGTATCCAGCGGCATGTCCTGCGCCGCGGGCGCGGCCGTCGGCGGCTGTGTCGGTCCCCGGGCGCTGGACAAGGTGCTGGGGGTGTTCAAGGCATATTCCACCCGGGTGGGGAACGGCCCTTTCCCCAGCGAGTTTGACACGGACTCGGAAGACGAGCTGTGCCGCTTTGTCCGGGATACGGGCCGGGAATACGGCGTTACCACCGGCCGGCCCCGGCGCTGCGGTTACCTGGACCTGGTGGCCCTGCGCTACACCTGCTTTACCAATTCCATCGACACCCTGGTAATGACCCACCTGGATGTCTACGATGCCCTGGGTGAAATCAAAGCCTGCGTCGCCTACCGCATCGGGGACAGGATGATCGAAGATTTTCCCGCTTCCATAGAAGACCTGAACGCCGCAAAGCCGGTACTCCGTTCCTTCCGGGGATGGAAACAGGCCCTGGCGGACCGCTTAACCTACGAGGAGTTTCCCGTGGAAGCCATGGAGTATATTGAGTTTATTGAGCGCTTCTGCGAAACTCCCGTGGACATCGTTTCCGTGGGCTATGACCGGAAGGCCACCATTATCAGAAAAAGCCCGTGGAAAACGTGAAAGGTCTCCGAGGGGTTTACGGTTTATTGTGATGGATAAAATACTTATCCTTGATTATGGTAGCCAGACCACCCAGCTTATCGGGCGGCGGATCCGGGAACTGGGGGTGTACACGGAAATACTTCCCGGCGACGCGGATCTGGGCGAGGCGCTGGCCGCGGCGGCTGTCCGCGGATCGAATACAGCCGGCGGCCCGCGGCCGGAAGACCGGACGGAAAACCGGCTTAGGGGGATCATTCTTTCCGGTTCCCCCGAATCGGTCTACACCCCCGAAGGGGCCGTGCCGGATCCGCGGATATACAGCTGCGGCCTTCCCCTGCTGGGGATCTGCTACGGCCTTCAGCGGATGAACGTGGACAACGGCGGAACCGTAGAGCCCCTGCCCAAACGGGAATACGGCGGCGTTAAGATCACGGTCCGAACCGGCCGGCGGAACGGTTCGGAAGGCCGCCCCGGACTTTCCGGTAAAGGCCCCGCCCCGGGCCGGAGCGAAACCTTTACCGCCTGGATGAGCCACGGCGATACCCTGACTACCCTGGCGCCGGGTTTTTTGGAAACCGGCACCAGCGAGACCGGGTATCCGGCGGTGGTGGTCCACCGGGAAAAGCCCTGGTACGGTCTGCAGTTCCATCCCGAGGTAACCCACTGCGAACGGGGCATGGAGATCCTGTCGTCCTTTGTGTTCGGAATCTGCCGGTGCAAAAAAAGCTGGTCCATGAAGGCCTACATGAAAACCGTCAGGGCCGAACTGGCGGCCCGGGTAAAGGACGCGCCGGTGCTGCTTCTGGTTTCCGGGGGAGTGGATTCCACCGTGGCGGCGGCGCTGCTCCTGACGGCGCTGGATCCGGATCAGGTTCACCTGATGTATATGGACACGGGCCTTATGCGGAAGGATGAAACCCTCCAGGTAAAGGCGGCGCTGGAAAAACTCGATGCCCGGCACCTTCATATTGTACTGTGTGAAGAAGAATTTCTTTCCGCCCTTGCGGGGTTAAGCGACCCGGAGGCAAAACGTAAAACCATAGGCGATCTTTTTATCACCCTCCAGGAACGGGAAGTGGCCCGTTTGGGCCTGCCGGAAACCTACTTTCTGGCCCAGGGGACTTTGTATACCGACATGATCGAAAGCGGCAGGGGGGTGGGTAAGAAGGCCCATGTGATCAAGAGCCACCACAATGTGGGAAGCCCCCTGGTAGAGGCCAAGCGTCAGGAGGGGCTGATCATCGAACCGCTGGATAAGTTATACAAGGACGAGGTCCGCTTCCTGGGAAAGCTTCTGAAGGTGGACAAAGAAGCGCTGCGCCGCCATCCCTTTCCCGGTCCGGGGCTGGCGGTACGCATCCTGGGGGAAGTAACCAAAGAGAAGTGCGGCATCCTCCGGGAAGCGGACGCGATTTTTATCCGGGAACTCCGGCGCCGTAAAAATTCCGCGGGGAACAGCCTGTACGACGAAATCTGGCAGGCCTTTGCGGTGCTGCTTCCCATCCGTTCCGTGGGGGTTGCCGGGGATGTGCGCAAGTACGGCTGGGTTCTGGCCCTGCGGGCGATTACCAGCGCCGACGGCATGACGGCCGGCGTCTATCCCTTCCCTTCACAGGATCTGATCGAGATTTCCACGGTTATCACCAATACGGTAAAAGAAATAGGCCGGGTTACCTATGATATTTCTAGTAAGCCGCCGGCTACCATAGAGTGGGAATGAAGGGTATTAATACCGCAGGGCAAGCCCTGCGCCTGCGGCGGCTTCCGCGGCAAGCCGCGGGGTATTAAACCCTTCGTTTCCTCCCTCGCTCGATCATGCCCGTGCAAGCACGGTCGCGATTTCGCTCCGTTCGTCAATAACGAAGCGCCTACTGGCTTACATATTCCGCGCCTCGTTTGTTTTTTACTTCCAGCGACGACAGGGCCAGATACAGGTACGGGAACCCTTCTTCTTCGTAGGCGGAAAGCTGTCCCGCCGCTTCCACCCACTGGTCCTGCCCGGGATATTTGTGGCCGGAAGCCAGAGGCGCGGCGCTGTTGATCCCCGCCGCTTCGGGCCAGGCGATTTCAAAGCCCACGCTGCCGTCGTTTCCGCAGCAGCCGGGGCCGTTACGGAGGACAAAACAAAACTGACGGCTTAAATCGTCATAACTGTCGGTTTTGAATATCCCTTCCAGCTGGATGGTTTTTCCCAGGTAGTCTTCCGGGTTCAGGTAGACGTCGTTGACCTGGGCGATAAACATTTTTTCCTTTATTTTGATGACGTCATTTCCCGCTGTTGACGGGGAGAAATCGAAAGCGGCGAGCGGGTCTTCCGCAGCTTGAGCGGAAGCGGGCAGTTCCACCGATCGGGTTCCCGCAACGTTTTTCGGCGTGTTCAGCACCGGCCCTTTGGCGCAGCTTCCCAGCGTCAGGACCACCAGGATCGCCGCGGCCTTTGCGAAACCCCGCCGGCTTCGCAGTACGCCCAGGATTGCAAAGACGGCAAAGACAATCATGTTAAAAAACACCACGCTGGCCCCGGTGGGAGTAGCCGCCGCGTAGGACACGACAATACCCGCCAGGAAACACAGCACCGATATAAGGGCCGATGATACCGTTACGGCCCGGAAGCTTTTAAACAGGCGCATGGACGAAAGGGCGGGGAAAATGATCAGGCTTGAGATAAGAAGGGCGCCCATCATCCTCATGCCCAGCACGATGGTTACCGCGGTCAGGAGGGCGATGATCATGTTGTACAGCCCCGCCCTGACGCCGGTGGCCCGGGCAAAGGTTTCGTCAAAGGTGACGGCAAAAATTTTGTTGTAAAACACCACGAAGAGGAAAAGGACCGCCGCGGAAAGGATGACGCTTAAGCGGACATCGGCCTTGCTCATGGCCAGGATGCTGCCGAAGAGGTAATTGCAGACATCGGTATTCATGCCTGTGGTCATGGAGATAAGCATAACCCCGATTGCCAGCGCGCCGGTGGAAAAGAGGGCGATGGCGGCGTCCCCCCGGAGCTTGGTATGCTCGCTTAAGCGCAGAAGAAAAAACGCCGCGGTCACCACCACGGGGATTGACACCGCCAGGGGCGTCATGCCCAGGGCGGTAGCAATGGCAAGGCTCGCGAAGCCCACATGGGAAAGCCCGTCGCCAATCATGGAATAGCGTTTAAGAACCAGGCTTACTCCCAAAAGGCTGGCGCAGAGCGAAACCAGAAATCCCACAATCACCGCCCTTACGATGAAGGCAAATGAAAACATACTGACGATAGTATCCTGTACTACAAACATACCCTTATCCTTCTATACCTTGGCAGCGGCGGTGCATGCCCAGAAAGCGCCCTCCCGGCTCCGATTCCCGGTAACTTTCGGCGCCGCCGAAAAAAAGCTGCCGTCCCGCCAGATGCAGAACGTTTCCGGCTCTGCCCCCGCCCGCGGCGGGAGCGGTAAACCGGAGCACCCCTTCGATATCGTGGGAAACCATGATGATGGTAATCCCCAGTTCCGTGTTGATCCGTTCCAAGATACGGTATAATCCTTCCTGGACCACCGGATCAAGGCCGGAAGCGGGCTCGTCCAGGAGGAGGATTTTTCCCGCCGCGCAGAGGGACCGGGCCAGAAGGACCCGCCGTCTTTGTCCGCCCGAAAGTTCCCGGAAACAGGAGCGCTTTAATCCCCCCAGGTCCAGCATTTCCAGGGCTTCCGCGGCGGCGGCCTTGTCTGCGGGGGTGTAGAAGGGCCGCAGTCCCCGGCGGTTCTGTCTGCCCGAAAGGACCACTTCCCCCACCGCGGCGGGAAAATCCCGCTGTAGCGGACCTTCCTGGGGCAGGTACCCGATGTCCCCGCTTTTTAGCTCGGCGCTTTTTACCAGGAAGCCCCCGGCGGGCGGCAGCAGTCCCAGAAGTCCCCGCAGGAGGGTACTTTTACCGGAACCGTTTTCGCCCACCACGCAGAGCCGGTCCCCGGTTTCCACCGAAAAGTTAAGCCCCGTAAGCGCCAAGCGGCCGTCGTAGCCAAAGGAAAGATCTTTGCAGTCCAGAAGTACCGCCATGCTTTTACTCTGTCAAAGACGGGGAAAAAAGTCAATATGAAAATAAAACTCTGTTTCATATTGGCCGCTTTACCTTACACATCAATTGACCGAGGGGAACAAGCGGTGGTATGGTAAAAGCATGGGACGCGCATCCCGTTACCAGACCCGCCAGGGCGCTCAGATTCTGGATTACCTGTCTTCGCTAAAAGGGGAACACGTTACCGCCGCCGCGATAGCCGGCCGTTTTGAAGACATCGGAAAAACCACCGTATACCGCCATCTGGATAAACTGGTAGAAGCCGGCATGGTACGGCGCTATTTTCTTGAGGGGAAAGACAGCGCCTGTTACCAGTATACCGGCGGCGAAGAATGCGGGGAACGCTTTCATTTAAAGTGCGAAAGCTGCGGCGACCTTATCCACCTGAACTGTGACGTCCTTACAGATGTGGCGGACCACGTAATGAAAGATCACCGCTTTGCGATCAATCCCCTTAAAACCGTGTTCTACGGAACCTGCGGCAGCTGTTTGTCGAAGACAAAACCGCCCGCCGAAAGCGGTAATTCTTAGGTTTAACCGCTAACGCCGCGGACCGGGAATTCCCGGCCGCCCGCGCCCGCGCGATCCATTGACATTATTGTATCTATACAGTGTACTTGTAACATGAAATTAATTACCACGGTGTTTTTTGGAAGCATATTGCTTTTTTCCTGTACTATTCCCCAGGTTTACAAAACCGGTAATAATACATCTTTCGACATTCCTTTAATGCCGTTTTATAAAGACGGCTGTTTTGGTTATGTCAATTCAGAAACTTTTGAGATTGTGATTACCGAACAATATAAAACAGAGGGAAATTTTAATGGTAAATATGCTATTGTAGAAAAGCGCGAAGGAAAGCCATTTATAATAAATAAAAACAATGTAGAAATACTTGGCGGGTTTGATAGGGTTGTTTTGTTTAATACCGAAGACAATAAAATGACCTTTGCGTTAACCGGAAATGACTGTGATAGAAAACTGCGTTATCATTCAGGAGACTGGTTTGGTTTTTGGCGTTTCGACCCAGAAAATATGAATTACCGGGTTTATAACTTAACCACAGGGAAACTTGTCGCGGAAATGGGAAAAAGAGAGTATTCTTCGTCTCGTGAAAGCCGGAATCCCAAACTATATTTTTTTAATAGACTTGTTTAATAACCACAAGGATGTCATAATAATGGCATGAGAAAGAGAAAGAAGGCAGCGGATGCCAAGGCAGATCTTTTTAAACGGCTGTACGGGGTGAAACCTGTTACATTTG
>JAISBN010000066.1 GCA_031266175.1 Treponema sp. | reverse complement strand
CGGGGTCGTCCGCCACGCTTCCATTCGGACCGTTCCTTCCTCGCGCCTTTCTGCCGTCTCCCGTCACTGACCGCCTTATTCCTGTAGTTCCCTAACGCCGTCGCTAGATAACTCCGGTTCAATCCTGTTACAGGTACGAGCCGGTCCAGTAATTCCTTGCGCCCTTTTTTTGTCGCCTTTTGATACTCCTCAAAATTGGCTTTGAGGATTTCCTGTCCGCTACGCGTATCCAGCCTCATTTGTCCCGCCTCTCAGTGGAACCATTTTATATTTGGACTAGATTTTTAGTTATTAGGCATCCGCTTTTTCGACTAGGTTTTATTTTTAGGCATCACGGACGTATACGCATATATGCTCAAAAAAGCATGCCGGTGCTATAAATTATAGCTGTTGACGGTCAGTTCCCGAATGACCTGGACCAGGTCCTGGTCGGAGCGGATTTCCGCAATCGACGCGGGCAGCCGGTAGGTCCAGTTAAACTCGTTGGCGGTGCCGGGGACGTTAATCCGCTCGCTGGCGGGGTCCTCGGCGTACCATTTCTGCGAAAGGTGAAGCAGGTCTTGGATTTGAAAAACCCGGAAGCGGGAAGCGGCGGCGGCGGCGTGTTTTAAAATTATCTTTGCCGTGCCGGGGTTATATACTTTAGGCAGCGAAGGGACGCCGATAAAACCCGCAAAGGTTTCCTGGTCCGCTTCGGTATCCCACCATTCCCGCAGGGTAGAACTGTCGTGAACCGACGGGGTACAAACGGACAGTTCCGGATATTCGTCAAAATGTACATAGGGCTGGCCTTCCTGATCCCAGCGGCGGGACCACCGGATAACCCGCAGGCCCAGAATGTTCAGGGAGCCGAGAACCCGGGGAACGCAGTCCGGAACAGCGCCCAGATCTTCGGCGCAGGGAAGCATGGGGGAAGATTCGGTCAGTACCGAAAGCAGCTTTTTCCCTTCCGTTTCCCAGATTTTTTCCGATCCGGAGCGGTGTTCCGCCAGCAGCTTTTCCAGGGCGTCCCGTTCGGTTTTTGAAAGGGAAGCATAGGCCCTGGATTCACGATAGTACCAGACGGGGAAGTAGCTGTCGTCGTCTTTATAAAAAAGGCGGTTATGCCACAGCTGGATCAGCGCCGTTTCCGCGGCGGGATTCAGCCCCAGGGCGCGGATGTCTTTTTCTCCGGTAATGTTTCGCTTAAAAAGCCACAGGTCTTCGCTGCCAATCTGGTCCAGGGCAAGGGAAAAACTCCGCTCCGCGGAAGCGGCGACTTCTTCTTCGGAACCTCCGCCGTTGTTCCGTATTCCGTCCCACACTTCCCCGGTAGGAATATGGGGCTGCGAGAGCCAGGTTATCCGGTTGTGGTCAAAACCCAGTTGTTCCAGCTCTTGCCGGGTAACGGGGAGGGACGGTATATACCGGCCCAGGATGGAGGAATTGTCCTTCCGGGAAGAAGCCCAGATCCGGAAAAAGCCCAGCACATGATCGATCCGGTAGGCATCGTAATATTTGGCCGCCGCCTGCAGGCGGGCCTTCCACCAGCTGTAGTTGTCCCGGGCCTGGGCTTCCCAGTGATAAATGGGGAAGCCCCAGTTCTGCCCCTGGGGACTGTACATGTCCGGGGGAGCCCCGGCGGATAAATCGAAGCGGAAAATGTCGGGATTGGACCAGACATCGCAGGAATCTTCGTTCATCAGGATGGGCAGGTCCCCTTCCAGGAGCAGTCCCATGCCCCGGATAGCCTTGGCCGCCCGGGCAAACTGGCGGTCCAGGGCTTTTTGCAGCCAGGCCCAGAAGAAGTGCTCCTCCCGCAGGGCCGGGTCTTCCCAAAGGAACCGGATGTCCCCCTCCGAAACCTGGCGGTACAGGGGCCATTCCTTCCAGCTTTTTTCTTCGTTCGATTCCTTAAGCCGCCGGAATACGGCATAGGGCTTAACCCAGGGATTTTCTTCTATCCACCTGGCCAGCGCGCCGGACCTGGCGTCGGTTTCAACGGCCTTTTTATTGGCGTGGTAGATCTTTCGCAGCAGTTCCATTTTTGCCGTAAGTATCCGGTAATAGGGAAAGCGGGTTTCCCCGTCAAACTGCTTTCCCAGGTCTTCGATTTCTTTGGTAAACGCCGTTGCTTCTTCCAGGGCGCTTAAGCGTATATACAGGGGATGAAGGGCAAAGGCGGTAAGGGCGCTGTAGGGCGAACTTTCATAGCCCGTATCGTTCACCGGCAGTATCTGAATCAGCCCCACGCCCATATCGGCGCAGAGTCCCGCAAAATCAATCAGGTTCAGAAAATCCCCGACCCCGGTACTTTCGGCGCTCCGCAGGGCTCCTACGGGGACCACCGCTCCTATTAAGCGTTCCGTTGTTTTTGACATTATTTTCTCCTGGAATCGTACAAATGGAATTGTGCACAGTCCGACAGGGCACGATAAAAAGCTTCACCCTTTGAGTATAGTCCCAATCGGGCACGGCGTAAACCGTTCGCCTCCCCGCCGGATTATCGTGAAGCCACCCGGAACCCCACATAATCCGTTCCGTTGCCGGAGCCGCAGCTGCGCCGGGCGGCGACACTGCAGCTGGCGCTAACGCTGTTCCAGCTGCCGCCCCGCGTTACCCGGTACGCGCTCCAGTCCCCGTGGATGATGTCCTGGCACCATTCCGCAACGTTCCCGCTCATGTCATACAGCCCAAGGCTGTTGGCGGCTTTGCTCTTTACCGGGGCGGTTTCTCCACCGCTGTTACCGGCATAGACCGCCACGCCGCCCGGCGTGCCGCTCCCCGCGTAGAGCCAGGTCCAGGGCGTCGTGCCGCCCGGAAGGCCGCCCCGGGCCGCGTATTCCCACTCCGCCTCCGTGGGCAGCCGGAACCCGCCTGCTGCCGTATCCAACACCGCCTGCTCCGCGTTCCCGGTTCCGTAATCGCAGCGGGAACCCTCGCTGCTCCGCAGTACCGCTGCGCTGTCGTTACAATCACCGGCGCCCGCGCGGTAATATACCGGCTGCTTCCCCGCGGCCTCGCTGTAGGCGTTACACCACACCACCGCGTCCCGCCAGCTTATCCCGGTTACCGGATGCTGGTCCGTACCCGCCGGGCCGGTACGGTCGTCCCCCGCGGGGGCAAAGGTGTAGCGCTTCGCCCCCCGGGCGCTGTCCGTTGCCCAGCCGCGGACGGCTTGCCACAGTTCCCGGGATATCTGGGTTTCGCCCAGAGAAAAGGCGGGGATAGTCTGTGGTAACGGATAATTCGCGGCAACGCCCCAGGGGACGCCCGCCGGGATAGTTCCGGCGGGTATCGCTTTCATCACATAGACGGGAAGTACCATATCGTTACCGCATTGCTTCTTTAAACATCCGCGCTGCCTTTTCCCGGCGCGCCTTTAGTCCGGCAGTTCGCAGTCTTCGTCTTCCGGCTGTCCGGGTTTGGGGGTATAGGCGCATAAAACAACGGGGAACGCGCCGTGTTTGCTGACCAGCACAAACTGTTCGCGGCTTTTGGGGGTTACTTTTCCCGCCTGTTGGCCTGTTTCCCCGTCCCGGGGGAAACAGGCGCAAAAATGGCGGCCGTGGCGGCGGAAAACCATCGCTTACCGGCCCTTTTCGGGATACCGTTTGACGGTGTTGGCCGTCTTGGCGATGGCGAAACCCGACAGGGCGGATAAAA
>JAISBN010000046.1 GCA_031266175.1 Treponema sp. | reverse complement strand
ACAAAATCCCAGCGGCTGTTCCGGGTTCCCTGGCTTTCCAGAACCGCCAGGGTTGCGGGGTAGTGCTTTCCTGAGAAATGGTATTTTGCCTTGACCAGCACTTCCAGGCCAAAAACGATGGAATTGAGGTCGCTTTCTTCAAAGTCGTTTTTTAGCCAGGGCGCCAGTTTGTCCTCCTGCCCGGTATGGGCATAGTACCAGCCGGTAACAATGTCATGGTAGGTAAAGCGGGTGGGGTAGTATTGCTCATTGAGCTGGGCTTCCAACTGGTTTAATATATCCCCGATGGCCTCATGATTCCCCCGGGCAAGATGGACCCGCAAGAGGTAAAAGAGAGAGCGGTTTTCGGTTTCGTACTGATCCCCCTGCCGGGCGTTGCGGAGGGCCCGGAGGAAAAATTGTTCCGCTCCGGATATATCGCC
The DNA here is from genome assembly GCA_031266175.1 of Treponema sp. Classification (GTDB taxonomy): domain Bacteria; phylum Spirochaetota; class Spirochaetia; order Treponematales; family Breznakiellaceae; genus JAISBN01. Next base: position 3,516 of record JAISBN010000046.1, on the reverse strand, counting down.
CTTGAAAAACGCCAGTTCCCCCCGGCAGAGGTCGTCCATCCCCAGGGCGCAGCCCCCAAAGGTAACCGAGGTATAGGGGACAGCCGCGCTGATGGCCGCTATGTATTTTTCCATTTCCCCCCGTTCCTCGCTGTTCACCCGGCAAAGATGGGAACTGAGGGCAATTATCGATATCGGAGGCCCGACTTCAAACTTGTTGAACTCGTAATATTCCCGGGCTTTCTTAAAGTAGTGGGTATAGTCGTAGTCCCGGGTATAGGAACTGGTGTTCATGCCGATAAAGCCCAGGAGATTGTAACAACCCGTCAAGGTCCGGTATGTGGCGGGAGAGGGCGGCTGGGCTTCCAGCCTGGCGATAACTGCGGTCAGTTCTTCCCGGGATCTGTCGAACATTTCCAGGGTCAGGTAAAGCCCCGTGCGGATCACCTGGGCCGTGGCAATGCGGTCGTACATTTCAGCCGGCGCCCGTTCCATGATTTCCAGCAGCATCCGGGCGGTCCGGTTCGGCAGTATCGCGGGCATGGTTTCGACCACGCCGATCAGCCGTTCATAATCCCCGGCCTTTTCATAATAGTTGAGGGCGTCAATTTTTTGATTGTTGGCCGCGCACCAGGCGGCGGCTTTCCGGTAGACTTCCCGTTTTTCTTCTTCGGACAATTCGGTCTGCTTGCCGCTCAAATAGTCCAAAAGCAGATGATGGATCTGGTACACGTTCTGGTATACGTCAAAGCGGATAAACGAGACAAGCCGCTCCATCTCGTCCATCAGGTCCTGGTCCGGGGAAATATCCGCGGCGATCTCCCGGAGCAGATCCGGCGCCAGATGTTCAATCAGGGAAAGCTCCACAAGGAATTTCCGCAAACCGGGAGATACGACCGACATAATCTCGCTTTCTATCAGCTTGAAAATATTCGACCGCATGGCCTGGGGCACGTAGGGCGCGCCCGGGACGGCGTTTTTCAGGGAAAGCCCCGCCAGGTGTATGGCAAAGGCCCAGCCTTCGGTATCATGATATATAGAAGAAACCGCCTGGGACGAAGGCGTGATATTCTGGATTCGGAAATACTCCGCCATTTCTTCCAGGTTAAAGCGGAGATCCTCTTCGGTAATCCTGCCCAAAAGCCCCTTGGAGAGGAGTTTTACCAGGTTAAGGGCGGGCTCGGTCCGGGATATAAGGATCGATGTAATGGCGGGAAAGGGGGACGTAATGGAACGTTCCATAAACCGCAAAACCGCCGGATTGTGGATAAGGTGAAAATCGTCGTACACAAAGATACAGCGCCCCACGGGAGGCACTTCCACCAGGGGGATCTCCAGATACCGCTCAAACTGGCGGTCGGTTTCGGGAAAATCAATTTTCTCCAGTTTTGCCGCGGTCTTCTTGCTGGCGGCGGCGATGGTGGCGACAAAATTCTCCCAAAAACGCTCGCCGGAATTATCCCGTTCGGAAAGCTGCATCCAGGTTGTAAAGGCGTCGTATTTGCGGACAAAGGAATAGACCGCGTGGGTCTTTCCGCAGCCCGCGCCGGCATTGACAATAACAACGGGATTTTGTACCTGCCTTTCCAGCAGGCGGTCAATCCGGGGGCGCTCCAGGTATATCTGGTTCCCCGCCGCCAACGGTGTACTACTGTGAACAAGTTTTTCCGGCACTTTTGCCCTCTTTTGTCGAAAGAAATTTACGCGACAAAAGAATAATCCTGAAGAGCCTATTCTGTCAATGCAAGAATTCTATCATTTCAGATAAAACAATCCCCTGGACCTTTTTTTGTTGAAAAATCCCCCGCCGAACGGCGGCGTTTCGGGATCAAAGGCCCCCTGTGTGGGAAAAATAGCAAATTTTTAACCCCAAACCTCAGGAATACAGCCATCGACGCTAAAGTTTTACGGCTCGATGAGGTTCGCGGTTATTTTTTAAACACTCGGCGCTTAGGCGCTTTCCCGCGCCGGGGCGGGAAAGACCTCGGCCCTGTCCTGCAGCGCCGCATTGCAGTGCTCGGCGATCCGGGCAAACTGCGCCGCCATGTCCTGGAACAGCTCTACCAGGACGGGGTCAAAATGCTTCTCCCGGCCATCAACGATTATCCGCTCCGCTTCCGGGGGACTCAGCGGCTGTTTGTAGGGCCGGACGGCAATCAGCGCGTCATAGACATCGGCGACAGCCATAAGCCGGCCCTGCAGGGGAATCATGGAATTTTTCAATCCCCTGGGGTATCCTGAACCGTCCCATTTTTCGTGATGGGTCCCCGCGAAAATTTTCGCGTGGCAGAGAAAGTCGTTGTCCGAGTTTGTCTTCATGATCCTTTCAATGGCTTTTTCACCGATGGATGCGTGCCGCTTCATAATCTCAAATTCTTCGGGGCTGAGTTTTCCCGGCTTGTTAAGGATTGCGTCGCTGATGGCGATCTTGCCCACATCGTGAAGCTGGGCCGACGGAATAAAAAATTCCAGATTCCAGGCCGACACTTCTTCCCAATAAATTCTTTCGGAGAGGAGCTTGTCTACCAAAAGCTTCAGATAGTTCTGGGTCCGTTCTATGTGCCCCCCGGTTACGTCGTCCCGGAATTCAACCATTTCCGTTACGGTGTTTAATATCGAATTCTGAAGCTCCACCACCTGCCGGGTCCGCTGTTGTACCATCTCCTGCAGATTTTCATTGTAGTCCCGCAGGGCCCTCTGCTGGTTCCGCATAAGCAGGTGGTTTTCTATACGCTTCAAAAGCAGCGGGGGCGAAAAGGGTTTTGAAACATAGTCTGTGGCTCCCAGGTTTAAGCCCTCAAGCTCACTGCCGGGATCGTTCCTCGCGGTAAGAAAGACAACCGGAATCTCGCGGGTTTTCTTTTCCGTTTTGAGTTTTTGTATCGCCTCGTAACCGTTCATCTCGGGCATCTCGATGTCAAGCAGGATCAGATCGGGCGTTACTTTTTCCAGTATCTCAAAAAGCTTGATTCCCGAAGGGATGGAAAAAATGTCGTAGTGTTCCTTCAACATGGTTTTTCCGGTTGTCAGGTTGGACATATTGTCGTCAACCAAAAAAATAATCCGTCGTCCGTTTTTCATTTTTTTTAATCCTTTTTCAGCTACTTTGAGCGGCGTACTGTCCGCGGTTTTTATGCCTCGATAAACAGCACTTCTTCATCCAGCAGGATGCTTTCTTCCAGCAGGAATTCCTCTTCCCCCGGCAGGATCTTTTCCGGCAGCAGAAACATAAGCCGTTCCATTATTTCTTCGAATTCGGATTTGTCGATCTGTTCCCGAAGCCAGGGTACCAGGTCCGCGTCCGATTCGTAGACGCACTGTTCCAGTTCTTCCATGGCGCTGTCAAGTTCTCCCATGTCGTAATTTTCCGCGGCGTCCCAAATCCGGGCGAGCAGGTCCGGGTCCGGGGCGGCCTTGCGGGGCTTCTGTATCTTCTCTTCAAGAATGTCAAGAAGTTCCGTTAAATTGGCGATAAACCCTTCGACGGTTTTGATAAACGCTTCGTTTTCGGTTTTAACAAAATCCGCGTTCCCGGCC
>JAISBN010000157.1 GCA_031266175.1 Treponema sp. | reverse complement strand
GTAACAGGTTTCACCCCGTACAGCCGTTTAAAAAGATCTACCTTGGCATCCGCTGCCTTCTTTCTCTTTCTCATGCCATTATTATGACATCCTTGTGGTTATTAAACAAGTCTAATGATATTAAAAATAGCTTTAAATGACTGCATCACATATCTGTCATACACATCGAGCTTATACCTGAAAATATCTATTCCGTTTGTTGTAAACCTTGTCTTAATCTTTATTTCCTGATTTTGCCCAAATTCGGAAAGTAAAATAAACGGATCATCAATATTATATTCTTTTTCAAGCAATTGATTGGCAATGAAAACCAGATAGTCATATATTATATTTGAGTTTTCCGGCCAGTTGAATTTTATAAATAAATTATTTTGAAAACCGGAAGTATTTTTTAAAATATATTCATTTTCCATATCCACAATAAATGAATTAAAGGTGATCAACCCTTCCCGTTTTTTGTCCAGCCGTATGTTTGAATTTATAAATATTGACCGCGGCAGCACATATTCCTTTTCCGAATCCTGATTTTCAAAATAAAAATCGGCGGGAATTATATTTATCTCGCCGCCCCAGGATCCCGCAAAATCTTTATATACCTGACCATAGGTAGTTTCATTTTGCTGCCCCACCCTTAAACTGGTAATCGATAAAACAACGGAACCGGATATTATAATAAACAGCAGCCAGGGAATAAGGGAACCGATTTTTGGCGGCGATACGATTTTTCCCTCGGCCATACAAGCATCCCCCATTTCGGATTCATCTTAACAGGAGCCGGCGGCGTTGTCAAGCAAAAACGCCGGTCCGCCGCAGATGCCGGATTATGGTACAACCGCGCACCCCATCATGTTATTTTACCCATTATTGTGTTTATCCTGCTTTTTTGGGCTTGCAGTTTGCAAAGCAAACTGCACCCCTGTCCACCTTTGGTGGACAGACAGTGGTTACAGCGGCGTCCATGGCAAGAGCCCGCCCGCCGGCTCACGGGGAAGCCTTCGGGCCCGCTTATTGATATACTGGTGGATGAATATGCGGGCCGACAAACGTTTTACCCCGGAAACCCAGCTCCTCCTCCGTACCGAAATAGCCGGCGCCGGGGGGAACGAGGTATTTGCCCTGGGCCGCTGTAACGGGGAAGGGCTGGTGGAGGAACTCCGCATTACCGCCCGGGGGAACGGGGATTCGGTGCTGGCCCTCCACATGGAGCCGGAGGACGGCTATTCCCCGGATACCAGCTGGGACGTGTTCATCCATAACCATCCCTCGGGATTTCTGGTCCCCAGCGACAACGACATGCTCATCACTTCCCGGGCGGCCCGGGGGGGCATGGGAGCCTATATTGTCGACAACGAGGTAAGCGCGCTCTATGTCGCGGCCGAGCCGGTCCGGCGGCGGAAGCGGAAAAACCTGGACGCCGGGGAGCTCTGCGCCGCCCTGGAGGAGGGGGGGGGCGTCGCCCGGCGGCTGGCGGGGTATGAGCGGCGGGACGCCCAGCTGGATCTGGTCCGGTTCCTGACCCGGGCTTTTAACGAGGACGCGGTCGCCGCCGCGGAGGCGGGAACGGGGGTGGGTAAATCCTTTGCCTACCTGCTTCCGGCGGTGGAATTCGCCCTGGCCAATGACGAGCGGATCGTTATTTCCACTGCCACCATCACCCTGCAGCAGCAGCTCTACGAGAAGGATATCCCCCTGGTCCTTTCCGCCCTGGGGAAGGAAGTAAAATATACCCTGATCAAGGGGAGGGGGAATTATCTCTGCCTCCGCCGCCTGACGGAGGCGCTGATGGAACCGCCCCTGGACGACGGGGAATACGAGGAGCTCCGGGCGGTAACGGCCTGGTCGGAGCAGACAAAAACCGGCAGCCGCTCGGACCTGTCCTTTCTGCCCGCCCCCGGCCTGTGGGCCAGGGTATGCTGCGAGGGGGATACCTGCCTGGGGATGCGCTGCGCCGAACGGGAGCGGTGTTTTTTCCTGGCCCTCCGCCGGGAGGCCGCGGATTCACGGCTTCTGGTGGTGAACCACCACCTCCTCTTTGCGGATCTGGCGGCCCGCCACGGGGGGGCGGGGTATGAGGCGGCGGTGGTGCTCCCCCCCTATACCAGGCTGATCATCGACGAAGCCCATACCGTCGAGGACGCGGCCACGTCCTTTTTTTCCAGGGAATGGAGCCGGACCGGGATAAACCACACCCTGGGCCGGCTCTACCGGAAACGCCGGGCCCGGGAATCGGGGCTGCTGGTCCGGCTTGTTTCCCCCCTTTCCCCCAGGATTCCCGCTGCCGTCGCCGCGGTCCGGGAAGCGGCGGAAAAGGCCGACGCCGCAGCCCTGGCCCTCTGCGGGGAGGAGGGGCTTTTCCGGCTGACCCCTGAACGGAGGGGGGCCGCGGCCCTCCTCTTTCCGCCCCTGGAAGAACTACGGAGGGCCCTTTCGGCCCTGGCCCCGGAACTTATCCTGGTTACCGAAGCGGCGGATCAGGAGGATCCGGCGGTATGGGAAATCAGGGCCGTCATCCGGCGGCTGGATTCCGCGGGGGCGATCTGCGGGGCCTTTCTGGATTACGGGATCCGGGGGGAGGAAACCGGCGACGTCTACTGGATAGAAAAGCAGGACGCCCGGGATCCCTGGGCCGTTCTTAGCGTTACCCCGGTCGACATAGCCCCTTCCCTGCGGGACGCCCTTTTTGACGTCCACAAAACGGTGATCTGCGTTTCCGCCACCCTGGGCGCCGGTTCCTCCGGCCCGGCGGAGCGGGCCCGGCAGGCCGGGGACCGGACCGGCGCGTTCCGCTTCTGGGCGGAACGGACCGGCGCGGCCCTGGCGGACCGGAAGCCGCTCTGCGCCGCCTTTCCCTCTCCCTTTCCCTACCGCAGCCGGACCCTGCTTATCGTCCCCGCGGACGCGCCCCTGCCGGATACCGCCGGGTATCAGGCCTTTGTCAGCCGGGGGGTGTCGGAACTGGTCCGGACGGCGGGGGGATCGGCGCTGGTGCTGTTTACCTCCTACCGGTCATTGCGGACCACCTTTGACGAGACGGCCCCCCTCCTGGAACAGGAGGGGATCCGCTGCCTGAAACAGGGGGATGACGACCGGAACCGGCTTTTGCAGGTATTCCTGGCGGATAGAACCAGCGTCCTCTTCGGGACCGATTCCTTTTGGGAGGGGGTGGACGCGCCGGGGGAAACCCTCCGGCTGGTGGTTCTGTGCCGGCTTCCCTTCAGGGCTTTGCGGGACCCTGTCTTTGAGGCCCGCCGGGAACTGCTGGAAAAACGGGGCCGGAACGCCTTTGCGGAACTTTCCCTCCCCGACGCGGTGATGAAATTTAAACAGGGGTTCGGAAGGCTGATGCGCGGTTCCCGGGACTACGGCGCGGTGGCGGTGCTGGACGGAAGGCTGTTCCATAAACAGTACGGCGCCGTTTTTTTGGGTTCCCTGCCGGAAACAAAGACGAGTTTCAGGAATTTGAACGGGGCTGCGGAAGATCTGGAACGGTTTTTATATTAGCCCTCCGAAACGGGGCGGGTTTCATGGTTTATGACCATGGCCAGGGTTGTTTTTTCCAAATAGTTTTTGAGTATCCGGGTAATATCCTCCCATACCGCGTGGCTCGCGCAGCGGAGACCGGTTTTTTCACAGACCTTGGCATGTTTGTCGCAGTCGGTTACATCCAGCTCTTCCCCGGATGCCTGGAGGATCTCCAGGATCGTAAGCTCCTCCGGAGTTTTGGCAAACTGAAACCCCCCTCCGGGGCCCCTGACGGAACTGACAATCCCCGCCTTGCGGAGCTTAAAAAAAATCTGCTCCAGGAAAACCGGGGAAATCTGTTCTTCCTGGGCAAGCTGGTTGATGGATACGGGAGAATTATGATCCTGCAGCCGGGCCAGAGCCAGGGACGCCCGCAGCGCGTAGCGGCCCCGGGTTGTAATTCTCATTAATCCTCCTCCAGCAATCAGTGTATTCTTTATTAGTTAGTTTTACCACATATGTGACAAAAAAAATATACTATTGACATCCCGGGGCGGTATGGGTATAACATAGTAGATATAATTCCAGCAAGATAAGGAGCATGGTATGGCTCAGGCCAGTAAAAACTCTCGTACCTCCAGCGCGACCCAGAAATTTTTCTGTTCCTGCGGCGGAGAAGTCAAAATGAAGACGATTTTTGAAAACGGCAAGGTAAAAAATCAGGCCGAATGTGAAAAATGCAAACGGGTCGAACGGCGGCCTTCGGACTTTAAATAAGCCGCTTGGACGGCAAGCCCCCGCGCGGGGTTTTGGGAGGTTTTTTTGATATATAAAGGCAAATCCGCGGAAAAACGGCACCGGCAAAGCGAGGAACGCCGCAAGCGGAACAAGGCGGTTAAAAGCTCGGTCAGGACCAGCGCAAAGAAATTTGTTCTTCTGGCCCGTAAAAAAGAAACCGGCGAGGCGGAAGCGGCTTTAAAGGATATGATCCGCAAAATTGATTCCGCTTCGCGGAAAGGCATTATCAAGAAAAATACGGCGGCCCGCAAGAAATCCAGGATGCAGCGCCTGTTCAATACCCTGAAGTCGGCTCAGTAAACGCCGGGGGCGGCATGGCCGGAAAGAAATTCACGAAAGCTGAAATTATCGATTCGGTATACGAGAAAACAAATCTAAACCGGAACGATATTAAAACGGTGGTGGATCTGGTTTTTGAGGGGATAAAAGAGGCCCTTTCCAAGGGAACGGTTGCGGAACTGAGGGGTTTCGGTACCTTTGAAACCCGGATCCGCAAGGGCCGGCAGAAAGCCCGGAATCCCAAAACCGGGGAAGCCGTATCGGTTACCTCCCACGGAGCGGCGGTCTTTCGGCCCGGAAGGGAACTTAAACAGGCCGTATGGCCGCTTCCTCCCCCGGAGCCGGAGCTTGAGTAAGATCCCCGGCGGGGTTGAAAAAATTTCAACGCTTAAGTCTTTTTTGATCAACGCGGCCGCGGTCCTGGGGGCTTCCCTGCTGTTTGCCGGATCCTTTCCCAACCCCCTGTTCCCCGAAGGCATACCGGTCCTGGCCTGGGCCGCGTATCTTCCGGTTTTTTGGACGCTCCGCAGGGCGGGGCTCGGGGCATCCGTTTTTTGGGGGGCCCTCTACGGTTTTGTTTCCTATTCCCTTTTTATTCCCTGGATCCGGGCCTTTGATCCCCTGGCGGGGACGGTGGTTTCGCTGGTTCAGCTCTGCTATATGGCCCTGCTCTTTCCCCTTTTAAAACTGGCCCTGATCCTCTATCCCCGGAAGGGTTATCTGCTCCAGTGGCTCCTCTGGCTGGGTTATGAGTACCTGCGGACCCTGGGCTTTTTGGGGTTTTCCTACGGGATCACCGGCTATACCCAGTGGCGGGTTCTGCCGGTGATTCAGATTGCGTCGGTATTCGGGGTATGGGGCGTTTCCGCCCTGGTGGTGTTTCCCTCGGTCTACGGGGCGGCCCTGTGCGCCGGGGGGAGGGAATTTTTCCGCCGGGAGCGGCTTTCCCCGGTACTCTGGGCGGCCTTTCTGGCGCTGACCGTCGCCTTCGGCCTGGTCCCCCGGGACTACGCCGGGGAAAGGACGGCAAAGGTCGCCCTGATCCAGCAGAATACCGATCCCTGGCGGGGGGGGGCCGCCGAATACCGCCAGGACCTGAGGACTCTGATCCGTTTATCCCGGGACGCCCTGGCCGGGACGCCGGATACGGATCTGGTGGTGTGGCCCGAAACGGCCTTTGTACCCCGCATTTACTGGCACATAAACTACCGGGACAACGACACCCTGTATCCTCTGGTAAAAGATTTGATGGAGTTCCTTAAGACCCAGGGGCCGCCGTATCTTATCGGCAACGACGACGCCAGGCTGGAAGTTGATGCCTCCGGTATCTGGGCCCGGACCGACTATAACGGGGCGCTGCTTTTTCAAGGGGAAACGATCCGGGGGGTCTACCGGAAAATGCGGCTGGTTCCCTTTACCGAATACTTTCCCTATGCCAAAACCTTTCCCCGGCTCTACAGGATTTTAACCAATGCCAATACCCATTTCTGGAAACCGGGAACGGAGGCGGCGGTTTTAAGCGCCGGGAATATCCGGTTTTCCGCGCCCATTTGTTTTGAGGACAGCTTTGGCAGTCTTTCCAGGGATTTTACCCGGAACGGCGCGGAGCTGATTGTCAATTTGTCCAACGACGCCTGGTCCAAAAGCCTTTCCTCCCAGATGCAGCATCTTTCCATGGCGGTGTTCCGGGCGGTGGAAAACCGCCGCTCCCTGGTCAGGGCCACCGCGTCGGGCCAGACCTGCGCGGTGGACCCGGGTGGAAAAATTCTTGCCATGGCCGAACCTTTTACGGAAACCTTCCTTTCCGCGGAGGCGCCCATCCTGAACGCCCGTACCCTCTATACCTTCTGGGGGGATCTGTGGGGGATTGTTTTTGCCGGGGCCGCCGCGGTAGTCTTGCTAATCGGAACGATCCCGGCTATACTAAGAATAATAAAAACAGGAAGGATGATATGAATACCCGCAGGAAGATCCTTATCATTGATGATGAAGTTATCAATCTTGAGTTCTTCGAAGTTATGCTCTCAAAACTCGGCTTTGTGGTGGAAAAGGCGGAGGACGGCGAGGAAGGGCTCGCCATGGTCAAGAAGTTTTTCCCCGACCTTATCATTTTGGATAACATCATGCCCAAGATGTCGGGGTGGGAGCTGACGAGGATCCTTAAATCCGATCCGAAATACCAGGAAATTCCGATTATCATGCTTTCCGCCCTGGATGACGTTAAGGATAAAGTAGAAGGGTTTGAACTGGGGGTGGAAGATTATATCACCAAGCCCTTTAATTTTTCCGAAGTGCTGGCCCGGATCCGGGCTGTTTTAAGGAACCGCGAGCTTTTTGCCCAGATAGTGGCCCGGGAATCCCGGCTTTCCCTGGCGGAAGAGCTGAGTTCGGATATGAAAAACAATGTCCTGGAATTCGTGCGGAGCATGGACGCGCTGGACGAGACCGTCAAAAAAGTCCACGTCCAGGGGCTTGCCCACCAGGAGCTTTTGGGGCTTTTGGACGAACTGGAACAAAAATCCCAGATGGTGCGGAAAACCATTGCCGGCCTGGACGCCCGTATCGAACGGGCCATGGCGGAGTGGGAGAACTTGAAGAAAAACGAAATCGGCCTTAATATATTGGAAAAACAGATACGGCGGCAGTTACGGGAACAGGGATGAAGCCGGGAAAAAAAGGATCAAAGGTTATTGTATTCGGCGATACCGTCAGCCTTGACGGGTTTCTGCGGTTCAAGGAGACGCTCTGTATTCGGGGGAAATTCCGGGGAACCATCGAGGCTACCGGGGCGCTGATTGTTGACAGGGGGTCCTCGGTGGATGCGGATCATATTTCCGTCAGTTCCCTGACGGTTTACGGTTCGGTAAGCGGCCAGGTCCGGGCGGTGGATAAGGTAGACATGTTAAGCGGCTCCCAGGTGCGGGGGGATGTGGCCGCGTCCCGGTTGCGCATAGCCGACGGCGTTCTGTTTGAAGGACAGTGCAGCATGACCGGTACGGAGCGGGAGGTAGAAATTTTTTCCCGTCCTACGGAAGATATAAAGGCGGACCTGCAAAGGGCTCATGGATAGGGGACCGGACCGGACGGCGGAACGTCTCATACGGCTGCTGGCCGGAAGATCCCTTTTTTTGGCGGCGGCGGAATCCTGTACCGCGGGCCTGGTGGCCGACCTTCTGGGGCAGGTAAGTGGAGCCTCGGCCTGTTTTTGGGGTTCCTTTGTATGTTATACGCCCCGGGCAAAGATGCGGATGCTGGGAATCGGGGAGGAAACCCTGGCGCGGTACGGACTGGTAAGCGGTGAAACCGCCCGGGCCATGGCCGCGGGGGCGCTGGAAAAAAGCGCCGCGGATGCCGCGGTTTCCGTGACCGGCCTGGCCGGTCCCGGGGGGGACGGTTCGTCAGTTCCCGTAGGGACCGTATGGATAGGGACGGCGCTGCGGGACGCGGCGCCCCAGGCGGAGCAAGTACATTTTACCGGCCCCCGGAACGAGCTGCGGCAAAAAGCGGCCCGGGCGGCGCTGGAACACATACTCAAACGACTGACAGAGGAGTAGGCTATGCCCTATGTAAGGAAATCCCGGACGGTAAAAAACGAAGGATCAAGCGGGATCGATCAAAGCGAAGAACAGCGGAACGAAGAAGAGGGAGTCAGGGTGGTGGTAAAAACCAGGCCCCGCCAGACCTCCAGGGGAAACGCCGAAAACATCCCGGCAAACGCCGCTGTAAACACCGGTACGAACACTGTAAAAGTCAGCGGAACCGAAGCTCCCGTTCCCGCCGGGCAGGCCGGTTTTATGCCGAAGCTGCCTTCCATGCCGGACATTTACGGCAAACCGGAGCCCCGGAACGACGACAACGGTAAACCCAGGCTTTCCATTAACGAGCTGATCCGGCTTAATATGGTGGATCTGCGGGAACTGGCGGCCAATTACAATATCACCCATGAAGACATGATGGCCCTGAAAAAACAGGAAGTCATCTTTTCCATTCTGAAGGCCCACACCGAACGGGGGGGAATTATCTATGCCTACGGTTCCCTGGAAATACTCCCCGACGGCTACGGATTTTTGCGCAGCCCCCAGAATTCCTACCTGCCCGGCCCGGACGACATCTACATCAGTCCCAGCCAGATCCGGCTCTTTGCCCTAAAAACCGGGGACACCGTTTACGGCCAGATCCGCAGCCCCAAGGAACAGGAACGCTTTTTTGCCATGCTCCGGGTTGAAACGGTCAATTATGATGATCCCACGGTGGCCCAGAACCGCATCCCCTTTGACAACCTTACTCCCCTGTATCCGAATGAAAAGCTCGACCTGGAAACGGCAACCGAAGGAATCAGCGAACGGATCATCAATCTGTTCTGCCCCATCGGAAAAGGCCAGCGGGCCCTGATTGTCGCCCCCCCCCGGACGGGAAAGACCATCATGATGCAGCGGATAGCCAACGCCATTACCCAGAACCACCCCGAGGTATACCTGATTGTGCTGCTTATCGACGAGCGGCCCGAGGAAGTGACCGATATGGAGCGGACCGTCCGGGCGGAGGTTATTTCCTCTACCTTTGACGAACAGGCTACCCGCCATGTCCAGGTAACGGAAATGGTCCTGGAAAAGGCAAAGCGCCTGGTGGAACACAAGAAGGACGTGGTAATACTGCTGGACTCCATAACCCGGCTTGCCCGGGCCTATAACCAGACCGTCCCCGCGTCGGGAAAGATCCTTTCCGGGGGCGTGGACAGCAACGCCCTTCACAAGCCCAAGCGCTTTTTCGGCGCGGCCCGGAATATTGAGGAAGGGGGAAGCCTGACGATCATCTCCACCGCCCTTATCGAAACCGGCAGCCGGATGGACGAAGTTATTTTTGAGGAATTTAAAGGCACCGGCAACCTGGAGATCAACCTGGACCGCCGTATATCGGATCGCCGGCTCTTCCCGGCCATCAACATCAAAAAATCCGGTACCCGGAAAGAAGAACTCCTCCTTACCGAAGAAGAACTCCAGAAAATCTGGATACTACGGAAGGTTATCAACCCCATGGACGACATCGAGATCATCGAACTCCTGGTTGACAGGATGAGGAAAAGCAAGAATAATGAAGCATTCCTTAAATCGATGAATACGGGAACCGCGGCTGATTAACGGCTGGTGTATGCCGGTTATCTGACAGGCCGTTTTGAGTTTGTTAAGGATATAAGAGGGTACTATGAAAGATAAGATTCATCCCAAATATGGAGAGACCACGATAACCTGCGCCTGCGGGAACGTGATCGAAACCCGTTCCACCGTCAAGGATATCAAGGTGGAGATTTGTTCCGCGTGCCATCCTTTTTTTACCGGTAAGCAGAAACTGGTTGATACCGCGGGACGCATAGAACGGTTCCGGCGGAAATACAACATCAAGGAATAACGGTTCCGGCGGTCTTCCGGTCAGCCCAACAGTTCCCGCAGTTCCTCCAGGGTTCGGGGTCCCTCTGCTCCCGCGCCGGGGATGGGAACCGCCGAAGCGCCGGTTTTAATAACCGCGGCTTTTTTCTTCATGTTTACCACGGCGAAGATCCGTACCGGTTTTTTCGTTCCCCGTACCGCGGCGGCCCCCATCTCTTTTGAGATAAGATCCTCGTTAATGAGTTCCCAGGTATATTCGGTAATAAGAATATCCGTATGTAAAGCCCTGTTCAGGAACCCGGTCCGGGAAGCCAGGTTTACCGTATCGCCGGTAAGGACCGCTTTTTGCGGGGATCCGCCCTGTTCCGGCGCGGATCCGGTGGTGATCCCGCAGCCGGTTCTAATGAAGGCTTTGAAGCCCGGACCGTTCCTGCCGCAATCCCCCAGCACCGCCCGTATCAAAAGCGCGGAACGAACGCAGTTGAGGGCGTCTTCCCGGGAGCTGCCCGCGGACTGAAGGAGACCCCAGTCCGCCATGATTGTGCCGCCGGTACAGGTATTAACCCTGCCGCCGGTCCGGCTTACACAGTCCGCGATCCGGACGACGCAGCCGTCAAGAGATTCCGTGTTCCGGGAAGGGGATTTTTCGGGGGCCTCCGCAAAATAAATCCTAGTATTCCTATCGGGGGGGGGGGGGGGGGGGGGTACTTTTAATTACCTTTAATTATAAAAGGGAAATTTATTTAATAGTGCTGCGTTAAAAAGCTGCAGTAAAAAAAAATTTTCAAATAAAACCATCCCGGCT
>JAISBN010000154.1 GCA_031266175.1 Treponema sp. | reverse complement strand
CCTGCATGGTAAACCCCATAAAACCCTCCGATCCCTGCATCGGATGGGTCTGTGCGGGTAAGAATTTTATTATGAGGCATGGTTCCTTTTGGGTAAGATTTTTTATGAGGCAATGCGTCTGCTTTACACCGATGGGCTTTTCCGTATATACTAAATGTTATGGTATTTCCCCTGGAAGAACTGATCCAATACGATGATAATATGTATGAAATTACCTCCGCCGCGTCTCCCTTAAATCCGGTGATTGTTACTCCCGTACCGTCAGGGTTTACTTCCGTGCTAAAAGCAACTGTTTGAGAATACCCGCGCAGACTGATAAACGATAAAAATACAACCAGCAGTGTCTTGTACATCAAAAGCGACCTCCGGCCTGTTTATTCTAGCACTGTTTGTAAGTGCCGTCAATGTGTCGCATTGCCTCATAAGAAATCTTACCCAAGTTGGACCATGCCTCATAATAAAATTCTTACCCACACCAACCCGGCCGATGGAGGGATCGGAGGGTTTTATGGGGTTTACCATGCAGGAAAAACAGTCCTTGACCAGGGAGTTTGCTCCCCGCTACCGGCAGGCGTTAATCCGGAAAGAGAAAACCGGGATACTGGACGAGTATATCCGTCTCACCGGCTACCATCGCAAATATGCCCTGAGCCTCCTGAAGGGGTGGGGGAAGGAGACCTTCCTCACCGTAGACGGTAAGCCGGTGAAGCTGAAAACGGAAACCGCCAAACGACGGAAGGGAGGCGGGAGAAAACCGGTCTACGGACCGGAGGTGATTACGTCCTTGCGAACTATCTGGGCTTTCTTCTGGTTCCGTTGCGGAAAGCTCCTGGCTCCCCTTATCCGGGACCAGATGCCCTACTTCCAGACCTGGACCCCTTTCGGTATTACCCCCGACATCAGGGAAAAGCTCTTGCGCATCAGCCCGGCTACCATCGACCGGGCCTTGAAAAACGACCGGAAAAACCGCTCCCCCCATGGTTTCAGCGGTACCAAACCGGGGAAACTCTTAAAAAAACATATCCCCGTCCGTACCCATTACCCCTGGGATGAGCGAAAACCCGGCTTCTTCGAGATCGACACCGTCCACCACTGCGGTACCCGGGATTCCGGAGAGTTTTGTCTCACCCTAGACGCCACCGATGTCTGTTCCGGATGGGTAGAACTTCGTCCCCTCCTCAATAAAGCTCAAAAATGGGTGATGGAAGCCCTCCCGAATATCTCCGCCAACCTCCCCTTCTCCCTCCTCGGCATCGATAGCGATAACGGCTCGGAGTTCATCAACCATACCCTCCTGTCCTGGTGCGATACCCAGCACCTCACCTTCACCCGGACCAGACCCTATAAGAAAAACGATAACTGTTTCGTTGAACAAAAAAACTTCACCTGCGTCCGGGACTATGTGGGCTATCGCCGTTTCGATACCCCCGCAGAACACCAGGCCCTGGCCCGTCTCTACCGTTCCCTGTGTCCCCTCTTGAATTATTTCCTGCCCACGGTAAAACTCGTTGACAAGCAACGGGTGGGTGCAAAAGTGCGCAAGGTCTACGACAAGCCCCGCAGCCCCTACCAGCGGCTGATGGCTTCCCTGGACCTTTCCGAGGAGGTCAAGGCGGAACTGGAGCGTCGGTACCAACAGTACAACCCGGTTCTCCTTCAACAGGAGGTACACCAGGCGGTTGATGCGCTCATGGAACTGAATCACCGGAAGGATCTCATGCGGCAACAGGCCCTCGCCCCTGCTGCCCTTGAGTATATTTAACCAGGGTAAGATTCCTTATTATGAGGCATCCGGCCTTTCGGTAAGATTTTATTTTGAGGCATCACGTACGTACGGCGTGGTCCGCAGGCCGCGGAATTTCGCGGGCACGTCCGGCAGCGGAACCGCCTTATTTACACACCGGGCTTTATGGTATATACAAGAAAAGTAATGGAACTTCCCTGGCTTTCATTTTTGCGGATCTTCGGATTACTGCTTGTTCTGGTATACCATTTTCATACCGATTCCCTCCCGGGAGGTTTTTTGGGGGTCGATATTTTCTTTACGATTTCCGGTTATCTTATCACCGCCCACCTGATCCATGAATTTGAAACCACCGGTACCGTCCGGCTTTTCAATTTTTACCAGCGCCGTTTCCGGCGGCTTCTGCCGGCGGTGCTTTTTTTGCTGGCCCTCATGCTGCCCGCAAGCCTGCTTATCTCCCCCGATTTCCGGGCCGGGATTGACCGCCAGGCTGCCGCGGTTCTGGGCTGGGTTACCAACTACTACGAAATTGTTACGGGCAGCTCCTACGAGGCCCAGCTTCTGCCCCATCTCTTTCTCCATACCTGGACCCTCGGCGTGGATGTCCATTACTACCTGGTATGGGGCGCCGTCATCCGGTGCCTGGCGTTCTTCTGCGAACAATCCAACCGCCCCCGGAGTCCGGTTCTTCCGCTCTGCGTCCTGGCCGCCGCCGGGGCCGCGGCTTCCTATCTGGTGATGCAAAAACTGGCCGCCGCCGCGGCGGCCGTCTCAGCGGACCCTTCCCGGGCCTATTTTGCCACCGAATCCCATTTCTATCCCCTGATGATAGGTTCCCTCACCGCCCTTTTCGCGGGTTTCCGGGAGAGCGGATTTACCGGGTTTATCAGGAAACCCGGCGCCGCGCTTCCGGTATGCCTTATTCTGCTCCAGGCGGGAGGCATCGGGCTGCTGGCCCGGACGCTAAACTTTGAGGATCCCGCCGTACAGCGCTGGGGAATCCTTGCGGTATCCCTCCTTACCGCCGGAATTATCTCGCTGCTCAGGGGCCTTCAGGGCGTCATAGGGCGGGAACCGGCTTTCTTTACATATCTGGCCAATCGGAGCTTCAGCATATATCTGTTCCACTGGCCCCTCTTTATCATCATTAAACAGCTCCCCAGAGAACCAAAACTTTCCCCCTTCATCGGGGACATGCTTCCAAACGCTGCGGTTATTGTGGCGGTCTCGGCGATCCTGACCGTGGTTTTTGCGTATCTTTCAAATGAACTGGTGGAAAAGCGGTTCGGCAAAAAGGCTCCCCCCAGGATAAAGAAAAATCCCGCGGGCGGAATTATCCTGGCCTTCCTCTGCGCCCTGCTTTTTTTTGGCTGCTGGTATACGGTCGGTACGGCGCCCCGCAAAACCACCATAGAACAGGATTTTGAACACGAAGCGCTTCTTCTCAGCATAGACGATCTGTACCAGGCGGCGGAATCCGTTAAACAGCTGCGGTTTGATCCGGTAGCCCAGAGAAACACCGAATGGCTTCCCAGCAGGCCCACCATCGGATGGCTGCCGGTCATTCCCAACCGGTCGCTGAATTCGGACTTCGGCTCAATTACCGTTATCGGCGACTCGGTTCTTCTGGGAGGGGGCAACACGCTCAGGACTTACATAAGGAACGCGCATATTGACGCATCGGGAAACCGCAACATTGTCCAGGGTAAACAAATCGTAACGGCCCTTAAAGCCGAAGGAAAGCTTGGCGAATACGTGGTGCTGGTGCTGTCGACCAATAAAATCCAGGGGGATGTGGAGGCGGCGGAAAACATTGTCAGGAATATCGGGCCGGGACACAGAATTATTTTTGTCACCGGCCACGGCAACAAAAACGTCCTGTCCCTGAACGAATCGTACCATTCCCTGGCCAAGCAGTATTCCTATGTTACCGTCGCGGATTGGGACGCGGCTATTTCACCCTTTGAGTATCTTTTGTCCACGGACAATATTCACATGGGGGATCCCGCTTCAAAGCGGATCTTCGCCCAGTGCATCGTGAATGCCCTGGTAACGGCAAAGGCAAAACCTTCTTCATAGGCAGGCGGTTATGGACGAACGGCTAAGAAAGATAAGCGTATTTCTGTTCGCGGGCATCTGCGCGGTTTTTACCCTGGCGGCGGCGGCATACGCCATGGGGTACATCGGCGGCAGATACCAACTGGCGGGGGAACGGGATTCCTTCGGGGATGCGTATTCAGGCCTGCTGGTACTGGGCAAATTTGAGGGCCCGGTAAACATCCGCTTTGCGGACGGCGATGTATACTCGGGCGGATTTACCGGCGGCTTTGTGGGCTGGGGCGTTTTTACCTCGAAAGAGGGTTGGAGCTGCGAAGCCGTTTTTAAGGACGGCAAGGTTCAGGGCGAAGCGCTGATCACGGAAAAAAACGGCAGCTACCGGGGCGAACTGGATAATTTTGCCGTTACGGGCAAGGGGATCTTTCGTTCGTCCGCGGGCTGGACCTACAGCGGAGACTGGGTCGAAGGCATTCCCGAAGGAAACGGAACCTTTACCTGGCCCGGCGGAGCGGTCTATACCGGCGGGTTTAAGGACGGCCTGGCGGAGGGCAAGGGGGTCCTGAGCAGCAATCCCCACTGGACCTACGACGGCGAATTCAGCGGGGGGATTAGAAACGGACAGGGTACCCTTAAAACAAAGGACGGCACAACCATTGAAGGAAAGTGGGAAATGGGGATGCTTGTTCAGCCCGCCGCGCTGGGGGGATAAATCTTTTTTTAAAGAGCCGTCCCAAAACCACGCGCATGGTCAATTGGTTTTGAGACAGACTCAAATACATTGAAGGTAGGTATGATCCATGTTTTCTTTTCGTAAAAATCTCCCCGCTGTTTTTCTGGTCCTTCTGTTCCTGTCCTGCCGCACTATACCCCAATGGGATGAACTGCCGATTCCCCCGGTCTCTTCCGCCGATCCGGCCATTGTCCCCGTGGACCGTTCTCCCCAGTGGTGGGTAGACAGGCACAATAACCGGATAGCCAATGTGGCGGAAAATCAAAAGATAATTTTTATCGGCGACAGCATTACCCAGGGGTGGGAATGGACAAACGCGTGGAAAGAACTGAACCAGCAATTCAACAATAAAATAACCAACCTTGGTTTTACCGGGGATCAAACCCAGCATGTCATTTGGCGGCTTGAAAACGGGGAATTCCCCGCCGGCATAAATCCGGAATACGTGGTCCTTATGATTGGAACAAATAACAAAAACGGATCCGTATCAATAGCCGCGGGGATCGGCAGAATTGCGGAAATGATCAACGCCGGTTCCCCTTCGGCGAAAATAATTATCCTGTCGATATTACCCAGCGGAAGCGGCAGGGATGATGAAAACACGGTAAAGAACAACGCCGTCAATGAGATTATCAAAACCTACGACGGACACTTAAACATCAAATACCTTAATATCGGGCGCCATTATGTCAATGAAGACGGTACGTTAAAGACGGAACTGTTTACCGATAAGCTGCATTTAACGCCGGCGGGGTATGCTTTGTGGAAGGAAAAATTACTGGAAATAATCAAATGAATTCCCGCCGGGCTCCGACGGGTGATCCGCCGGACCCGCGCTTTAGGGCAGGATTCAGCCATTAAGCAGCAATTCAACCTGCTGCCCGGCAAGCTTTGGGTCGGCGCGGCCGCCGGTAGCGGCGATGACCTTACCCACAAGGTAGGCCGTCAGGGTCCGGCGGCGTTTTGCCTTGGCCGCGTCATTGGCGGCAATAAGTTCCCGGAGTTCCGTGACCGTAACCGATTCGGCGGCGAAGACCGCTTCCGCCGATTTGGCGATGCTCGCCGGATCGGCAAGCTGTTCCCAGTTGTTGGCTTTGACGATCTCTTCCGGGTCCCGGTCTTCGGCAATCACGGTGTCCAGGCACTGTTTGGCGATCTTTCCGGTGATCCGTCCGGCGCCGAGCATCGCTATCAGGGACGCAAGCCGCGGGGGGCTTAGCTTAAAAGAAGCGATGTTCCGGAGGGCGATGCCTTCGCGGTTAAGGATATGCTTGATGTCCGACAAAAACCAGTTGGCAATCCGCAGGGGAATTTCATCCCCCCGGAAATTCCTGTCCCGCGGCAGCAGCTTCGCTTCGCGGGCCGCCGCCTCAAAATAATCGGCCCCCTCTTTTTCGTCGCAGATAAGCTCCGCCTGTTCTTCGCTGAGGCCGTAATCGTTCATCATCCGTTTCATCCGGGCCCGGGGGAGTTCCACCAGGGATTTCTCTACGGAGCCGCGGAAACTTTCATCCGGGCAGAATACCGGCAGGTCCGGCTCGGGAAAATACCGGTAATCCTGGGCATTCTCCTTTTGCCGCATGGGCATGGTCTCGTCCCGGTTTTCATTCCAGAGCCGGGTTTCCTGGGTTACCGTTTTGCCCGCATCCAGCAGGCTGCCCTGGCGCTTTATTTCATAGTTTAAACCCAGCCTGACAAAGCGGGAGGAATTGAGGTTCTTGATTTCCACTTTCCTGCCCAGCCCCTGGCCGGGAAGGTTAATCGAAACATTGGCATCCGCCCGCAGGGATCCTTCTTCCATGTTGCCGTCGCAGACCCCCAGATAACGAACTATCCGTCGCAGTTCCTGGATAAAAAACTCCGCCTCCTCCCCGGATTCCATGTCCGGCTCGGTAACGATCTCCAGGAGCGACACCCCCGCCCGGTTATAATCCAGCAAAGAAACCGTGCCGGTGTGGATCATCTTGCCCGCGTCTTCCTCAAGGTGACATTCCTTAATCCGCACCTTCTTTTTAACGGGCCCCGCCTGGCCGCGGCCTTCCAGTTCCATATAGCCCTGTTGTCCCAGGGGCGAAGCAAACTGTGAAATCTGATAGTTTTTTGTCATATCGGGATAAAAGTACTGTTTCCGCTCAAACCAGGTCCGCCCGGGGATAGTACAATTGAGAGACCGGGCCACCATACAGCCCATGCGCATCGCCTCAATGTTCAGGGTGGGAAGCACCCCGGGATAGCCCAGGCATACGGGGCACACATTGGCGTTGGGTTCGTCCCCAAAGGCGGAACGGCAGCGGCAAAACACTTTGGTCTTTGTTAAAAGGTGGATATGAACTTCAAGTCCGATAAACGACTGGTACGTCAAAAACTTCTCCTATCCAAAAAATGCCCTGTACCCCGGGGGATGGGGAAAGGGATGGACCACTTCGTAGGCTTCCACCATAGCAAGAAGCCGCCCTTCGGAAAAGGCGCGGCCCAGCAGCTGTACCCCCACGGGAAGGCCCCCCTCCACCGACGCGGGAAAGGACACCGCCGGGAGCCCCGCCAGGTTCGCGCAGCAGGTATAGAGATCCGCCGCCTTCTGCGCGAAGGGTGAAAGGGAACTGGGTCCCCGGCCAAAGGCCCTGGTGGGAAACACCGGAAGCAGGATCGCGTCCACCGTCTGAGCGGGACCCGCGGGATCATCGTAGGGACCGCCCACCAGGGCCTCAAAACCCGCCCGGATCCCCGCCCGGATCCGCTGGGCCCGAAGGTAATACCGGTCCTGAAAACCGGAACGGAGTACAAAGGTTCCCAGAAGGATACGGAGTTTAACTTCATCCCCAAAACCGGCGGCCCGGGCCTTATCGATAAGGTCGTCGGGATTTTCCGCCCAGTCCGGCCGCTTTCCGTAGCGGATTCCGTCAAACCGGGCCAGATTGGCGCTGGCCTCCGCGGCGGCGATGGTATAGTACGCCGGGACGCCGTATTTAAGGCCCGGCATTTCCACATCCACCAGCTTGTATCCCAGGGCGGCAAAACCTTCTTTGGCCGCCTCAAAGCCCCTGCGGACTTCGTTCTCCAGCTCCGCCGCCTCCGCGGCGATCCGCGCCGCCGCTTCAGCCGCGCCCCCGGCGCCGCCGTTTATGGCGCCGCCCGCCGCACCGGCAACGGCTTTTGCCACCGCCTCCGGGGACAGGACACCGATAACCCCGGTCACCTTGCCGGACGCTCCGTTTTTGCCATCGGCGTTATACAGCGGCGGCGCCGCCGCGGGGGCGTCCCGGGAAGTATCGTCCATGGAATCCTTTCCCCGGATGGAGGCAAAAACCGCCCTGGTCCTGGCGGCGGTATCCGCCAGGATACCGATGCCCTCGAGGCTCGACGCATAGGCCACCAGGCCGTACCGGGAAACCGCCCCGTAGGTCGGCTTAAGCCCCACCACCCCGCAGAACGCCGCAGGCTGCCGGACCGAACCACCGGTATCGCTGCCCAGGGCAAAGGGAACCATCCCCGCGGAAACCGCCGCGGCGGAACCCCCGGAGGAACCGCCGGAAACCCGGCTCGGGTCCCAGGGATTGTTGGTTCGCTGGATCCCCGAATTATCCGTGGATGATCCCATGCCGAATTCGTCCAGGTTGGTCTTGCCGATAACACAGCCCCCTAGGGCTTCCAGTTTGAGCACCGCTGCGGCGCTGTAGGGAGAGCGGAACGCCGCGAGAAGTTTCGATCCGCAGGTTGCGGAAAAACCCTTCACGGCGATATTGTCCTTGACCGCAAAGGGCTGTTCCGCGATAAGGGCTTTCGCCTCGGGGGGAAGGGAAAGGCTGTCGGATTCACCCTCCGGCGGAGGCGGAGCATCCGCCCCCGCCGCGCCGGGCCGGAATTCGATAAAAGCACCGATCTTTTCTTCCCATCCCCGGCAATATGAAACAAAGCCTTCCGGCGGTTTATAGGGCATCAAAACATCCTCTGTCCGGAACGGCTTTTCAAAACCCAAAAACCGTTCCGGCGGTTTATAATCACAACACGTTGGGGATAAGGATAAAACGGCCGTCCCGTTCCCCCGCGTTGTTCAGCATCTGTTCGTTCAGATCCGCCGCGCCACCCGCGCCGGGAACGGTATCCTTATCGCCCCGGAAGTGATCCGCCCCCACCAGGCGGGCCCCCGCGGCCTGTCCGGCACCGGCCCGCGGTAAGGCCCCGGCGCGGGAACCAAAGGCCGCGGCATCGTCGTCGGCGCCCTGCATGGCGGCAAAAAACCCCAGCATTTGTTCAAACGCGGGAAGGGCCGCGGCCAGCTCTTCCCTGCTCACGTTAAGATGGGCAAGCTGGGCGGTTTCCTCCAGTTCCTTCAAATCCATGGCCCAGTATTGCATATTTTTGCATAATTATACAATGTGGTGGACCGCCCCTACCTCACGAATTTAACCACAACGAACCTTCGGTTCGCCCACACGGACAAACACGGACTTTGGTTCCAAATCCTTGCCTTTGTCCGTGTTGGTCCGTGTTGGTCCGTGGTTATTTTTGAATTTGGAATTGCTCCCGCCCCTGCTTTAGGCGCCATGGGCCGCGCAAAAAAACGCCCCTAAGCTTTCCCGGCGGGCTTACGGCCCCGGTAACGGCATAAGGGCATTACTCATTTTTTGCGGGCCGTTGGACGGACCGCCGGAAACGGCTTTGTTCCGCAACGCTGCTTTGATCAACAAAGACTTACGCCTTCGCGGGATTCAGGGGCGGGCCACCCGGAAACCAAGGTTATCGCTCCGATTGTCAGGGTTGGTGTTGTTCCGGTTGGCAACCGCGCAGTTGGACGCATTGTTGTTCCAGCAAGAACCCGTTCACCGGTTCGCGGGGGAGCCCCCGGACTACCGGTTCGTGCCCGCAAACTTTGTTTGCCAAGCCGTTCCCATACCATAACTTTACCCGGAACCGCCGGGTCCGTGCAAACCGCACCGCCGCGTACACGCTGCTTATCCGCCCCGCGGCGGCTTCTTCGGTAATATCCCCAGCCAATTCTTTTTTTATCGCCCCTATGCGCCGTATCATTCTCTGCTTTGACGTGCGGAGCAGGAATATACCTCGCTGCTTTATCAAAAAGCCCAGAAAGGGCAGCCCCTAGTCCGTCCTGCCAAAAACAGGCTCTTTGAGCTGTACGTTCAGCCGGCGCGCCGTACAGTCCCTGACGAGGGGCAAGAGACCCTTCAAATATCCCCTGCTCAGGCCCCAGAGCACAAAGTCGTCCATAATACCGTATATAGGCGCATGGTTTTACCTGTTCAAGAATGTAATGATCCAGTGATGAAAGATAGAGGTTCGCGAAAAACTGGCTGGTCAGGTTCCCGATGGGCAGGCCCCTGTCCGGCGCGGTCTCATAACTGTCTATGATACTGAACAACAAACACCGTATGTTTTTGTCTTTGACAAGCCGGGTCAGCAGCCGCTTTACGACGGCGTGGCCAATGGAATCAAAATATTTCCGTACGTCCAGTTTCAAAAACCAGGGGAATCCTTTGCTTTTTGAAAAAGCGTATTGCACCGCCGCATGGGTATGGTACATCATCTGCCGTTCAAACAGGGGTTCCAGAATGTTCATGATGGCGTGGTGGATGATACGGTCTTCTATGGGGGCGGCGCTGATGATCCGTCTTTTAGGATCGGTAATGATAAAACTGCGGCAGCTTCCCCACTTGATATTCCCGGCGTTAAGGCGGTCCCGGATCGTTCGTAAATTACGGTCTATGTTTCCGCAAAACAGCGTTACCTCCGATGACGACCGTTTGCCCCGGATTGCCTTGAGAAACGCCAGGCGGATATTGTGGTACGCGGCGATATCCTCAAAGCGGCAGTTCGGGGCCATTGTTCCGGTCCGCGCTTTCGGGGTTTGTTTTTTCCGCGGTTTTAGCCTCGTTTTTGGCCAGGGTGTCTACCTCGGTACGGGGACCGAAGGTCTTGCTGTAGGCGGTGTACCAGTCCGCGTAGGCGGCGGTCAGCCTTGTTCGGGCATCCTGGGGAATGTGATCCCACTCCGGCGGGGAGCCGGAGCATTTCAGGGTCACGTACTGGCTTAAAAACTTAAACCAGTCGTCAAAATCGGCGTCCTTCCTCGGGACATAATCCTTGGACATGGGTCCTCCTTAGCTAAGTACCCGGGGAAGCCCCGGGCATTTATACGGGTGATTCGGAGAGTACTCCGAACGATTGGGAGATCCCTCCGGATGACCCGGAAATCTCTCCGGATGATTTGGAGATCTCTCCGCGTGACCCGGAGATCTCTCCAGATGATCCGGAGAGCCCTCCGGACGGCTCGGAGAGCCCTTCGAACGAAGGGACCGGCAAAAAAACCGGTAGAACGAGTTAAAAGATGGGAGTAACGGCGAAAACCAGCTGCCCTTTGCAAAGAAAAGGGAAGTTACATGAGGAAACCGTAATAAAATGTAATATTTGCTAGAATATGGTACTAAACCGCACCAAATGCGGGAGGTTGGGGGGTAAATGCAGTGTTTTCTACGATACCGCAATAACCGCGAGAAAACCGCACCATCATCGCAGGTGAACTAAACGGGGCCGTTTTTTGCGCTGTTCCTTGCATAACCGCTGTTGTGCTCATTGCTCTGTCAGTATCACCCCGGGGGGGGATTTTGTTACGCAGTCCAGGAATTGGCATCCATGCCAATTCCTGGACTGCGGTTTGCCGGGGAACTTTTTTTAGCTGCCGGCTTAAATTTTTTCTTTAAGGATATCGTTGATTTGCTGTTCGCTTACCTGCGTAACGGCGGTTATAGTTTTGATATCCAGGCCTTTTTTGCCCATTTCAAGGATGATTTTTCTTGTGGCCCTCAATTCGCCTTCCTCCCGGCCCTCTTCGCGGCCTTCCTGCAGACCCTTCTCGCGGCCTTCCTTCTGGCCTTCTTCCCGGCCTTTCCGGATGCCTTCCTGCAGACCCTTCTGACGGGCGCCGTTCATTCGGGAATAGTCGTCCCGCTGGGCTTTTAGCCGCGCTTCGTAGATCATCCGGTTCGTCTTCGCTCATCACCTGCAGTTTGCAGTACGCCTCGTGTATCATGGGATTCTTTTCCGTTACCATCTTAAACTCCTCTTCCGTCTCCGCCTTTAAAAAACGCAGCCAGTCCATTAGCCTGCCTTCCCCGTCCGGCGGCAGCCGCTCCAGATTCAGTACGTGGATCTCTATCAGATCGTTAAAGGGAAAATGCTCTTCCTGTTCCAGCATTTGGAATACCGTATGGCACCGTGTGGATTCGGGGATAAAGTCGTAATCCGTGATAACGAT
>JAISBN010000107.1 GCA_031266175.1 Treponema sp. | reverse complement strand
TCCAGGCTGTAGGTCCCAAAGCTGTGCCGCAGCCAGTAGGGAGTCCAGGCTTTGTTCTCAACCCCCGCCGCGGCAAGCCCCCGCCGGAACGCCTTTACAATCGCCGCGTTGGTCAGCGGCGCCCTGCCGTCTGCAGTAAAGACAAAATCCCCGTCCCCGGACCGCCGGGATTCCGCCCGCCAGATGTCCAGTTCCTGAACGGTCCGGACGGTCAGAAACCCCGCCTTTACCACCCCGGTCTTCGTTCCCTTGATTTTCCCGGCGGTCCCGGATTCGATCCCCTTGCGGATAGGGATAAACCGTTTCTGAACATCGATGTCCTCCCAGGTCAGCGCCCGGACTTCCCCCGGCCGGCTCCCGGTATCGTTAAAGACCAGCATCATGGCCGCCCACATGGAAGACCCCCACACCCGAACCAGCTCCCCATGGGTGCCCGGATAGAGCTTTGCCAGGGTTTCCCGGTCGATGGTTCCCCGGGGCCGTACCGGGGTCTTGTCATAGGGGACAATACCGTCCACCGGGTTCTTCTCTAGTATTTCCAGATCAATGAGTTCTTCAAACACGGACCGCAGGGAATAAATAATCTTGTTTTTTGTCGCTCCGGAAAGCGCCTTTTCCTTTGGATTTTTCAGATTCAACAGCCATGAATCTATATCACGCCGCCGTATGTCTGCCGGGGCGGCATCCCCAAATTCGGGAACAAAATAATTGTCGAGGTACGCCTGCCGGTTCCGAAGGTGCTGCTCGATAAAGTGGCGGCCCTTCTCCCGCATTCTGACAACCCATGAGCTGCCGGGATCGTAAAAGCCCTGGCAGTAAAAGGACATGTCGTGGGTCTTGCGGTTAATAAGCCGTTCCCGGTTCCGCTTTGCCCACCTCAAAGCCTTCTCCCGGTCCCGTTCCGGGGAAGCTATCCAGTGACCCGGATACTCCTCAAAGTGGATCTCAATATAACCGTCGTAAGAACGGGTCCGCGCCCGTATGCCATCTTTCGCCCGCGGCCGTGCCATGCGGTAATTGTATAGTACATATATAAGTTTTGGAAAGAGTTTTGAAAAGAATTTCTATAGAACCACTATAATTCATTATACTGTAAAGAATTACAAAAACACACTCTAGCCCCTACGGGAATCGAACCCGTCTTTTAAGATTGAGAATCTCATGTCCTAACCGATAGACGAAGGGGCCTTGCAATGGCTTTTTACATATACCCGGACTTTCTCTAAAGTGTCAATCCCCGGCCCGGAGTCTTAAGACTACGGGGCAGAGTCTTAATACTACGGACCAAAGTCTTAGGAATCCGGGTCAGATTCTTAAGAATCCGGAACAGATTCTTTAGACGTTCGTTGTGGTTGGATTCGGAATTCCTGATGGGGCAACGCGGGGTCTTTATCAATCCTCTTCCGGTATGATAGACTACCCTTCCTATGCCGGTATCTTTCGATTCTTCGCAGGGGGACTCCCCGGCCGTACAGCTTATCAATAAGGGCGTTGTGCTGAACCGGGGCAGGGACTTCGCTGGTCTTCCCGAAACCCCCGGGGAACTGGCCGCGGCCCGGGCGGGGACCATCACCCACGGCATCCTGGCGGCCCATCACGAGGGGCGGCTGGAGCCGGGGGATGCCCTGCGCCTGCGCTTTGACGCCCTGGCTTCCCATGACATTACCTATGTGGGGATTATCCAGACCGCCAAGGTCAGCGGTCTTAAATCCTTCCCGGTTCCCTATGTCCTGACCAACTGCCACAACTCCCTCTGCGCGGTGGGGGGGACGATCAACGAGGACGATCATGTCTTCGGTCTTTCCGCCGCGAAAAAGTACGGGGGAATTTACGTGCCCCCCCACCTGGCGGTGATCCACTCCTATATGCGGGAAGCCTGGGCGGGGTGCGGAAAGATGATCCTGGGAAGCGACAGCCATACCCGGTACGGTGCCCTGGGGACCCTGGGGGTCGGGGAGGGGGGGGGCGAGCTGGTCAAGCAGCTCCTCTCCCGGCGGTATGACATGGCCTATCCCCGGGTGATTGCCGTGTACCTGGAGGGAACCCCCCGCCCCTGGACGGGACCCATGGACGTGGCCCTGGCGATTATCGGGCCGGTCTTTAAGGACGGGTTTGCCAAAAACGCCGTCCTGGAATTTACCGGCCCCGGCGTTGGGGCGCTGCCGGTGGATTACCGGAACGGCATCGACGTGATGACCACCGAGACCGCCTGCTGGTCGTCGGTCTGGGAAACCGACGGGCGCACCAAAGAGTACCTGGAGACCCACGGCAGGGCCGGGGAGTACCGGGAACTGCGGCCCGGGGAACGGGCCTTGTACGACGGCCTTATCAGGGTGGATCTGGGGAAGATCCGGCCCATGATTGCCATGCCCTTCCATCCCGGCAACGTGTATCCCATGGACGACGTGATCGCCAACCCCGGAGACGTCTTCCGTCAGGTTGAGAAGGACGCGGAGGCGGTGCTTGGCAGGCAAACGGCGCTTTCCCTTCCGGGACTGGGACTTCTGGACAAGATCGATGACCGGGGCCGGGTCCGGGCGGACCAGGGGATCATCGCCGGCTGTGCCGGCGGAACCTTTGACAATCTTACCGCCGCCGCGGATATCCTGGCCGCCGCCCGCTTGCCCGGCGTTGCCGGCTCGTCCGGCGCCGACAGCTCGTCTGGTGCCGACAGCTTTGCCGGCGCGTTCAGCCTGTCGGTGTACCCCGGCAGCCAGAGCGTTTACCTGGAAACCGCGCGAAACGGAACCCTGGCACAGCTTGCCGCCGCCGGGGCGGTGGTAAAAACCGCCTTTTGCGGTCCCTGTTTCGGAGCGGGGGACGTACCCGCCAACCGGGGCCTTTCGATCCGCCATACCACCAGGAACTTTCCCAACCGGGAAGGTTCCAGGCCGAACCAGGGGCAGATTGCCTCGGTGGCCCTGATGGACGCCCGGAGCGTCGCCGCCACCGCCTTTAACGGGGGTATCCTGAGTTCCGCGGGAAGCGAGGAGCTCCTTGCCCGGGGCTTTCCCCCGGAGGAGCGGCCCCGGCCCTACCATTTTGACGACGCCCCCTACCGGGCCAGGGTGTATAACGGGACGGGCCGTCCCGACGCCGGGGTGGAACTCCGGTACGGCCCCAACATTACCGACTGGCCCGAAATGGAAGCCCTGGGGGAAAACCTCCTGCTTAAAATCGTTTCCTTTATTACCGATCCTGTCACCACCACCGACGAGCTGATCCCCTCGGGGGAAACCTCCTCGTACCGGTCCAATCCCCGGGCTCTGGCGGAGTTTACCCTTTCCCGGAAGGACCCCGGCTACGTGGGCCGGGCAAAGAGACTGCGGGACGCCGCCGCGCTGCTTGCCGCAGGCTCCGCCGCCGCCGCTCCCGACACGGCGGAAACAGCGGCCGCCGCTATAGGCGCAGGCGTCGCCGCCGCCCTGGTGGAACTGTCCGGGGCGCTTCGGCTGATTGCCGGGGATACCGGGACGGCGCCGAAGGACATACAGGCCGCGTCGGCGATTTTCGCAGTCCGGCCCGGCGACGGCAGCGCCCGGGAACAGGCGGCCAGCTGCCAGCGGGTGCTGGGAGGGGGCGCCAACTTTGCCGGGGAATACGCCACCAAACGGTACCGGAGCAATCTTATCAACTGGGGGATTATTCCTTTTATCGTGGAGAAAACACCCCCCTTCCGGAACGGCGATTATGTGTATATCCCGGGGATCAGGGCTTTGATAAATGGGGAACGCCCCTCCGTGGAAGCGCTGATCCTCCGGCCCGGAGGGGGTTCCGGTGGAAGCGCCGGGACAACAACAGCTGCCGGGACAGTGGAAGCGCCGTCAACAACAGCTGCCGCGGGAACCTTTACCCTGGCCGCGCCGGAACTGGACGGGACGGAGCGGGAGGTGCTGCTGGCCGGTTCCCTGATCAACTACAACCGGGACCGCCCTTCGGGGGGCTGCGGTGGGGAATAGCGCCTTCGGGGGGTTCCCGCTGAGGATTTTACAGTGCGCCCGGGATAACCTGAAACCGGCCCTGACGACTATCCGCTTCCTCCTCTTCATCATGCTTCCCGTTTCCTTCGCGGTCCTTGTCATGGAGGCATCGGGGCTGCTGTATTATGTGTCCCGGTTCATGGATCCCCTGATGCGGCTCCTGGGGCTTCCCGGAGAAGCCGCCCTGGCCTACCTGAGCTCCGTTTTTATGAATATCTATTCGGCCATCGCGGTGATCCAGACCATGACCCTTTCGGGGAAGCAGCTTATTATCCTGGCAACCATGTGCCTGGTGGCCCACAATTTTTTTGTCGAATGCCTGGTGATGAAAAAGACCGGATCCCACCTGCGCAAAATCGTGGTGCTCCGGGTTTTTAATTCCTTTCTGGCGGGGTGGATACTCCACTTTATTGTTCCCGAAGGGAGCGGATCCTTTACGGGGATTATGGCTCTCAAGGTCACGGAATACGCCCCCGCCATAGGCCTGGATATGGGACGGTTCCTGGAGGGCCTTTTCCCCTGGTTTGTGGATTCCCTGGTGCTGGTTTTACAGATATTCCTGATTGTTTTTGCGGTCATGTTCCTCCAGCGCGTCCTGTCGGAATTCGGCCTGGTAAAAAAACTGGGACAGCTTTTTTCTCCCCTGATGGGATTTTTGGGGCTTTCATCCAATACCGCGTATGTGTGGATCGTTGCCAACACCGTCGGAGTGGCCTACGGGGCGGGGATTCTGATTGAAGAGGTAAAAGAGGGAAGCCTTACCAGGATCGAAGCGGATCTCTTTAACCACCACGCGGCGATAAGCCATTCCCAGATAGAGGACACCTTTTTGTTTGTCAGCCTGGGAGTTCCCTATCTGTGGGCCGCCCTGCCCCGGCTTGTACTGGCCGTCGCCGTGGTCTGGGTGGAACGGGCCCGGCGGGCGATTTTCCGTTCCGGCTTCCGGGTCAAGGTCGTGTGACGACTCATTTTTCCGTTGTTTCTTTCAGGGTATCCAGGACGCGCTGGAACGCCGATCCGGGCTTTTTAAGTTCCCGGGAACCCCTGGTTATTTTACACAGCGACACCTCAAGGTTTTTGGCTATTTCCCGCTGGGACGTTCCGGCGTTGAGGGCTTTTACCAGGGCCCAGCGGGCGGCTATGTCGGCGCTTTCCGAAGGGGTTAACAGACAGCGGAGCAGGTCCGCGATAAGTTCGGAATCGGCGGTTTTTGCCAGCACCCGTGAAAGTTCGGTCAGGTTTTCCTCCACCCGGGGATCGGAACTGTTCATAGCAGCTCCAGCAGTTCCCGGGGTTCATGGATAATCCGCTGGGCCCCGGCGGCTTTGAGCGCCGGTACGCTCCGGTAGCCCCAGCTTACCCCCAGGGCGTGGCAGCCCGCGGCCAGGGCGGTTTTTATATCCGTCCCGGAATCCCCCGCAAGGATCGTATCCCGGGGGGTCACGTCCAGTTCGGAGAGCAGTTCCCATACCGCCGCGGGGTCGGGTTTGGCGGGAATACCCGGCCTGGCGCCGTATGCCGCCTCGAAGGTCCCCGGGGGGAACAGAAAGGCTATTTCGGCGTTGAGCATCCTGTCGGGTTTATTGGAAAGGGCGGCGCGTTTTATCTTTTTCCGTTTTAGCTCCAGGAGCAGCTCCGGGATGCCCGGATACACCCTGGTAAGGCGATGGGGAGTTTCCGAATAGACGGCAATGGCCCGCTCGGCCAGTTCTTTCACCAGCCCCGGGTTTTCCGGGCCCCGGGGCAGGGCGTTCGTCACCAGGGCGTCTATCTCCCTGCCCTGCATTTTCAGGTATTTCTCCGCCGGCGCCGGGGCAAACCCCCGTTCCTCCAGGGCTTTGTTGATGTTCAGGGTCAGGTCGTCAATCGTATCGGCCAGGGTTCCGTCCATATCAAAAATGACGCACCGGTAGTTCATGCCCTCATTGTACTATACTATGGGCGCCCCCAAAAACCCCTCGAAGGAGGGGGCCGATTTTTGGGTCACCCTTGCGTTCCCCGCCAAACCTGCGCCATAATCAAAGGTATGGAGAGCCTATGACCTTAACCATTGATCTTGTCGATTCAGGCGCGCTCAAGCTCCTGCGGGACTTGGAAAGCCTCAACCTTATCCGGGTAAATCCCCCGGAAACCACCGCCGCGCCGGAAAGCAGCCTCTCCAAACGGAACCTGTCCCGCCGTTTCGCCGGAGCTCTCCGCCTTTCCGCCGAAAAATACGCCGCTTTTCAAAGTGCCCTGCAGGAGGGCCGCTCCGAATGAGAACGGGATACTTACTAGACTCCAACGTCATCGTCGGATACCTCGCCGGTGAAATCCCGGCCCCCGGCATGGAGGCGGTTTCGAGCATCGTTGACGACATACCCCATATTTCCGTCATTTCCCAAATCGAAGTTCTGCGTTTCAATGACACCCCGGAGAACGAACAGGTTCTGGCGGACTTTGTGAAAGCCGCGATAATCCATCCGTTAAGCGATCCGGTAGTCCACCGTACCATCGCGCTTTGCAGGCAACGCAAAATAAAGCTCCCTGACGCCATTATTGCGGCTGCCGCCCTGACTGAAAATTTCGTCCTGGTTACCCGCAATACCGGCGATTTCAAAAACATAGCGGGCCTTGAATTACTTAACCCCTGGGAGCTGCCCTCGGAAACGTAGGCCCCGTCCCGGCTATCTTCTCGTAAAAAAGACAAGCTCAGCAATTCACCACGGAGTTTCACATTGCGCCGGAACGGCGGACGGGTCCGCAAAGTGGCGCGGGGAAGCGGCCCTACTGGGCCTTAGCCGCTTCCGCCCGTTCTCTGTTTGCCGCGGCCAGTTCGTCCAGCTTTCTAACCGCCGCCCGGGAAGCCGGACTCAGCCTGGGGCAATTCCCGAATGCCCTTGCGGCGCTGTCTCCTCCCCAGCCGGCGTCAAAGCCGGTGATTTGTATGGTATCGGGGTAAGTAACGGTGGTAAGGGAAGTACAGTTCTCAAAAGCCATCTCGCCTATAGTTTGAAGACCTGCCGGAAGGGCAAGAGCGGTAAGGGAAGAGCAGTTCTCAAAAGCCTGGTAACTTATACTTTGAAGACCTGCCGGAAAAATAACGGAGCCAAGGGAAAAGCAATCCCAAAAAGCCCTCTCTTCGATGGTTTGAAGACCTGCCGGAAGGGTAATGGAGCTAAGGGAAGTACAGCCCATAAAAGCCTCCCCGCTTATGGTTTGAAGACCTGCCGGAAGGATAACGGTGGTAAGGGAAGAGCAGTCCTTAAAAGCCCCCCAGCCTATTTCCATCCCCCCGGAGATGGTTACCGTCGTAAGGTTTTCGCAGCCCCAAAAAGTACCGTTCATAATTTTAGTTACCCCCGGCGGGATGGTGATGGAACTGAGCTTTGTAAAGGCAAAGGCTGCCTCGCCAATCGACGTCAGGCTTTTGGGAAGCGTGACGGAAGTAAAGAGCGCGCCGGGAAACGCGTTCTTCCCAATTTCCGTAACCCCCTCGGGGATGGTCACGGAAGCCAGTTCGTTGCCGGGGTTGTAGAAAGCATACGCGTTGATTTTAGTTACCCCCGCGGGGATAACAACGCCGGTAATCCCGGGGCCTGCTACAGCATCCTCCTCCCTGCCGCTCCCAATCTCCCTGACCGGTAACCCTTCAATGGCTGCGGGAAACCGTATCTGCGCCGCCTTGCCGGTGTATTTGAGGATAACCAGGCCTTCCCCGTCGCCGGTTAAGGTTACGACAAAGTCCGCTTCGGTCTGGGCAAAGGCCCCGGCCCCGCACAGCGCCGCCAGCAGCAGCGCCCACATCAGTTTCTTCATCATCGTACTCCTTTGCGTTTAACGCCGCCGCCGGCGCCCCCAAAAACCCCTCGAAGGATGGGTTCACTTCCCCTGAGCTTGGGGGGTGGCCGTTTCCTCCCCTTGGTTTGCTTTGGCTATTTCGTCCAGCTTTCTAATCGCCGCCTGGGAAGCCAGGCTCAGCTTGGGGCACTCACTGAACACGCCACTTCCCAAGCGGGTAATTTGTATGGTGTCGGAGTAGGTAACGGAGGTAAGGGCAGAGCAGCTTAAAAAAGCATTGCTGCCGATGGTTTGAAGACTTTCCGGAAGGGTAACGGCGGTAAGGGCGCAGTAGTAAAAAGCCTCGTAGCCGATACTTTGAAGGCTGGCCGGAAGGGTAACGGTAGTAAGGGCAGAGCAGCCGGAAAAAGCCTGGTCGCCGATGGTTTGAAGACCTGCCGGAAGGGTAACGGCGGTAAGGGCGCGGCAGTAGTAAAAAGCCTGGACGCCGATACGTGTTACTCCCCCGGAGATAGTTACCGTTTTAAGGGTGTCACAGCCGCTAAAAGCCTCATCCATTTTCGTCACCCCCCCGGGGATGGTTATGGAACTGAGTTTTGACCTTGTAAAGGCCTCCCGGCCAATCGACGTCAGGCTTTTGGGAAGGGTTATGGAACTAAGGGCTGTGTCGGAAAACGCCCTTATCCCGATTTCCGTGACCCCCTCGGGGATAACGACGCTGGTAACAGTGCTGCCTATCACCCGGTTTCTGTCGTTTACCCCGGTCCCGATCACCCTAACCGGTAATCCTTCAATGGTTGCGGGAAACCGTATCTGCGCCGCCTTGCCGGTGTATCTGGCAATAACCGCCCCCGCTCCATCGTCGGTTAACATGACTTCAAAGTCCGCCTCGGTCTGGGCAAAGGCCCCGGCCCCGCACAACGCCGCCAGCAGCAGCGCCCACATCAGTTTCTTCATCATCGTACTCCTTTGCGTTTAACGCCGCGTTTTAAGCCCGCCGGCATAATCCCTTGATCCGGACGAAGAATTCACCGCAAAGGCGAAAAAGTCGAAAAAGTATAAGAAGCAGGAAGGAAAGAAAACGCCGCTTCCATACTTCGCGCGGTAAACTTCTTCGCCTTCTTCGACCTCGCGGTTATATATTCTTCCCCTTAAGGGACAATAGTGCTCTGGATCTCGCTCGGCGGCCCCTTGCGGCCCTTTTCGTTCTGCCAGCGCATGGCGATGTACACCGTCTTGCCCCGGTCCTCCTCGGTAAACTCCAGGATATAGGGAGTGCGGGTAGCCAGGACGGAATTGGTCAGCTCCTTTATCCCCGCGGGGACATGGTCCAGGATCGCCCAGTAGATCACCGCCCCGTCGATGCCGTAGGGTTTAGCCTTGCTGCTGCTCCCCTGGTCCCAGAAGTGGATGGCCAGGCGCATGATGTCCAGGAGCTTTATAAAGAACTCCGGCCGGGTGGGCGGATCCGGGATGGGGGTCCTGGTCTCGTCGTCGTTGGGAACCCCGCAGTTGTCCCGGTCCTTGTTGGTCACGTCCGGGTGGTAGCGCAGGTAGACCTTGATAAAGGTCCGCAGCCGCTTCTTCGTGGCCTTCTTGACCCGGTTTTTTTCCGCCGTGTCCGCGCTGGTATGGGTCTTCTTGGTGGTAGGCCCGTAGGCGGTGTACCAGGCCGCGTAGTCGTTGGACAGGGCCGTCCGGGCCGCCTGGGGAATGTGGGTCCACTCCGGGTCGGCGCCGCCGCACTTTTGGGCTACATACTGGGTGATGTTCTTGAAGAACTCGTCGTAGGCCCCGTCCTCGTCGGGGACGAAATCCTTGGTGTGTTTTTCCTGTGACATATCATGCCTCCTTTATATGATGTCTGTACGTCCGGGGGTGATTTCCGGACCTCCAAAGAAGATCTTTGGACCTCCAAAGAAGATTTTCGGACCTCCGGAAAAGATCTTTGGACCTCCGAAAATGGTTTTCCGGTGTCCGAAAATGATGCAGCTGTCTCCCGGCCCGTGCTCAGCATGAAGGTACGTACTACAGAGCGGGAAAAGTTGTCAATTGGCCCAAAAACCGGCACGGCAATTCTCCATTTAACCAGGAACAGACACGAACGTTTGCTGCGATATTCCGCAATATACCCTGAAAGATCTCCCTGGTTTGCCGGAAAGAGGAATTTTTTACCACGAGGTCGAAAAAGTCGAAAAAGTAAAGGGAAAAGAGCGGTTTCTCTTAAAAAACTTCTTCGACTTCTTCGACTTTTTGTGATAATCTCTTCCTCTTTCGTTCGAGTGGTTTGTGGCTATTTTAAATGGAGAATTCCTGCATACAAGGGAAACCTCCGGTGGAAACGCTATAGGTAGTGGTACTTTGAGTAAAGCTACGCTATATGGGGGGGGGGGGGGGGGTGACGGTAAACGCTTACTGGCAAACAACGTCAATGGTTGAAGACCACGGATTAAACGAAACAAAA
>JAISBN010000087.1 GCA_031266175.1 Treponema sp. | reverse complement strand
AAAAGAGCCAACGTCCTTGGCTACGGTACTGCTTATCTGGAGTAAATTTTGAAGGCTGGCGCTGAGGAGCAGTACGATGCGCCGCTGGATTTCATCGGGCCGGATGACAACCACGCCGGACGTCAGCTCGTCTATTAAATGCGAGACATATTCCAGGGTTTCGTTCACCGTTCCGGGTTTGGTGCTAAAAAAATCCCGGGCCATGCGGATCATCTCCATAATTTGCCTGAAAAACTGGGAAACCACAAAGGCCAGGGGAATGAGGATGAGGACGATGGTTCCCAGGGAAAACGAAGCGGCCAGGATGTTCCGAAGGATTTTTCCCCAAAATGTGGAAAAATTCATTTTTTTGGTTATCCGTTGATAAATGGGGGCAGCCAGCACATAAAACAGGATGGACCAGAGGAGGACGGTGAAAAACGGCGCGAAAAGCCGGCAAACCAGGACAAAGAGGGTGATAAGGATAGCCCCAAAAACGATGTTCTGTACTGTTGTAGGAGGCGGCTGTATAGGATCGCTCTGAATAGGATCGCTCATAATTCTTCCAATATAGAACCTTATGCCGGGAACCGGGGACTTGTCAACCGCCCGCATCAGCAATTTTTTTTCGGGGCATTTAGGCAGCCATGATAAAATCCCGAACCGATGCGCCCCTATTCCCGCTTTCTTCCTTGGCCTTAAGCGTTACCATCTCTTGCGCATGGGCCTCATACCACCTCATCTCCGCCTGTTTGCATCGCTTTTGTACCACTTATACATGGACCTTATTCGCCGGATACAAGAGCAGCGCCACTATCGGTACGGCAGTCCGCGGGTGAGGGAGGAGCTGCGGAAGAGCTGCGGGAAGCGGGTAAGCCTTAAGAAAGCGGCCCGATTGATGCGGAAAAACGGCTTAAACGCCAAAGGGAGGCGGAAGTTTATCCCGACGACCAACTCCCGGCACGGGCTTCCGGTCTGTGAAAACATCTTGAACCGGGAGTTCCACATCGCCGTTTAGTTCCAGCGGCTTTTCTGATTTTACCTGTATCGCTTCCCCGTCCGCGTTGAACTCTTCTTCCGCCGTAATGGTTATTTTTTCCGCCCTCAGGGTGATTTCCCCTTTGGCTTCCGCCGTATAGTCTTTGTCGGTCTCAAAGGTAACCAGTTCCGCTTCGCTGTCGATGTTTTTCGGTATACAAGGTCCCGAACGCTATCATTTTGGTCCGGTATTTGTCCAGCGTGTTGACAAAGACGATGCTTCCCACTTCGGGCAGGGCCGCCGTCCCGGTTTCTTCCCCCGCCATAACTGTCTGGTAGGGTATCCAGTCGCATACCCGGGCCCTTCCAGATAGGGAAAATAGACCCGGATCCGGTTTAATCCGTCGGGGTCCTGGTTATCCGATATAATCCCCGCAATGACCTGGTTTTTGCCCATGGGCCAGTATAGCGCCGGATATATGGGATATGCAAGAGCAATGCGGTTTCGGCGAGGGAAGAATCATCTACACGTCCAAATTTGCCAGCAGCGCGTTTTCTTCTATGAATTCCCGGCGGGACGCGACGTTTTCTCCCATCAGGGTACTAAAGATCCGCTCCGCCTCTACGGCGTCGTCCATGTGAACCTGGATGATATTGCGCCGGGCCGGGTCCATGGTGGTTTCCCAGAGCTGATCGGGATTCATTTCGCCTAACCCTTTGTAGCGCTGGATGGCAACTTTTTCCGGATCCCGGCCGGATTCGGAAAGGATATGATCTTTTTCGCCGTCGTCGTAGGCATAAAAATTTTTCCGCTCGTAACTTACCTTGTAGAGGGGCGGCATGGCGAGATACACATGGCCCCGCTCAATCAGTTCTGTCATGTAGCGGTAGAAAAAGGTAAGCAGCAGGGTGCGGATATGGGAACCGTCCACGTCGGCGTCGGCCATGATGATGATCTTGTGATAGCGGATCCGGGCGGAGTTGAATTCGCTGCCGCAGCCCGCGCCGATACTGGCAATAATGGGCTGGAGTTTTTCGTTGGTTACCACTTTTTCGATGCGGGTCTTTTCCACATTGAGCATCTTCCCAAAAAGCGAAAGGATGGCCTGGTACTGGCGGTTCCGGCCCATTTTAGCGGAGCCGCCGGCGCTGTCGCCCTCAACGATGAAGAGCTCGCACACGGAGGGATCTTTTTCGGAACAGTCCGCAAGTTTACCGGGAAGGCCGGCGCTGTCCATGGCGTTTTTCCGGCGGGTGGCGTCCCGGGCCGTCCGGGCGGCAATCCGGGCCCTGGCGGCCAGGACCGTTTTTTCCAGGATATTGGCAATCACGTCGGGGCGCTGATCAAAAAAGAGTTCCAGCTGTTCGCCTGTGACCGATTCCACAATGCCCTTGATTTCCGAGTTGCCCAGCTTGCCCTTGGTCTGTCCTTCGAACTGGGGATTGGGTACCTTGACGGAAAGTACCGCCGTCAGGCCCTCCCGCACATCGTCGCCGGAAAGGCTTTCATCAAGTTTTTTTGCCTGTTTGGATTTTTTAAGAAATTCGTTAAGGGTTTTGGTCAGCGCGGACTTAAAGCCCACCAGATGGGTTCCCCCTTCACGGGTGTTAATGTCATTCACGAAGGAATACATGATCTCGTTAAAGCCGTCGTTGTACTGGATGGCGCATTCCAGTTCCACCTGGCCCTGAACGGGATCTTCCCGGCTTCCTTCAAAGAAAATCACGTCCTTGTGCAGTACGGTTTTGCTTTCGTTAAGGTACTCCACAAAACTCTTAACCCCGCCCTCAAATTTGAATTCATGAACCTTGGGAACCGAAAGCCGTTCGTCCCGGATAACGATCTTAAGGCCCTTGTTAAGGAACGCCAGCTCCCTGAGCCGGTTGGAAAGCATGTCAAAGTTGTAGGTAGTGGTCTCGAAGATTGAGCTGTCCGCTTTAAAGCGGATCACCGTACCCCGGTTTCTCAAACCCCGGCCCAGAGCATCCTCCGGCGGGCTGCCGTCCAGCCGGGCCAGGGCCCAGGGCGCCAGAGAAGTCCTGGCCGCTTCTTTGGTGGGCCCTTCGGCGATGCCCAGTTTATACCGCTGGGTATGAACCGTACTGTTGATGAATACAAAGGCTTCGCACCAGCCGGAAAGGGCGTTCACCACCGAGACCCCCACCCCGTGGAGCCCCCCGGAAACCTTGTAGGATCTCTTGTCGAACTTGCCCCCCGCGTGAAGCCTGGTCATAACCAGTTCCAGGGCGCTGACCCCTTCGGAGGGATGGATGTCCACAGGGATGCCCCGGCCATTGTCCTCTACCCGGATAATGTCGTTCCCTTCCAGCACTACCAGTATGGTATCGCAGTGACCCTGCATGGCTTCGTCCACAGAATTGTCCACCACTTCGTAAACCAAATGATGAAGCCCGTCGATCCCCGTGGTGCCAATGTACATGCCCGGCCGCTTGCGGACGGCTTCAAGCCCCTTAAGAACCTGTATGTTTTGGGCGGAATAATCTGAATTCGGCATACCTTACTGTACCAAAAATGAGGGAAAAATACCAGTCACGGATCCCGGCTGATGAACCGCCGCAGGCCTACCGGAACAGAAGAACGAAGAGAAGGCTGGTGATGATCCCCGACAGGGCCATGGCAAGTCCGCTCATGGCGCCCTCAACTTCTCCCAGTTCCAGGGCGGCGGCGGTTCCTATGGCGTGGCCCGAGGTTCCGATGGCGATTCCCGCGGCTAGGGGATCCTTCAGGCGCAGGGTCTTTATCAATAAAGGGGAAAGAACGGCGCTGAACATGCCGGTGACAATCACCGCCGTAATGGTAAGTCCGGCGAGTCCTCCCCCTCGGGCGGACAGTTCCAGGGCAATCGCGGTGGTTACCGATTTGGGAAGCAGCGATGCCGTCACCACCGGATCAACGGCCAAAAGCCGGCAGAGGCCCAGGGCGGAACCCAGCGAGGCCAGGGAACCGGCAAGACAGCCCGCAAAAACCGGCAGTATGTTGGCCTTGAGCAGTTCCCGCTGGCGGTAGATCCGCAGGGCCAGTATTACCGTCACGGGGATAATAAACATGGTGATAATATCCCCGCCCTTCCGGTACCGTTCAATAGTCAGGGGCGTATAGATCACCACCAGGATGATCAGTATATTGGCGATGATCAGGGGATTAGTCAGGGGGGAGGGCAGTTTTTCCCTAATCCGGCAGCCGATACCAAAACAGATAATGCTGACAACAATGCCCACCGCGGGCAGCGACAAGAAGGCTTCCATAATCAACGCCTCTCCATAAGAAACCTGATAAGCCGCACCGTACTGTAGCTAACGGCAAAGGTCACCGCCGCTCCGGCAAAGCATATCACAATAAACTTGAACAGTACCGGCCACAGGAGTCCGAAATTTTCAAGGATAGTTACCGCCGCGGGCAGAAAGAAAAAAGCCATGTTGGCGCTGAGGAAATCGGCGCTTGCTCCCAGATGTTCGGGCTTTAAAATCCGCAGGCCCAGAAAAATCAGCATCAGGAGAAGTCCCCAAACGCTGGCAGGAAGCCTCGCCGGTAAAAAGCGGGAAAGGACCTCCCCAGCGCAGCCGAACAGCAGAATAATCGCAAGCTGGCGCAGTATCTTCACAGGCACTGTTCCCAGGAAAGGCCCGCTCCAATGGCGGTGGTGTATTCGGCGTTTTCCGGGTATTCAAAATGTACATTGTACATGGCGGTAATTTCACCCAGTATCCGCCGGCCAATCAGGTTGCCGCTGCCGTTTCCGGTAACCATGACCTGGCTGGTATTTTTACTTTTCGCGGCAAAGACCGCAAGCATGCCGATTACCTGATATACCATGTTGATCAGCCCCAGGGCAATGTCTTCGTTCCGGGCGCTGTCCAGCATTTTCCCGAAGTTGGAGGCGGTACTTTCCCTGTTCAGAAAGCTTAAGCCCGTTTCCATAATGTCTTCCATCAGCAGGTCTACCTGGTTCAGCCTTCCCTGGGCCGCCAGTTCCATTACCCCGCTGAATTCCGACAGGGAAAGCAGTTTTTTCGCCAGCCCCAGGATTGTGCCGCCCCCCACACCGGAACCGCCCATGTGGGAAATACTGTCGCCCCGGGCGTCAATAATCGCCGTACCAGTACCCACATTGGCGATGATGATGTTATCCCTGCCCGCCAGAAACATGCCCCCGATGCCGATGGATTTGATTTCATCAGCCTTGCCGGTGGGTATGCCGAAGAGATCATCCTTCAGCTTGGTAGCTCCCGCTCCGGTTATCATGATCCGTTTTATGTCGCCGATTTTGATGCTGTTTTCCACGATCATCTTGCCGAAAGCTCCGGTGGCGGAGGTTACCGCGTCCAGGGCCCTGGTTTTGATTTTGTGGATCACCCGGCCGCCGTGGATGGAAACCGCTTTTGTGGTAGTGCTGCCTATATCTATGCCGATAATCATGAGCTATCCTTTTTATCTCTTTATATGTTTTAATATAGTCTAAAGCAGCATAATTTAAAAGGAGTTGTTATGCCCGTCAAATGGATTGTGCTTGGCCTGGCTGTTTTGATGTACGCGCTTATCGTTATTTTCCCCGACAGAAAGTCCTGGAGTGCCCTGGGGGCGGCCCTGCTGATGATACTGTTCCGGTCCCTTACCCCGGGGGATACAATCCTTTCCCTTATCCGGGAAGCGGGAACCGAACTTATCAACTGGGACGTTCTGATGATCTTTGTGGGAAGCCTGGTGATTGCCGAACTTTTTATCTATTCCAGGGTTCCCGCGGTGATTGCCGATTCCATCGTTAACCATTCCCCCAATGTGGGTGTCGCCATGGTGCTGATCCTGGTCATGACGGGGATTATCAGCGCCTTCGTGGAAAACGTTGCCACCGTGCTGGTGATGGCCCCTATCGCCCTGGCGCTCTGTAACAAGCTTAAGCTTAACCCCGGGAATTTTATGGTGGGCCTGGCGGTTATGGCAAACCTGGAGGGGACCGCCACCCTGGTGGGCGATCCCCCTTCGATGATCTTTGCGGATTATGCGAATTACGGTTTCAATGACTTTTTTGTCTACGAAGGAAAACCCGCGATCTTCTTTGCCGTCCAGGCGGGCTTAATCGTGGGGGCCCTGTTCTTTTACCGGATCTTTGCCAAAAACGGCGGGAAAAAAGTTACCGTGGAAAAAGAAACCATCCGCTCCATGGTTCCCGCCTGGCTTCTGATTCTGATGATCCTGGGCCTGGCCGGCGCTTCCTTTTTCTACGGCGGCATTTCCCTGGCTTCGGGGCTTATCGTCGTTGTCCTGGCCCTGGCGGGCATTATCTGGTACCGGTGGATACAGAAGGAAAGTTCCGCCAGGGTTCTGGAACTGGTAAAGGGCCTGGACTGGGATACGGCCTTTTTCCTTATCGGTATTTTCGTGGTGGTGGGAGCCGTTGCCTCGGTGGGGCTGCTGGAAGACTTTGCCGCCTTTCTTTCACGCATCGTGGGTTCCAACGTCCTTTTGGGCTTTGTTCTTATCCTGGGGGTATCTACCCTTATTTCCGGTTTTGTAGACAACGTGCCCTACATTGTCGTCATGCTTCCCGTGGCGGCTTCGCTGGCGCAGGAACTTTCCTTAAAGCCGGAACTGTACCTGTTTGCCCTGCTTATCGGCTCTTGCATGGGGGGGAACCTGACGCCCTTTGGGGCCTCCGCCAACGTAGTGTCCGCAGGCATCCTGCGAAAACAAAATGTCAAATTAAGCTTTGTCCAGTGGATCAGAATCGGCCTTCCTTTTACGGTGCTGACAACTTCCGTATCGGCGCTGTTTTTATGGATAGTTTGGAGAGCATAACCATGAAATTACTGCATTCCATCAGGTTCCGTTTTGCCCTTTCCTTTTGCCTGTTTGTTTTTGCGTTGTGCGCGGTCACGTCGATCATAGCCATGTACCAGACATCGAGAACAGTATCCCGGTTTTTTATAGAGCAGGGTGTTTTTATGACCGAAGAAGCCGCTTCGCTGATTGACGGCGATGCTTTTGAAAGGCTGCTTTCTACCATGGATGCGGAAGATCCGTTTTATGAAAAAACCAGGATTGAGCTTTTAACCGTCAAAAACTATTCCACCGCCAAATATCTTTATACCATGGGTCCGGTGAACGGCGATACCTCTCTTTTCATTATCGACGGCAGCGTTCCGCCGGGGGATGAAGAATTTTCCGCCCTGGGAGATGAGTCCGATGTGTCGGGCTATGATCCGGCTTTTATGAAATGTTGGAAAACCCGGCGGACCGAGTACAGCAACATGACCTATCAGGAAGACTGGGGCTGGCTGATTATTACCATTAAAGATAAAAGCAGAGTTCTTTCCGGCGTGGGGAACGAGCTGGCTTCCAGCGTGGAACAAACTGCCGCGGCAATTAACCAGATTACCGCCAATACCCGGAACATCAAAAGCAAAGTGATGCATCAGGCCGCCGGCATTACCGAAACCAACGCGACCATGGAACAGGTTACGGTTAATATCGA
This sequence comes from Treponema sp., assembly GCA_031266175.1. GTDB lineage: Bacteria > Spirochaetota > Spirochaetia > Treponematales > Breznakiellaceae > JAISBN01. The sequence continues at coordinate 44,863 of JAISBN010000087.1, read as the reverse complement.
CAGGCTGAACGGCCATGTGGAACAGCAGACCGACAGTGTTTCCCGGTCATCGTCGGCCATTGAAGAGATGCTGGCAAACATACAAAGCGTCACCCGGACCCTTATCCGGAATACGGAAAACGTAACGGAACTGATAGAAGCTTCCGAAACGGGCCGTTCGGGCCTTGAGAAGGTATCACAGGATATTCGGGAGATAGCCAAACAGTCGGAAATAATCAACAGCATTAACGAAATGGCCCTGAGCGCGGACCAGATAAACGGGGCGGTCAGCCGGATCAACGGCATCAGCGCCTCCAACAGGGAAAACACCAATGATCTGGCGGTGGAAGTATCCAAATTCAAGGTACAGTAAAGAACGTTTTTAATGGACCCATCAAAATACAGATAAGGAGAAAATCATGGAATACATTCACAAAATTAAATCGCCGGTGGGGACGCTCACCGTATCAAGCGATGGTAAAAATATTTGCGGCCTCTGGATTGAGGGGCAAAAATATTTTGCAAAAACATTGGGAAAAGATGTTTCGGAACAAAATCTGCCTGTATTTGAAGATGTCCGGAAGTGGCTGGATGTTTATTTTTCAGGCAAAAAACCGGGTTTCATGCCGCCGCTTATGCCTAAAGGAAGCCCCTTTCAAAAATCAATATGGAATAATCTTTGTAAAATTCCTTATGGGAAAACCACAACCTACGGGGAACTGGCAAAACAATTTGAATTGGAAAACAAAGACAGGCATATGTCTGCCCGGGCAGTCGGCGGCGCGGTCGGCCATAATCCCATCTCTGTTTTAATTCCCTGTCACCGGGTAATAGGGAAAAGCGGTAGTCTTACGGGATACGCGGGCGGCATTGCAGCAAAAACAAAACTGTTACAATTGGAAGGCGTTATTTAGTATATTGCCGCGAAGCCATATTATGCGGGCGGGGCTCCATGGGCCCGATGGCCTTTTGCCGCGGTTTCGGGAAATGGATGTTGGGGTGAAACAGCCAAATATACCCCCGTAAGCACCAGGGCCGCTCCCGCCCACTGGAGGCCCGACAGCCGTTCTCCCTGGATAAAAAACCCGGCGATAACCGTTACCACCGGTATCAGGTTGATAAAAACTGCGGAAACGGATATGCCCAATACTTTAAGGGCATGGGCATAAAGCCAATAGCCCAGAGCGGAACAGCAGATCGCCAAAAAAAGTACATGCAGAATGACGATCGCGTCAGGCGTTCCCCAGGCTTTATATTCCAGGGCGGCAAAGGGAAGAAAGCCCAGGAAGCCGAAAAAATTCTGCCAGAAGACGATATAAATCCGTGAGCGGTTCCGGCTGAAAAGAGGCTTGGTCAAAAAACCGTACAATACCCAGCACAGGGCCGCTCCTCCCATGAAAAGATAGCCGGAGATATTTCCCGAAAGGGCAAAAGAAACCTGTACTACCAGGATTATTCCGGTTACGGAAATAAACGCCCCCAGCCAATGCCGCCGTTTCAGGGTCCTGCTGTTTGTGCGCAGCAGTTTCGCGGCGCACCATTCGGTGATCATGGTCAGGACCGGAATAAGCGCTACCATGAGGGAAGCTTCCGACGCGGTAACCAGGGCCACGCCGTTGTTTTCGCAGAAAAAATAAAACGTAACCCCCGCCAGGCCCGATCCGGCAAGGAAGGGCATATCCTCTTTCAGCCTGCCGCGGCTGCCGCCGTCAGGCTTTTCCGCCAGCCGGTACATAACAAAGAGCAGCGCGATGGCTATGGCAAAACGAACGGCCCCCAGAGTCATGGGAGGAAAAACCGGAACGGTAATTTTTATGGAGATAAACGAAAAGCCCCAAAATAAAACGCAAATACTGTTGGCCAGAACGGCGGCTTTACGGTCCCCGGACAGCGTCTTTGCAGACAACTCCACAGGCGGCACTTGTATTGCGGGCATAACCCCATAGTAACGAAAAAGTCTTCTTTGGTATAGTGAAAAAGGAGGTTTGCGGTTATGGAAAAATCAATGTATGATTTACGGAACGACAAGCTGGGGCCCCTGGTGGTCAAAGCGCTGGAAGCACGGTATTTTGAAGCCTGGTATGTTAACGATATTCCCGAAGCAACCGAAAAGGTTTTTTCCCTTATTCCCCGGGATCACGTTATTGCCTGGGGCGGTTCCGCGACAGCCAAGGCGCTGGATCTCTACAGCCAGGCTGCCGAACGGGGCTACAGGCTGATTAACCGGGATGCGGCAAAAAGTCCGGAAGAAAAGGTAGACCTGATGCGGCAGGCCCTGCTCTGCGATACCTTTTTGATGGGTACCAACGCCTTAAGCGAAGACGGCCAGCTGGTTAATATTGACGGTAACGGCAACCGGGTGGCGGCGCTCTGTTACGGTCCGAAACAGGTAATCGTGGTAACGGGGATCAACAAGGTGGTAAAAACCCTGGATGACGCTGTCAGCCGGGCCCGGCATCTTGCGGCGCCCCTTAATATCCAGCGCTTTCCCGCGGTTAAAACTCCCTGTAATATAAACGGCGCCTGCGGCGACTGTAAGAGCCGGGACAGCATCTGCGCCCAGTTTGTCATTACCCGGATCTGTAAACCCGCGGGCCGGATCAAAGTGATCCTGATCGGGAAGGATCTGGGGTTTTAGGCTATGCACTACGAAATGCGGCGAAAGGACCGGGCGGCATCCCGAAACGAGGCGCTTGTTTTTTTGGACCAGGCCCCTTACGGCGTCCTGTCAACGGTGGACGGCGACGGGGTACCCTACGGCGTACCCCTGTCCCTGGTTCGGGACGAGGACTGGCTGTACTTTCACGGCGCCCTGGAAGGCCACAAGGCCGTGAACCTCCGCAGGCAGTCCAGCGTCTGCGTTTCCTTTGTGGGCAGCGCCGAATTCCCCCAGGATAATTTTACCGTGGTCTATGAATCGGCTGTCGTCATCGGGACCGTGTACGAAGTTTTAGAGGATGATGAAAAAATCCGCGGCCTTAGGCTTATCAGCGAGCGGTTTACCCCGGGAAACATGGGCGCCTTTGAGGAGGAAACGGCAAGGATGCTCAAGTTTACGGGGGTCTGGAAGATTCATATTGATGAAATTACCGGCAAGCGGAGAAAAAAACCATGAACATCCACGGAACAGGCTGCGGCATTCTGGATTGTATCTATGCGGACGAAGATTTTTCCGGCCCCGGTTACCGGACGGCCATGTCCGGAACAACAGGTGACGGCGGGTTAACCCCGGGCCGGCTGGTGTTTTCCAGCGCCCTGGAACGGTTTATGGGTAAGCCCTATGACGAGGTGATGGCCCTGCTTAACGGCGGCAAAACCCCCGATACCCGGAACCTTGGCGGACCCTCGGCGGTATCCCTGGCCCATGCCGCCCAAATGCTGGCGGACGCGGCCTTTGCCGTCCGGTACTACGGCGTCAGGGGCAGCGATGAAACAGGCGATGCGCTGGAAGAAAAATTTTCCGCCCTTCCCTTTGCGGATGTAAGGCTCCTCCGTAAAGACTGTCCCAATTCCCGGGTGGATGTACTTTCCGATCCCCGGTACGATAACGGCAGCGGGGAGCGTACCTTTGTCTACCGCAAAGGTTCGCTGGATGAATTTTATCCCGCGGATCTGACGGAGGATTTTTTTGACGCCGCCCTTGCCGCCTTTGGGGGAACGGCCCTTACTCCGCATCTTCACGACGGACTTACCCCGCTGTTAAAAAAAGCCCGCCGGCGCGGCGCGGTAACCGAAGTCAACCTGGTCTACGATTATCGCAGCGAACTTGAAAGTCCGGGGCAAAAGTGGAGGCTCGGAATACAGGACGACGCCTATTCTTATATTGATCTGCTGCTGGCGGATCAGGAAGAAGCCCTTAAAACATCGGGAAAACCCACCGTGCGGGAAGCGGCAGCCTGGTTCCTGGAACAAGGCTGCGGCGCGGCGGTCATTACCCGGGGCCGGCAGCCGCTGCTGTTCTGCGCCGCGTCCGGCACAACGCAAAGGGCCGGCGCTTTTGGAGTAGGCCGCGGCCTGTTCCAAAAAGCGGACCTGACGGCGCTGCCGGTCTGCGAAAAAGTGAACCAGGAGCTGGCGGCCTGTCCCGAACGGCGGGGAGACACCACCGGCTGCGGGGACAACTTTACCGGACAGGTTATCGCCGGACTTGCCGAAGCCCTGGCGGCGGGACAAGAGAGCGGTATAGACCTGCGGGAAATCTGCATCCCCGCCGCAGCCGCCGGGGGTTTTTGCTGTTTTACCGTGGGGGGCACGTACTACGAAAAAGAACGGGGGGAAAAACGGCGGCTCCTGGAGCCCTATATCAGCGCTTACCGGAGCCAGCTGGCACGAACCTGATGATTTTGCCGCCAGCGCCGGGCTTTCGCCTGTGTTCGCTATTCTTCCCGCAGGAGCGCTTCGCTAAAGCCTGCCTGGCCGAGCCGTTCCGTTACCATCCCCAGGTCCTGCCGGCGGAGTCCGGAAAGAACAACCCGGTAATATTCATCGTGTTTTTCGTAGGCAGGGTGGAGGCCCGCTTTTTTTAGTTTTTCAAAGGCTTCCACCGCGTAGCGGGGCTGCTTATAGGATCCTACCTGAACGCGGTAGTATTTTCCCGTGTCGGATGCGGGAATCCCCGGTTTAAGCTGCGCCGACGGAACCGGACCCGGAGCGGGCTGAAGGGTTCCCGGAACCGCAGCCGGGCTGGAGTAGGGTTCCACCGAAGCGGACCGGACCTGGAGCGCGTCCCCGGGCTGTAGATCGCCGGGACTTACCGCCTGCGGGGACGCTGCCGGTATTACAGCAGACGCCGCCGTTTGCGCCGGGCTTACCGGCGCCGCTGTTGCCGCCGGAGTTATCGGCGCCGCCACTGCCGGCGGCACGGCGGCTTGGGCCTGGAGTGCGGCGTCCGCCGGCGCTGCGGTCCGGGGGCCGGCGGACAGGGTAACCACGTCGAGGCTTTCTACAATAACCGGAGCTGTACCGGTGCTAATCATGTCAAGCTGCGCCGCCGCGGCCCGGGACAGATCAATAATCCTGGCGGCTACAAAGGGTCCCCGGTCATTTACCCGCACGGTAACGGACTTGTTGTTATGCCGGTTGGTTATTTTAAGCATGGTACCGAAGGGCAGCAACGGATGGGCCGCGGTAAACTGGGAATCGTTAAAAATTTCTCCCGAAGCGGTGGGTTTTCCGTTAAATTCACCGCCGTACCAGGAGGCAATGCCCTCCTGGTAAAAGATCCCCTGGTTAATCGTTCCGGTTCTAACATCGGACTGGGCCGAAACCAGAACCGCCGCCGAAATCAGCATACATATCGTGGCTATTCTTTTCATATTCCCAATATCGGTAATTTGCGGGGATTGTTAAGGGAGAGCTGCCGGCCTGTGCGGCAATCCGGCTGGGTTTTCAAACAAGTTACAGGACGATTTTTTCCAGCGGCAGATGTTTACGCAGGATGGCTTTTAGATCCTTCACCATGATGGGTTTGGAAAGAAAATCGTCCATCCCCTCCCTTAGAAAGGTTTCCCTGATCCCCGAGATGGCATTGGCGGTCAGGGCAATAATGGTAATCCGGGTAAAATGATCCCCCAGGGAACGGATCTTTTGGGTTGTCTCTATACCGTCCATGCCGGGCATCATGTGATCCATAAAAACAATGTCGTAATGCTGTTTTTTGACAAGTTCTATGGCTTCTTCCCCTCCGCAGGCGGTATCAACCTCCGCGCCGTAACGGCGGAGCAGGCCTTCGGCTACCATACGGTTTACCTGGTTATCGTCCACCACCAGAACCAGGGTATCCTTAACCATAAAGGATCCTCCGTCTTCCTTGATTCTGCGGTGTTCGTAGTTCTTTTTGCCGTTCAGGGCATCCGCTAAAGCGGTGATCAAAACGGGCCTGTTCAGGGCATTGGGGATTTCCTTGTCGTATTTTTCCGAAATTTCCTTAAGCAGGATAAATTTAGTGGGGGTATCCATATCCAGGAATTCCCGGAATCCTTCCTTGACGCTGGTGTCAAAGAAGACATGGCTAAAGGAGCCTGCCTGGTATTCTTCCCTGGCGTGTTCAAGATCGGTACAAATCGTATACTGTATTCCCAAGTCCCGAAGCATAAACTCCATGCCTTCCACATTGTAGGTATTGGGTTCGTACACCAGGACCCGCTTTTCCGCGGGCCGTTCCACTTCCGCCAGAAAGCCGTGGGGCCTGCCCGGGCAGACCACGTAGAACGAAAAGGTCGTGCCTTCGCCGTATACGCTGCCCACGGTAATTTCTCCGCCCATCAGTTCCAGCAGCCGCCGGCTTATGGCCAGCCCCAGGCCGGTTCCCTCTATGGCGTGATTCCGGTGGGTATCAAGCTGCTGGAATTCGGTAAAGAGCTGGCTTAAGTCTTCTTTTTTGATTCCCTGGCCCGTATCGCTGATGGTAAAATTCAGGCGGTACGCGTCCCCGCCTTCACTGCCGAACAGGGGTTCGGTCCAGGCGCTCAGAATAACCGCCCCTTCTTTGGTAAATTTAACCGCGTTGTTAAGGATGTTGATAAGGCACTGCTTAAGCCTAATCTCGTCGTTTGTTATCACCGGCGGCACATTCCGTGAAACCGATGCTACCAGGGCCAGCCCCTTTTCGGAAGACTTGATGTTGATCACGTTCAGCGTATCGCTCAGCATGGCGGTAAAATCAAAGGGCTTGGAGACCACCTCCATTTTTTGGGCGTCAATCTTGGAAAAGTCCAGAATGTCGTTAATGATATGGAGCAGGCTTAAGGCCGATCCCTTGATTGTATCCGCCCTGGTAATCTGCTCTTCGCTTAAGGGATTGGTCAGCATCAGATCCGTCATGCCGATGATCGCGTTCATGGGCGTGCGGATTTCGTGGCTCATGTTTGCCAGGAAATTGCTCTTTGCCCGGTCCGCGGATTCGGCCAGGTTTTTTGCCTCCATGATGGGGGTAATATCGGTCCATTCAAAGATACGGGCTACTGTTCCCCCTGGCAGCCGGGAGGAACGGAGCAGAAAGTAGGCCGGCGTTCCCCGCTGGATAACGGAAAAGTGCCGTTCCACATACCCCGGCTGTTCCAGGATTTCCTGGAACAGCATGCGCAGTTCCCCCGGGGGCAGGAAGTCCAGCAGCGGGCGTCCGCGGACATGGGTTTTATCGCTGATGGCGAGCCATCCCGCCAGGGAATCGCTTAAATACTCCACCTCCGCGTTGTTATTGATAATCACCATAAAGGAAAATGTAGTCTCCATCAGGGAGGCAAAGGTAATTCCTGAGCGCTCCACGTCGGCGATAATCTTAAGAAGGAAACGGGCAAAGGAATACAGCAAAAAGCCGCACATAAGGTAAGTTACCACCCCCGACACTTCTATATACCGGGAAACGCTGCCCGCCAGGGGATACCGGAGAAACAGTAATACAATTACCAGAACGGCGCTGGAAAAGATCTGGAATTTCAGAAAAGCCCGGTAGTCCAGATAGCAGAACGCGATCATCATGTCTATGATAACCAGGAAAGGATACAGGGGATCTCCCTTCAGGATTAGGGCCGCAACGCTTATAAAAGTAAAAAAGACCGCGGGAGAAACCCATGCTATTGTGTGACGGGAAAAACCGCTAAAGTAAAGTATCCAGGTAAAAAAAACAGCAAAGGCCAGATTTGAAACAATTCGGATAACACACTCGGCGGCGCTTATACCGAAGATGAACATATAAAAAATCGATATGAACAGATAAATTCCCAGGCCGGCATAACCGATAAGCGCCGCGTAGTGATACGCTTTGTTATGGCCGTAATCGCCCGGCTGTGTACTCACTCGACGGCCTCGCCGGAATCCGGGCCGCCGGTAAAATCTTCGATGGTAAACTCTTCCTCGGGGTCTGTCGTATCCGCGTGAATTATGGGAACACTCAGGCCCGCCGGACAGACAAAGTCCAGCGAATAGGGACAAATCTCGAAATCCACGGCGTTGCCGTAAAACAGGCTTTCGTCCAGGGAAATGGTCATGACGGAATCCGATGAAATCCGGAATTCCCTGCACCGGTAATGGCTGATATACTGGGGCCAGTTCCGGTACAGGCCCTGCTCATAGTCTTGGATCACGGCAAACACCCTGGTTCGGGGTATGCGTTTAATGGCATAGACATCCATGTAACCGTCGTTGAACAGGGAATCCGCGGCGGGCCTTAAGCCCATGCCGCCGGTAGGAGCGTTGCTTACCAGAATGCTGTTGTATACTCCTTCGGCCTTCTCGTGCTCTGTTTCCAGGGAGTAGAACTGGTTATACCTGCCCAAAAGGACATTGAACAGGCTTGCGGCAAAATAGGCGGCGTTTCTGGGCAGTTTAAAACGCTCCGCCAGCCTGTCCCCCGCCCGGCAGGCTTCGGCTTCGGCGCCGATAAAGGCGTTGACGGCTATGTAATGATTACCGGCCCGGATGGTATCTATGGTGATCACCGGCGAAAGGGTCAAATTTTGCAGGGACTGGAAAAAGTTCAGATTGTCGCCGCCGAAAAACACGGAACTGGCTTTACCCAGGGGATACCACGCAACCTGGACATTGGGTAATCCCACGGCTCCGTTGATCACTTCAAAAAAGGTGTTGCTGCCCCCTATGGCATATACCCGGACCATTTCCCGGGCATGGCTTACATAACGCTGGGTATACCCGGAGGCGTCCCGCCTCCAGCGGCAGAAATGTACGGCGTAATGCCGTCTGGGGTTGGCGGCAAAGTAGTCGTGAATGTCCTTCTCGATTTCATCAATGCCGCCCGAAAGCCCCGGAGCGGGATCGATGATAAAAAGGTGTCTCATGAGGAGCCGTTTCCCAGGGTTTCCAGCAGCCGGGAAATCTTGTCCGCCGCGTCGTCATATTCCAGGTTTTCAAGATCGTTCCCTATTTCCGCCAGGGTTCCGGCAATGTTTTGGTCATCCCACTTAAGTTCCGTCAGGGATACAAGGATTTTGTCGGCCTCCGCGGAGTCAAAGTTGCCGCAGGCGTCCAGGGCTTTTTCCAGCAGTTCCCGCAGTTCCTGCGCGCTGCCTGTCCGGGAACCCCGCTCCTGCCGGGGAAAAAGGGCGGCCAGGTTCCGGGACAGGGTCCGCAGCTTTTCTTCGAAGGCGGGATAGTTTTCCGCGCAGTACGCGCCGTCGTCGGATTTGGCGGCAAATTCCAGCTGCCGAGCTTCATCTCCCAGGGGTTCCGCGCCGATGCTGTACAGCGCCGATTTCATGCCGTGCACTTCTATGGCAAAACCGGGCAGGTCCTGCCGGTACAGGCTGCGCATCGTAAGAATTCCCCCGGTAATAACCTTGATTGTTACCTGCAGCAACTCCGTATACTTTTCCTTTTCGCCGCCGATAAGCAGCAGGCCCTGCTCTATATTGAGGTTCTGGATGACCTTTGCCTTTTCCAGAAACAGGGCGGCATTTTCCGGCGGCAGAATTCCCGGCAACCTGACCGGCTCCAGCGTTTTGTCTTCTTTGCCGTCCTCCGCAAGGGCTTCCTGTTCCCAGGCCGTTCTACAGTCAAGGATACCGGAAAGGGTCCTGGTCATGAAGATCAGGGTGGTATCGTCATGGACAAAGGCTTCCGGTTCTTTTCCTTCCATGATAATGTAACCCCGCAGCATATCGTTGGTCCGCAGGGGCAGAATGCACAGCGCCTTTGTTTTAAAATCAACAAAGGGAAGCTGCATGGCGTTCAGGACGCCGTAGTTCATGGTTACGTGCTGTTTGTTTCCCAGAAGATTAACGACCAGATTGTGGTTAAAGAATTCGCCCTTCCCTTCGGCGGATTTTTGGGAAGGATACACAGCCCTGATCAGGGGGCTTTCGCCGGCAATAAAGATCAGCGCGGCCTTGTAAATGCCGAAATATTCCGCCGTTACCGCAAGCACCCCGTAAAAAGCTTCGGACAGGCTGTTGCCGCGGAACAGGGCCTGATGAATTTCCATAATAATGTCGATCCGGTCCTGATAGCGCCGCTGGAGCATTTTACTGGTTCTGAACTGTTCCGCCATGCGGCTTAAGGATTTGGTGATCATCCCCAGTTCATCGGCGGACCGGGACAGGTCGATACGGGCGTCCAGGTTTCCCGAAGCCAGCGCCTCGCAGGCGGAGGTCAGTTTTTTAAGCGGCGTCGAAATGGCCCGGGAAAGGAAGAACAGGAACACCGTAAAAACGACAAGGCTGGCAAAAAGCGAAATTCCGATGGGCTTAATGCCCTGGATCGTGTTCAGCCAGACATCCTGCTGCGGTATGGAAGTGGCAATATACAGAAGCCTGTCGTTTATTTGAACAGGGTAAAAATAACTAAAGCTCCTGACCCGGGAAATCCCTGAATATTCATTGTACAGGTAAACCGGTTCTTCCCTGCCCATGGCATCCCTGATCCGTTCACCCCCGGAAAACCCCAGGACTTCCAGGTCTTTTCCCACGTTTTCCGTCCGGATGGAATACCCAAGCCTGCCGCTGGGAAGGAATATCGCGGAAACCGCCGGGGGCAGAATCTCTTCCCCCAGGGTCTGCTCGTTAAGTTCCACATCCAGCCCCACGCATCCGATTATGCGGCCGTTCCGGAAGACCGGCGATACCACGCCCATCCTGCTGACCACGCCGACACCGTAATTCCCCAGAAGATGGCGGCCCCCCAGATCGGTAAAAACGGCGCCCGTATCCATGGCCGCGCGGTACTGCTCCTCGTCTTCCAGGCCTGTTTCATCAATAGTACGCGATTCTTCCCAGAACGAGCCCTTTTTGGTCAGGGACCGGATATACCGTCCCGAAGGAGCCCCGGGATAATCTTCGGCGTGAAGGGCGTCCATGCCGTCAAAGGCATTGGGTTCAAAGGCAAGCCACGCGTTAATCACCTGGGGCTTGCGAAAACGGGCGGCAAGAATATGTTCGCCCATATCCCGGGCCGTCGGGCTTTCGGGATCGATTTTTTCCAGCTCCGCCGCGGCAATCTGGGCGGAAAGTTCAATCACCTCATAAAAATTTTTTAGATTGACGCTGTTGTACAGCGCCAGCTTGTGGAGCTCCTGAGCGGCTTTTTTGATTTGGGTTTGGTACACCTGACGCATAATAAACGCGGAAAATCCGATATAGGTAACGATGAAAGGAACGATGCCAAAGAACAGTATCCGCATCCAGAGAGATTTTTTCATGACGAAACCTGGGCAGCTTCGGTTTTGGCGGAGCGCCTTCTGGCCACCGCCTCCATTTCGCCGCGGACGGCTATAAACGCGTCGATCACCGCCGGATCAAAGTGGGTGCCTTTGCCCGCCTCAATAAGATTGTAGGCTTCCTGGGAGGTCATTGCTTTCCGGTATATCCTGTCCGCCACCACCGCGTCGTACACATCCGCCACCGCCATAATTCTGGAGCAGAGGGGAATGGCTTCCCCCTTAATCCCGTGGGGATAGCCGGAACCATCGTATTTTTCATGGTGTCCTTCGGCGATCTGTTTGGCGTATTTTAAATAGTATTGGGTGGGAGTACGCTTGTACATGGTTTCCAGAATTTCCGCGCCTATGGTGGTGTGGGTTTTCATGATGTCAAATTCCACGTCGTCAAGCCTGCCTGGTTTAAGCAGGATCGTATCGCTGATGCCGATTTTACCGATGTCGTGGAGCAGGGCCGCCCTGGTTATCAGGGACAGTTCCCTTTCGTTCAGTTCACCGGCAAAACGGCCCTGGGCGATAAGCTCCCGGCCCAGGAGGGTTACGTAAATCCGGGTTCTCTGGACATGATCCCCCGTATTCTTGTCCCTGCTTTCAATCATTTCCGAAAACGAAAGAACAATGCTGTCTTCCAGTTCCTTGACGGTCTCTTCCAGATGCTGCTGATACCGGGCCAGGTTCAGGTGGAGCTGCAGCCGGTGGTGAAGGATGCTTTTTTCCACCGGCTTGGTGATAAAGTCCACCACCCCCGATTCCAGGGCCCGTATTTCCGTAGCCATGTCATGGTTGGCGGTAAGAAAGATCACCGGGATTCTGGTTAAGAGGACATTGTCCTTAATCCGGCTTAAGGTCTCAAAACCGTCCATTTCGGGCATGTCCACATCCAGAAGTATCAAATCGGGGATTCTCTGGATACAGATCTGCAGGGCCTGGACCCCGGATTTTGCCAGAACTACCTGATAGTGATCCGAAAGCTGTAACTGTATATTTTTTAGATTGGCAAGGTTGTCGTCGACAACCAGTATCTGATCCATGAAAAACTCCGTAGCGCAGTATATGCCAAAAATATACTCTAAAGACGGCAAAAAAACAAAGTACCATTGAATAAAAATGATCTTTATATGAATATAAGATCAAGTAATTTATCAGGAGGAAACAGTATGAGCGCTATAGAAGGAATTGAAGCCAGGGAAATTCTTGATTCCCGGGGAAATCCTACCGTTGAAGTGGATGTGGTTCTAGACGACGGAGCCTTTGGCCGGGCGGCGGTGCCCTCCGGGGCTTCCACCGGGGAACATGAAGCGGTCGAACTGCGGGACGGGGATAAAGACCGTTTTCTGGGCAAGGGCGTCCAAACGGCGGTTACGAATGTAAACGATTTGATTGCGCCGGAACTTATCGGATTTGAAGCGACCGATCAGGTAGACATAGACAGAACCATGATCGAACTGGACGGAACGGAAAACAAGGGCAAACTGGGGGCCAACGCCATTCTGGGGGTATCCATGGCCTGCGCCAGGGCCGCCGCGGAAAGCCTGCAGGTTCCCCTGTACCGGTACCTGGGAACCTTCCACGCCAACCTTCTTCCGGTCCCCATGGCCAACATCATCAACGGCGGAAAGCATGCCGACAACAAAGTGGATTTCCAGGAATTCATGGTCATGCCCCTGGGGGCGGATTCCGTGCGGGAAGCCGTCCGCTGGACTGCGGAAGTTTTCCACAGTCTTAAAAAACTGCTAAAAGACGCCGGAAAAAACACCGCCGTGGGGGACGAGGGCGGGTTTGCCCCGGACATCGGCAACGAGGAAGCCCTGGAATTTATCATGAAGGCGATAGAAAAGGCGGGCTACAAACCCGGCGACCAGTTCGGCATCGCCCTGGACTGCGCCAGCTCCGAACTTTTTGAGGAGGGGGGCAAAAAGGGGTACAAGTTCTGGAAATCCAGTCCCGGTAAACTCTGGACCGCCGACGAGATGATCGAACTGTTTACCGGCTGGATAGCCAAATACCCGATTGTTTCCATCGAGGATCCCCTGGATCAAAACGACTGGGACGGCTATGTCAAGATGACCAAAGCCCTGGGCGGAAAAATCCAGATCGTCGGCGACGATTTCTTTGTCACCAACACCAAACGGCTTTCCAAGGGCATCGACATGGGAGCCTGCAATTCAATCCTGATCAAGGTGAACCAGATTGGTACGGTAACCGAAACCTACGAAGCGGTGGAAATGGCAAAACGCGCCGGTTATACGGCGGTTATCTCTCACCGGTCCGGCGAAACCGAAGACAGCTTTATCGCCGACCTTGTCGTAGCCCTGGAAACCGGCCAGATCAAGACCGGTTCCATGAGCCGGACCGACCGGATCTGCAAGTACAACCAGCTGATGCGCATCGAGGACGAGTTGATGGGCGTGTCCGAGTACGCCGGAAAGAAAGCGTTCTACAATCTGAAAAAATAACCGCGGACTGCCGGGGGTACAAAAAAAGTGCCGGGCGTCTTAAGGCGCCCGGCACTTTTTTTGCCGCCCCCTTCCTCGCGCCCGGGAGACGCCACTCTTTGCCTTGGCGGTATGCGGCCAGCTTCAGTTGCTTATACCCCGGATTAAACATTCATCGAGTTATTACAGCAATCCACCATACGAATTACCCCGGAGTTGTGCCAAAAAGCCCTGGAGCGCGCCGGGGAAACAGCCGTATTTTAGCTGAGCCCCTTTTCCCCCCGCAAGAATAAATTTTCAGGCTGGGGTATTGCGCAAAATTGCAAAACCAGCTATACTACTCCCATGCTTTCGACCAAGCCAAGCCTGAAACCTGCCGCGCCGGAGTTTTGCGAAGCAAAACTCCACGGTAATTCCGCAAAGCGGCACGGCTCACATTATACTTTAAACAAAACACAGCGTGTCAAGTACCTAACGCCTGACCTCTGCGTTGATACCGGGACAAACCGTCAGGTTTGCCCCTTCCCCTCCGTACCGGCAATCATCCTCCGCCACCCTGCCGCGCCGCGTCCCAAAACAGCGGCCCATCCTCCGGTACACACACCGACCCCCGCAAAGACGGTACACGGTTAACCGGCATAGATGTAAAAGCGGCCCCCGAGTCAAAGACCGATGTGACAATCTGCCGGGCGTTGCCCGGCGCGCTTTGAGCGGGAGGGCTTTTTACACTGTATTCCACTATCAAGGAAGAGTACAATGAGTAATTTTTTGAAAAAGACACGGAAGCCTTTGCCCCGCGTCCCGGCGGTCCTGGCCCTTGCCGTCCTTACGGCCGCCGTCTTTACGGCCTGCGAGAACCCCTGGATGAAGGAAGCCGTCTCCCCCCTGTATAAAAATAAAGACGGCGGCGGCTTTGTCGGCGTTACGGGCATTACCGGCGTACCGACAGCGGCCATTGCGGGCCGCCCGCTTACACTCCATGGTACCGTCGAGCCCGCCGGCGCCACCAACAAGACCATCACCTGGACCGTTAAGAACGCGGGACCTACGGGGGCGCTTATCTCCGGCGCTTCCCTGACAGCATCCACCGCGGGTACGCTTACCGTTACCGCCACGATTGCGAACGGAGCGGCGGAGTCGGTTCCCTACACCCGGGATTTCACCATCACGGCCTATGACGCCGGTACCAGCGGTTCAAATCCCTTTGGCAATGATGTAACTCCCGTTATATGGATCATGGAGCAGAAGGAAAACGGAGACCCGGTATTCCCCTATGCTGCCGTTCTGGTTACTTTTAAGAATGATATATGGACCGCCACGGAAAACGAGGTTCCTTATAACAACGGAGGATATACCTGGGTTAACGGAACGAAGGCCGCGATATGGACAGTTACCGGAGGCGCGTATACAGGCAATGAGGGGATTGCGGTTATCAACGGAACCGGGAAAATGACCGTCGCGAATTTTGCGGGCGTCTATAGCAGCATGAACGGAACCTTCGCAGAATTGAATACTACTGCGTCATTCACGGGAATATGGAAAACCGCCTACCCTGGTTTTAACGGCTATTATATGCAAATAGATGCCAATAGTGGTATTGGTATTTTTACTATATCTCTTAGCGCTACCGGTGGTTCTCCCTGGCGGGCCCTAATATATGGAACGTATACGAACGGTACTAATCCTGCCACTTGTACCATTCTTCAGGTTAATACCGGCTTGCTTGCTGGCGAGGCGGATTCGTGGATAGGATGGAATTCATTGACTCCGGCGCAGGAACAGGCCGTCGGCGGATCTGAAACAATAACGGCTGTTGGTCACAACGGTAAATGGACAGCAATGGGACTTATCTATTCGCCATAGTACCGCCGCCGTGCCCGCGGGGCGTTATCCCTGGGGCGCGGGGAGTTACCCGCAAGACGCGGGGAGTTACCCGCAGAACGCGGAATGTTACCCCCGCCGCGCGGGGAGTTACCCAATGGCCCATGGTACCGATTGGCTCCCCCGCAAGCGGAGCCAAATGCTTGCGATGTCCCAGGACTGGCTGACCGTCGTCACCCCCACCCAAGCCGAAGCCTGGAACATTCCCGTCACCGAGCGCGCCATGCTCAACTCGCAGACCAGCATCTGCGTCGACCTCCTCAAACAGGCCCAGGGCAGCGCCCCACACCCCCGTCATCACCGAACAGTGCAGAGAAGCCTTCGAAGCCCTCGAAGCCATGATGCGCGACTGGCGCTGGCGCTACTTCCTTGTCCCGCCGTTGACCAACGCGAATCTTGTCCAGCTGCTGCTGCCGATCCCCGATGACATCCGCACCCCAATCCCCGTGCCCGTCGACCAGCCCGGCATCGAAATCAACAAATGGGCGCCCCACACCCTGGGCTTCCGCCGCTTCACCGCCACCGACCTGGGCGGCGCCAAATCCGACTACGGCGTCCGCGTCTACTACGCCCTCACCGAAGGCGGCGTCCTCGTCCCCGGCGAGGTCATCATGGCCCGCCGCTTCGCGCCCAACTTCTTCATCCTCACCTCGGTACCCCAAAGCCCCGAAGACCTCACCTCGTCGTTCTTCACCCGCCGCGAGTACGACCTCATCGAATTCCCTCCCGAAGCCTCGGGCAAAACCTGTTACATCGCCGCCCGCTTCGAGAACGGCAAAGGCCAGCCCGGCCCCTGGGGAACCATGATAAGCGCCATCGTGCCGTAAACAGTAAGCGGAGTTAATTCAACCACAGACCTTCACGGACAAACACGGACTTTTAATTTCAAGTTTATATTTTGTCCGTGTTGGTCTGTGTCCGTCCGTGGTAAAATTAAAAACTCGAAGCTCGGCCTCTTATACTTTTTTGACTTTTTTGACATTGCGGTAAAAAATACCAGCCAGCTTACCCGAAAAGGCCAGTACCGTATCCACCATGTGTTCCAGGGTTTTGGGCACTTGAAAGTTATAGAAAACCTTGCTATATTATCCTAATTATCGAAGTCTTTTGCGTTTTTCTGTTTTTTTGACTTCACCTTAAGGAGCAGTACTCATGGGCATCGACCTTACCAAGATGCGGAACATTGGAATCAGCGCTCATATCGACTCGGGGAAAACGACCCTGTCGGAGCGGATCCTCTTTTACAGCAATAAAATTCACGCCATCCACGAAGTCCGGGGCAAGGACGGAGTGGGGGCTACCATGGACCATATGGAACTGGAACGGGAACGGGGAATCACCATCCAGTCCGCGGCCACCCAGGTTGAATGGAAGGATTATACCGTTAACCTGATTGATACCCCCGGGCATGTGGACTTTACCATCGAAGTGGAACGGTCCCTGCGGGTCCTGGACGGGGCTATCCTGGTCCTCTGCGCGGTGGGGGGCGTCCAGTCCCAGTCCATCACCGTGGACCGCCAGCTTAAGCGCTACCACGTGCCCCGGATCGCCTTTGTCAACAAATGCGACCGGACCGGGGCCAATCCCTTTAAAGTAAAGAACCAGCTCAGGGAAAAGCTTGGCCTGAACGCGGTGATGATCCAGCTTCCCATCGGCCTGGAAGACAGGCTTGAAGGGGTGGTGGACCTGATTACCATGAAGGCGGTGTACTTTGACGGCGACGCGGGAACCGAAATCCGCAGTGCGGAAATCCCCCCCCATCTTAAAAACGACGCGGAAAAACACCGGGAAGAGCTGATCGACGCGGTATCCATGTTCAGCGATGAACTGGCGGAAAAGTACCTGGGCGGCGAAGCGATTGACGAAGGGCTGCTCCGCTCCGCCATCCGCCGGGGGACCCTGGAAGAAAAGTTTGTTCCCGTCATGGTGGGGTCCGCCTACAAAAACAAGGGGATTCAGCCCCTTCTGGACGGAGTTGCCTACTACCTCCCCAATCCCGCGGAGGTAACAAACCATGCCCTGGACCTGGACAACCACGAGGAACGCATGGAATTAAGCGCGGACGAAAAAAAGCCCACTGTGGCCCTGGGCTTTAAGCTGGAAGACGGCCAGTACGGCCAGCTTACCTATGTGCGGATCTACCAGGGTTCCCTGAAAAAGGGCGACGAGCTTGTGAACACCAGGGCCCGGAAAAAGTTCAAGGTGGGACGCCTGGTGCGGATGCACTCGGACAATATGGAAGACATTAACGAGGGTTCCCCCGGCGACATTGTGGCCCTTTTCGGTATTGAATGCGCTTCGGGGGATACCTTTTGCGGGGGCGGCCTGAACTATGCCATGTCCTCCATGTACGTTCCCCAGCCGGTTATCTCCCTGGCCATCACCGCCAGGGACAAAAAGAGCGCCGACCAGATGGCCAAGGCCCTGAACCGCTTTACCAAGGAGGATCCCACCTTCAGGACCTATGTGGACCCCGAATCGAACCAGACGATTATCCAGGGCATGGGGGAACTCCACCTGGAAGTGTACATCGAGCGGATGCGCCGGGAATACAAATGCGAGGTGGATACCGGCATGCCCCAGGTGGCCTACCGGGAAACGATTACCGCCCGGTCGGACTTCAACTATACCCACAAAAAGCAGACCGGCGGTTCGGGCCAGTACGGACGGGTCGCGGGTTACATGGAACCCTGGTCCGAGGGGGACTATGAATTTGTGGACCTTATCAAGGGCGGCGCCATTCCCACGGAATTTGTTCCCAGCTGCGACAAGGGCTTTAAGGAAGCCGTCAAGAAGGGCTCCCTTATCGGCTTCCCCATCGTTAACATCCGTTGCGTGATCAACGACGGCCAGTCCCATCCGGTGGACTCCTCGGACATCGCCTTTCAGATGGCGGCCATCGGCGCTTTCCGGGAAGCCTACGGCAAGGCAAGGCCCTGCATTCTGGAACCCATCATGAAAGTGGCCGTGGAAGGTCCCACCGAATTCCAGGGAAATATTTTTGCTTCCATTAATCAAAGGCGTGGTATAATTTCTTCCTCCACCGAAGACGGAACCTTTTCCCGGGTGGAAGCGGAAGTTCCCTTAAGCGAAATGTTCGGGTATTCCACGGTACTCAGATCCCTGACCCAGGGTAAGGCGGAATTCACCATGGAATTTGAAAAATACGGCAAGGTGCCGGTCAGCATCGGCGAAGCGCTGGTAAAAGATTTTGAGCAGAAGAAAAGAGAGGGCCAAAGATGATTAAGGAAGAGCTGGTACAGCGCAGTCCGGTGCGCATTTTTGAAAAATCAATCCACGGCGGCCTTGGGCCCGGCGAAATCGGCGTCATCGCCTCTCTTTCGGGGATCGGCAAGACCTCGGTACTGGTACAGATTGCCCTGGACAAGCTGCTTCAGGGCAAAAAGGTGATCCACGTTTCCTTTACCCAGCATGCGGACTATGTCCTTTCCTGGTACGAGGATATTTTTGACGAGTTTACCAAAAAGAAAAACCTGGATCATGTCCGGGACGTTAAGGACGAGCTGGTCAAAAACCGGGTGCTCCTTAACTTTGGCCAGGACGGGGTTACGGGTTCCCAGATTTTACAGAGCCTTAAGGCCCTGATCCGCGACGGGGGTTTTACCGCCGATTCAATTATCGTTGACGGCTTTGACTTTACCCGGACCACCCGGGAACGGATGGAAGCGGTAAAGGCCGGCGCCGGGGAACTGGGAGTGTCCTTCTGGTATTCCTGCAACGTCAAGGGACCCGAGCCCTTCTATGACCGGAACAACATTCCCGCGGTAATCAAGGACTACGCGGATCTGCTGGATGTCATCATCGTCATGGAACCCCGGGGGGAGCACATCGAACTGACCGCTTCCAAAGACCGGGATTCGGGGAATCTGGAACATTTGGCGCTTAAGCTGGATCCCAAGACGCTTCTTATTTCTTGAGGAATGAACCTCTCCGCCCTGAAGGCCTGACGGGCGGGGCATTTTGTAAGCGTTGCATTATTTATGCGGTTCGTTCCGTAAGGAATGACTTTCGGTATTACTAAACGTTAATCTCCGCGGCCCGGCGTTCTTCTTCTTCCCTGTCCGCCGCGGCCTGGCGTTTTTTAAGGGCCTGTTTAAAAAGCGCTTCCGTATCGATTTTGGCGTCGACCCCGAAGAGGGGCCGGATCCCCTCGCCGTTTTCACTGCGGAAGAGAAAGCCCATCCGGTCCCCGTAGGCCCAGCTGTTTTCATTGTTTAAGAGATGATCCAGCGTTACCGTGACGGCCAGGGTAAAGAAAATCAGCGAAGCGTTGTTCCGTTTTTTGGGGGACAAAAGAGCGTCCAGCCGCCTGGAAAGAGGATTCGGCACCTGAAAAACATAGGAATCCCAGGGGTTGTCGATGCCGTCGCAGGGAGAACGGTTTTCCGCTCCCCCCCGCTTGTTTCCCTGCTCTATCCCCGCTGCCACGGCGGTAAGGTATCTGCGCAGGGAGCGTACTTCAGGATACAGCGCTTCTACGGAGTTTTTCTGGAACGGCGGAGGCATGATCGAATCAAACCGGTAGTAGGGCAGAAAGTACAGCCGCTTTATCCAGTACAGTTCGTTCAGAAGCCGTTTGGCAAAATTACTGGTCCTTGATTCGGCGGTATTTTCCAGAAGCCGGCAGTACTCGCCGAGCCGGGGCAGATATTCCTTGTCAAAGCTGGTTTCGGTCAGCTTCTGCCAGTTGTTGATGATTCGGTTAATGGGTTCATCAATCCGTTCGGGGCTGCCGTCCGGTCCCATGATAACCCCGAAAACAGTGTATCGCAGCCCGAAAAAAAGCTCTTCAATAACCCGGACCAGGACATAAACCTGCTGGAGGGGATCCGTGGGGGCTATCAATTCCACGCCCTTTTTAAAATGGAAGACATCGAAAAAATAGGGATAGAAATCCGGGTACAGGCTGATCCGTTCCCAGCCGGCCTTGGGAAAGAGCACTTCCAGGGAGGAAAGACCCCGTTCCAGGGCCCTGCTCTCCGATTCCCGGATCTGCTTCTTTACCCGCTCTTCTTCGGTCAGGGGTTCGTCCATGGCGCTTTCGTCAAAAACTTCCCGGGCTTCAGAAGGCTCTTCCGCAATTTCCGCGGCTTCCGCCACCTCCGGGGTTTCCGCCGTTTCCCCGGCAGGATCCGAAGCCTGATCACCGGTGGAGGCATTTCCCGCCTGGGGAGTAATCCGGTCCCGCTCGTTCACCTGCAAAAAATGCTTAAGCCGGTTTTTCCGTTCCTGAAAAAAAACATCATAGGGAAGCCAGCAATGGGACACCAGTTTAAGCAGCAGGGGATACAGCTGGAACCGTATGTCCCGGCGGATAATGCCGTAGGATACCAGGGCGTTGCGGATCAGGTCCTGGTATTTTCCCTTGGCTTCCGTGGGGTTCTCCAGATACAGAACCTTGTAGAGCAGCTTGAAGGATCCCTTGATGTGGGTTTCCGGATCCAGCTGTTCCAGAATGTACAGGGGTTTATAGATGCTCCTGAGTATTTCGGAAAAATCCGCCGCCTTGGCGCTCCTGGGGTGGGCCTGAATTCTGGAAAGGGTGTTGGAGATCTGATCGATATTCCAGTAACGGATCGTATCAAGAACGGAAAACGCAAAGGGCGATGCCTTTTTGAAGCGTTCGTTGCGCCTCAGGTTGTTTCTGGGCAGGAGGGACCGGACCGAGGCAACCAGCAATTCAATGCGTTTGTAGTAATCGTTCATCCGCTTGTTGACAAAAACCGGGCTGACATAATCCGGCGGTTCGTTCAGGATGGAAAGCATGGAAACCAAAACCTGGGAGGAACTTTTTATTTCAAATTCCATCTGGCCGCAGTATTTGTCTATTTTTATCCGGTCCCAATAGCTTGATTTTACCGGCGTCTGGGGATCGTCGGCGGGATCGTCCTTTCGGACCTTTTTTTTGCGGGTCTCCGGGCGGACCGTTTCCGGGCCGTTAAGGCCGGCGGTTTCCACCCGCCGCAGGGGCTTATTGCCGATGTTGACATCGACGGTTTCGTTCCGGACATGCTGGGGTTTGTGCTTTACCGCTTCCTGTTCGCGGGTCCTCTCGTACCCCACCTCGCCGCCCAAAATCCTGGTCATGCGCTTGGCTTCGTTCTGGTCAATGTTTCCAAGCCTGCTTCGGACCTTGTCAAGCTCCCCGGGGGCGTATACCGCTTTTTGTTTTGCCATATCTAAACCTGAATATACTACACTATAACAGAAAATCGGCGAAAAAAGAAGAGTCCATTCCGGGGATTAACGGCTTTTTAGGGTCTTGAGGAATTCGGCAAAAACCGCTTGATATGGCGCCGGGATCAGCCTGTAAGCGGACCGTATATCCCTCGCTGTGCGGCGGCGCGGAATGGGCAGGTTTTTCGCTAAGCCGGCCCCGAATTCCTCCGATAATAAAAATAAAGGGCATGGACGCTTTGCGTTCATGCCCGTCTGACAGGAGTGGCGATTCCGCTCCTGTTAACTTTAAAGAGGAAACTATGAAACGATACACGATAAGAAGCCGGCCCGGCCGGTCGGAATATGTGGACATCCTTAAGGAAACCGACGAGGGGTACGCAATCAGGCTTACCAAGGTAAGCGAAGGCTATGAAAAAATTCAGGAAGATTTTATCGACCGCCATCTTTTTGACCTGTGCGTAAAAACCGGATATCTTTCTGAACTGGCCGCCGCCGCCTTTTCCGTAGCCTGACGCCGTACCGCTAAACGGATAAGCCCGCTTTGCCGGAACACCGGAAACGGCCGTTCCGTTCCCGAACAGTCTCTACAGAACTGTTCGGGAAAGACCCGCCGCGGATTTTATGTTTTTTTGTTATATTCCTTTGCTTTTTCAAGGCAGTCTTTGCACAATACAAACTTGTTTGACCGCAGTTTTTTGCCGCACCGGGGGCACCGGGAGTCCTGTATCCTGGCGGCATAGCGTTCTTTTCTCTGCCGGTTGATTTCTTCCCGGTGATTTTCAAGAAAGCGCTGCTGACGCAGGCGGTTTGCTTCCCTTCGCACTTCCAGTTCAGTTTTCGCTGATTGTGCGAGCGCTTTAGCTGTAGGCGTCTTAGGCGCTTTGATCGCAGGCACCTTAGGCGTTTTGACCGCAGACGTCTTAGGGGTTTTGACCGCGGGCGTTTTAGACGCTTTAGACACAACCGCCTTAGGCGTTTTGACCACAGGCGCTTTGGCCGCGGGCGCTTTAGGCATTTTGGCCGCGGGCGTTTTAGACACAGCCGTCTTAGGCGCAGTCACTTTGGGCGTTTTGGGCGCGGGCGTTTTAGGTGTTTTCGGCATTCCATCTTCTCCTTATCACCTAATATAACGAATACTATCGTTAAATGCAATACATCGGGGGGAAATTTTGGATAAAATGAACCTCCCCGCCCTGAAGGCCTGAAGGGCGGGGTATCTTGTAAGCGTTGCATTATTTACGAGGTTCGTTCTGTAAGGAAATTATTTACCCGTGGGGTCTACTACCATTTTTTGTTGGCGTTGCCAAATCTAACCGCCCTAAAGTGGACCTAACCCTGTCTGGTAGACACAAAGATAAGCGCGTGTAGCCCTGGCAGAGAAACATGAGAAACCGGTATGCCCCGGGCAGCATCGAATTTAGGGATCAACGAAAAGCTGCTGTACCGACGAATACAGCAAGCCCGGGGAACGGCTGGGGCGGGCTTGCCGCCCTTTCCCGGTCACGGATGGCCACAGGACGAGGAGCTGACCCGGCTGCGGAAGGAAGCCAAGGCGTTACGGACGGCGAATGAAATCCTAAAAAAGCGGCCGAACGGTAGTTCGCGTCACCTTCGTACAAGGGGAATCCCGCTAATGGTGTACCGGTTCATGAGTGAGAACCGGGCCGGTACACCGTTAAGGAGACGACCGCATTAAGGTCTACGGTAACGGGTTTGTGACCCTCCTGGTACGCCTTCGGGAATATTTCGGGCAGCGGTGCGGGAAACTCTTAAGCCCCATGCTCCGTACGAGCTCCCCTTCATCCTGGCCGATGAAAACTAGACGAATGTGGTAACGGCGGGGGAGGCGGCAGTCCCAGTTCCGCCAACGCCAACATTGTGGAATATATTAACGATTATATCTCCGCCCATCCGGGGTCAGGAACCGCCGTCAGCCCCGTCCCCCTGGCTGTAGTGAAGGATAATTTTGATTTCCAGGGGATGAAGGGGTTCACAGCCTGACTTATGTCTATTTCACCGTCGATCTGCCGTATTTGGGTTTATTAATATTTTTGTTTGGCCAGATCCAATGGACATGGCCCAGTCTTTAGGTTCAATGGGAATAACTATCTGTTTACTTTCTTTATTAGTTCTTACATTATCGATCTCAGAAGAATGAATAAAAAAATAATTTGTTTGCTTTGCCGGTTGAATGAAAAAACCTGAATGTAAAGAAAAAACAAAAGACATCAACGTTAAATATACAAATACAAAATTTACAAAACTCGCGTTTTTTAATCTCAAGCCGGATAAAAACCAAACCCAGAAAATATACCCGCTAAATCCGGCAGGAAAACCATAACGCATAAACAGCCACCAGGAACCTTCAGAAAAGGCGCTGCCGGGTCTTACAACCCCGATCATGACAGGATATAATAAGACCGAACCAAAAAAGAAAACAGGAATCCAAAAATCCTCTTTTCTGGGTCTTTTTACTAACCAAAAAATCGTAAAAGCAGACAAATAAAAACCCGGAACTATCCAATATTTACTTTGCACTTTATATAATGTTGAGTAGAGCCAGGGATAAGATAAAAATTCACAAACGGTAGTTTTTATATAAATCTTCAAGAGAAAAATTAAATTTACATTTACTGTTGACTGTTCTCGAATTGAAAAATTGATTACCCCAAGGAGAAGAATAAAAACAACCATAAGCATTTCCTGGATATAAAAATAAATGCCCCGCTTTCTTAAAAATTGGAAAACCAGCCGCATACAATATAACGGTAACAATGTTAAAGTTGCTCCTTCTGATAATACAGCTAATGCCGTTATGCATATTTCCGGAATTGTAAATTTAGAATCCGGTCTTTTTAATCCAAGGACAGCCAGATACATATACAAAACCCAATGCAGATTTGCAATGTTTCCGTAGGCTTCCTGTGTTCCGGGTACCAGTACAAGTAAAACCGCCAATAAACCCCGGTAATAAATTTTTGGTATGATCCATTCATAATCATCAGAGAAAATTTTAGAAATAGTATAGTATGTAAAAACAAAACAACTTAGTATTATAAAATGTGAAACGAATAGCGATGGGAGAAAGCTTGCAAAATAGGCTATTATCCTCGGTAAAGTATGAAAATATCCGGCATACGGCATGCCTAGAGATTTATATCCAAACTGAAAAGCCTGGGATAAGAAAAGGGCTCCATCTTCTGCCCAAAGTGTGGCATTAATAAAACGATACAGCCATCTAACGGCCAAAAGGGTAAAAAGAATTATCATCCAAAAATATTTCTTTTCGAGTACTATCGAACAAGCTGTCGGGTAACAAAAAAGAATCTGCTTAATGTTCATTCCCTCCTGAATACAACCATTTTTGATACGGCGAAATTTACCCCCATCCCCGCCGTAATGCCAAAGATCTGGGCAATAAATTTATAGGGCAGAGAAAAATATGCAAAAACAAAATTCAATACGGCAATATTTACGCCAAGCCCTAAAAGAGAAACGCATAGAAATGCACCCCATTTTGTAACGGATAAAACTGTTTTTTCTTTGGAAGCCCTGAAAGACCAGCTGTGATTGATAACATAATTTTGGCTTGCGGCAATAAAAAAACAGGCTATACTAACGGGGATTTCCGGCAGCCCTGCAAGATCTGTGCAGAGAAAAAAGATGATCAAATTAGTGATAGTTCCCAGTCCGCCCGTCACAAAAAATTTTATAGATTGATCAAGAGCTGTATCTTTGCCTGCGGCTTTTTTGATTTTCCAAATATTTAGTAACGCTTCCAGAAAAATCTTTTTTGACATCTTGGATATGCCGTACTTTCTGTCGGAGAAAAGTATCGGGATTTCCTTTATGGAACACCCGGCGATGTGGGCACGATATTTCATTTCGACTTGGAAAAGATACCCTTTTGAAACAATACGATTTAGGCTTATCTGTTTCAAAGCGTTCTTAGTCCACATATTAAAGCCGCCGGTTAAATCTTTAACGGGGCAGCCCAATATCATTCGGGCATAGAGGGAGCCGCCTTTGGAAAGTACTGTACGGCAAAAAGACCATCCTTCAACGGCGCCGCCTTTTATATTCCTGGAACCAATAACAGCATCATGGGTCTGTATTGCTTTGAGCATGCCGGGAATATAAGCCGGATTATGCGAGAAGTCGGCGTCCATCTCAAGGAACAATTCATAACCACGGGTGATCCCCCATTCAAAAGCGGCGATGTATGCCTGAGCCAGTCCCTTTTTTCCGGGACGTTTTAAGAGATGTAACCGGCGAGGATAACGGGGGATCAGGTTTTCAACTGTTTCAGCTGTTCTGTCCGGCGAATTGTCATCGACAACAAGGATTCCGGCATCTTGGGGGATTTGTCCGAAAAGAGCGTGTACAAGCGGTTCTATATTTTCAACCTCATTGTAGGTTGGGATGATAGTCAAAAATTTCATGTCTGATAGACAGTATAATTGAAGCCGTTAAATATGTCAATAGGACAGTTGAATTATATTAGCCGTACTTGTCTATTAGACTATAGTTATGCGCTTACAGGAAATTTTTATCCAAAATGTCAAAAACTACAGGAATAAATTAGGAATATCCCAAATGGCCCTTGCCGAATTATGTGATTCAAGCGGCAACTATATAAGTGAGATCGAAATGGGAAGACGGATACCCTCTTTCGAGAAAATAGAAAAAATTGCCACCGCTCTGCGGGTAGATTCTTTTCGCCTATTTATTGAAGACCCCGGCAAAACACCGGGAAAAAGAGAAGTCACCACGAAAGATTGCCTCAAAAGTCTTCCTGTGGATATCAAAAAAGAAATTGCTTCACATTTGGTGTCCGCTGTCAAGAAAGTTATTGTTGAATCTTTGGATTACAATAACTATTAAACCGGCATCCGATAACACCGGCATGTGCCCGGCCGCCGGTTTCCTTGACTGCCTACGGCGTATCGGTATATTTGGTATACACCCATCTTCCCCCGCCGCCTTTCGCGCCGGGACCCGGCCGCCGGGCGGGCGGCCTGATACCATGGTAACCGCCTTCGCCATTGATAGTACCCCGGTAATTGGATAGTATACCCCCATGGGAAATTTATTTATCCTCTATTCCGCCCTGACCGTTTTTGGGATAGGGGTTACCGTTATCGATTTCCTGGGAATCCTGGACCACGCCGGCGGGCATGGTCATGACGGACACGCGGACGATTATGCGGACGCCGGCGATCACGGCGCCGGACATACGGACGACGGCGCCGGTGGCGGCTATCATGGCCCGGGCGGGCATAACGACTCCCGAGGGGATAACGCGGACCATGACCACGGTTCCTACCTCAGTCCCGGGGACGCCGGCGTCAGGGCGCTAACGGCCGTCATGGGGCTGCTGCGGACCGTGGTATACTTTTCCCTGGGCTTTGGCCCCACGGGACTTTTTGCCTGGTTTACCGGCCTTTCCCGGACCGGGGGCCTGGTCTGGGCCTGTGTCATGGGATCGCTCATAGCGGTCTTTGCCCGGCTCCTCCGCCGGTTTATCCGGCGGGACCTGGATTCTTCCATCAAGCCCGATGAATTTCTGATGGAAACGGGGGTCCTGCTCCTTCCCCTGGAGGGGGGACAAATTTCCAAAGCCGCGGTACGGCAGTTTGGCAGGGAAACGGAACTTTACGTCCGGTGCCGGGATGCCGGGGTACAGCTTCCCAAGGGGAAAACGGTCCGTATCGTTGAATACGATAATGATGTATACTGGGTTGAGCCCCTTGAGTAACGGGGAAAGCGGCGGCCTCTCAAGATGGGCAAGACTGTCACCTGAACACTTTGCCTTCATGCCCGGCCGAAGGTAAACGCCGTCCGGCGGCGGGAAAAGTTATTATAAGGAGGATTCCATGTGGAACATGTTCTGGGAAAACGCTTACGGCCTGATTTTCGGCGGGCTGGGAATACTGGCGTTTATTGTCCTTATCGCCCTCCTCAAATCAATCATCCACGTATCGCTGCCCGACCGAATCATGGTAGTCACGGGCCGTAAAACAAGGCGGAACGGCAAAAACTTCGGCTTTTCCGTCAACCGGGGCCGTACCACGGTCATCCCCTACTTCCAGGCCATCGGTTCCCTGGACCTGGACGTGTTTCCCATCAATGTCCGGGTGGAGGGGGTGAACAGCGCCAACGGGATTACCGTGGGAGCCGACGCCACCGCCTGCGTCTGTATCGACGATGACGACGAGGCGATGCTCTACAGCGCCGTTGAACGGCTGATGGGAAAGGACAGCCGGCAGATTCACGATCAGGTCCAGCAGACCCTGGTGGGAAACTTTCGCGGCGCGCTGAACAAGGCCACGCCCCTCCAGGCTATCGGCATGGAAGACGCGGGGGAAACGGGGGACGACAGCAATATCGGTGAACGAGCCCAGTTCCGGGCGGAGCTGCTGGCCGACATCAACTCGGACCTTCATTCCTTCGGGATGAAGGTGGTTTCCGTGTCCCTGCAGAAAATCTGGGACACCTCGAATTATATCGCCAACCTGGCGCAGAAAACCCTGGCGGAAAAACGGCGGC
The DNA here is from genome assembly GCA_031266175.1 of Treponema sp. Lineage (GTDB taxonomy): Bacteria > Spirochaetota > Spirochaetia > Treponematales > Breznakiellaceae > JAISBN01. Next base: position 16,651 of record JAISBN010000087.1, on the reverse strand, counting down.
AGGTTGAAATAGAAGAATCCCGGCTGCGGGCCATTGCGGAACAGGCGGAAAGTGACGCCCACCGCCGCATTGAAGTTGCCCGGAACAAGGCGGACGAAGCGATCATCGTTGCCCGGCGGGAACTGGAAGTATACCGCCGGGAGTCCGCGGGGCTTATTAAGGAAGCTTCTTTCAAGGCCGATCAGGCCATCGCCGAAGCGGCCAACTCCGGAGAAGCCGGGGTTCAGAAGATGCTGGTGGAACTGCAAAAACTTAAAAACCAGACGGCGGTAACCCTGGAGGCGGAAGCCCTGGAAGAGGAAGCGAGGATCATCGCCGAAGGCGAACAGAAAGCGGTGGCCATCAGGCGGGCCGCCCGGAACGAAATCCTTAAAACCAAAACCGCCCTTTTAGCCGCATACGGCAGCGACGCCCAGGCCGTGCTGTTCCTCCAGGAAAAGCTGCCCCTGCTCTACGAAACCTATATAAAGGCCGCCCGGAACGTCAAAGTAGACAACTATGTCGTGATGAACGATGACGAAGGTTTTTCCGGCGCGGTAAACCGGGGCCCCCGGGCCTTTGCCGATTTTCTTAAAACCTTTGCCTCTGCCCTGGGGGTAGACGTAAAGTCCCTGATTATGCCCGAAGCAGGAGGCGCCCAATGATTTTCTTTGCCATCGTTCTGGGAGGACTGACCGGAATTACCATCATCATTCAGCTTATCACCAACATGAAAATCGTGGGAGGCAATGAACTGGGGGTGGTCACCGGTTCGGGACGGCCCAAGGGATTCAGGACCTTTTCCGGAGGCCGGGCTTTTGTGATCCCCCTGGTCCAGCGGTTTAGCAAATTCGACCTGACTCCCATCACTATTGAAGTGGTGGTGGATTCCGCCATTGCCGCGGGGATCGTTCCCCTGAACGTCAAGGCCACCGTGTCTTTTGCCATCGCGGGAAACGAAACGGGCCGGTCCCATGCCGTTACCCGGATTCTTAACCTGGCGGCGGACCGGAAAGAACTGGCGACCATTGCCGGGGACATCATCGAGGGACATCTGCGGGATTCCATCGCCAGCATGACCCCCGAACAGGTAATGAAGGACAAGGATGTTCTGGTATCCCGGATGATCAATGTCTGCAAGAACGACCTGGAAAATATCGGACTGGAGATCACCACCATGAACATCGCCGATGTGGACGATCACCGGCTTCCCGGCGTTGAAGAGCCGGACCTTTATATCGCGCTTCTTAAGCGGATCCAGTCCGCCAACGCGGAAACCCGGGCCAGGGAAGCCCAGGCGGAAGCAAAGGCCGTGGCCGCGGAACAGGCGGAAGAGCGCCGGGCGGAAACGGAAGTGAAGAATCTGCGGAACGAACTGGACCGGCTTAAGGCGGAAGTACGGGTTAATCTGGCGGAAGAACTCCAGCGCCAACAGGTGGGAGTGGAACAGGAAGCGGCTAATGCCCGGGCCAGGGTGTCGGGGGTAACCGCCGAACTGGAGGCGGAAAAGCAAAAGATTGAGTTACAGCGGAACCGCTACCGGGCGGAAATTTTAATTCCCGCGGCGGCGGCCAAAGAAAAGGCGGTGCTTAACGCCGGGGCGGAAGTAGCTTCCTGGTTCCAGGTAGCCAAGGCGGAAATGGACCAGCTGGAAGTAACCCTTAAAACCATCCAGGAGACGGGCCGGGACAAAGCGGGAAAAGCCGGGGCCGGAGGATTCGGAGAAAACCGGCAGGGTCCGGTATCCCCGGGCCGCGCGGCATGGCTTATCGATAACTTTGAAAGCCTCTTTATACCCTTTGCCCAGACCCTTTCCCATTATCCGGCGGATCATGTGTCGGTCCTTACCGGAGCGGGGGGCAGCAGCGAGCCTATCTCCGCCATCCATCCCGGCGCGGTAGCAAAAGCCCGGAACGAAGCCGTCGCGGAAGCGCTGAAAGACCTGGGAATAAAAAAGCAGGGAGAAAAATAACGATGCCGGATCAAGCGCCGAAGAAAAAACGAAAATTTAAATTACTCCGCTTCATTCTTTTTATTCTGATTGCCGTTCCCCTGGCCGCGGAACTGTTCTTTTTTCTGACGCGCATCTCTCCCGGGTCGGCCATTCCCGATACCTTTTCCCTGTACGCGGAGATTCCCGCCCCGGTGGAGCTGGGGTCCAAAATTCTGGAACACGAATCCCTGCCGGAGCTGATGGTTAATCCCGCGCTGGCTTCCCTTACTCCGGTTTTAAGCCGCGTTAAGGAAAGCGGGATCCTCCGGAAACCCTGGTTCCGCTTTATGTTCCGGGGTTCCCTTTCCGCCGCCCTGCTCGATACCCCCTTCCGGAAGGGCGCACTGATCGCCGCGTGGGACTCGGCCTTTGCGGCGCCCCTGCTGCGCTTCCTTCCCCTGATAACCCGCTCCGCCAAAGTACCGGAAGAACTGCGGTATGCGGAAGGCCGTTTTGAATACCGTTCCGGTGATTCGGTTTTTTACATCAGCCGCAAACGGAACCTGCTGGTTTTTTCCAATGACGAAGCGCTGTTTGCCGAAGCCCTTTTACCCGGTACCAGCGCGGAAAAAAAAGTCTTTACCATGAAAAAGCAGGATATTTCCCTGCTCCTGTCGTCCACAACCCTTACTTCCGTCCTGGGGGAAAACAATCCCCTGTTAACCCGGGCCTTTACCATGTTAAAGCTCCCGAATTTTATCGAGACGGGCATTGTCATTGAACCGAAGCAGCTGGATATCAGCATCGTTACCCCGGTGGATACGGACAGCGGGGCCTTTGAAACGGTGCTCTCCAAAAATTCGGTTCCTCCGTCCCTGGCAAACATCCTGCCCGATACAACCCAGTACTGTACCGCCCTTTCTTCTTTGACCTTTCGGGAACTGCTGGCGGCGGCGGCGGAAGTACAGGACGGCCTTGAGAATACCCTGGTTACCGCCGACCGGGCCGCCAAAGCCCTGCTGGGCTTAACCCTGGACGATATTCTGTATTCCTGGACCGGCGACGAATTTGCCGTCTTCGGCCTTGAGGACCGGCCCGCGCCGGTCTTTGCGGTAAAAGTCACGGACGAAACAAAGCGGCAGGCGGTGTTTAACAAAGCCTTCCGTTCTATCTTTTTACGGGAAGATACCCGTCTGGTGCTGGACGGAAACCGCATACCCCAGATGGAACTGCCGGCTTTTGTGGACGGTATCCTCCGTCTTGTTGACGTCCGGCTGCCCGAGCCGTACTACACGGTTCATGAAGATTGGCTTTTGGTTTCCGAATCACCCGAGAACATCCTGGCCGTGGTAACGGCCGGTCAACAGAATCAGCTTTTGGCAAAGACCGATATCTGGCATAAACTTACCAACAGTGATGAGAACAGCAGCCTGTTCTCGCCGGCCGATTCCGGTTCCGGCAACGCGTCGCTTTCGCTCTTCTATTCACTGAACCGGTCCCTGCCTTTTTTCCTGAAGGGAGGAAGCGCTCCGGCGTCAATCCTCAGAATGTACCGTCAGGGCTTGATGCGGGTCAGGATCAAGGACAAGGTCCTGACCCTGACCCTGTCGGCGGAACCGGGATCCGTCAAGGGACTTGAAAGCGTACCGGGGTATCCCATTGCCCTGGGCGGCAGAACGGGCAATGCGGTCTACTCGGTGCTGAACAAGGGCGGCAGCGAAAGCAGGCTGCTCGTTTCCCGGGGCGCCGACGCCCTGTCGGTAAATCCCGCGGATCACAAAATTTACGAACTCAGGGGAGAAGATCCGGTCTGGGTGCTTCCGGCGGAAGGGCTTTCGCCAAGGACCATGAAAGAAAGCGCCGCCTGGGTGGTGAGTTCCCGGGGGCTTGTAACATTAGTCAACGGAAACATGGAACCTTCGCCTCCCTTCCCGGTCATTACGGGGCTTAAACTCAGCTGCGCCCCCGCCGCATGGGACGGCAGGATCTACCTTCCCGTGGAAGAAGCCGGCGGCCGGGGGGTTCTGTACACCATAGACAGTTCCGCCCGTATTGTTAAACTTGAAACGGAGTTCGACTCCCCTATCCTGTCTCCGCCCTCTTTTGGGGGGGACTCTTTCATGACTCTGTATCCCAAGAGCTTCCTGGGAGAAATCTACCTCTGCAATACCGGCGGTAGTCCCCATGAAGCCTGGCCCCTTTATGCATCGGGCATAGCCTATGGCTCCCCCCTGCTGTTTCGGGACTCCGGCTTAAGCGGCGGCCAGAATCCCGGTTTGAACGGCCGGTCCTCCGGAACCCTGGTCGCCTTTATCACCATGGCGGGGGAACTTTCGGTCTACACCGAACAGGGTTCCGTCCTTCCCGGTTTTCCCCTGGAACTGCCGGGGGTGTTTTACCTGCAGCCGGTCTGGGACGGCAAATATCTGTGGGCGGCGGCGGAACAAGGTTCCCTGTTCCGGGTGGATCTGGACGGCCGTACGGCGGAACAGCAGGCGCCGGACTTAACCGTCAGGGAAGAGGGCTGTATCATGACCGCCGACGTGGATAAAGACGGCATCCCGGAAATTTTCATTTCCGGAGAAGGGAACGCTATTTACGGGTATTCCCGAAATCTTATATCCATCGAAGGGTTCCCCCTCACCGCCTGGGGCAGGCCCGCCTTTGCGGATCTGGACGCCGACGGTACCATAGACTGCGCCGCCGCGGGGATGGACAACAAACTCTACCGCTGGAGATTTAAACAATAGTAAGAAAACCTTTAAAAACCGGGGTTTTTAAAAGGCCCATAGGCAGGAGGATCGTATGACCAGGCTTATCCGCAGATCGTTTCCGCTTTTTCCCGTGATAGCTGTTCTGCTGCTGGCAGGCTGCCAGAGTTTACAGAGGGATCTGCTCTATAGTTCCGGCGGGGACGAAGCGGGGCTGGCGGAATTTATTGTTCCCCTGGACAGGGAAGCGGAAAAAAGCGCCGTCGATACGGCCAGAAAAAAAATCGGCGATCTGGAAAAAAACAACATCAAAAACCGTTCCTTTGAAGGCAGGGTCGCCGCGTGGTCGGGCAGGCTTTTCCTTATAGAGGGAAAAACCAGGGAAGCCGAAGCCCAGTTTAAGAAAGCGGAATCCCTTTATCCCGGCAGTATTGAAGGGCGGGTTCTTGCCATCCGGCTGGAAGGGGACCCTGAAAAACGAAGTTCCCTCTGCGAGGAATCTTTAACCGAAGCCCGGGGCGGGGGCTTTCTCGGCCGGGAAGCGGAATTCCACATAGAGCTGGGCAGGATTCGGATGGAGCAAAAAAACTACCGTGAAGCGGTAGCCGCCTTTGACAGCGCGCTCCCCCGGCTTGGCCCCGTCTACCGCAGCACCTACGGGGACGTGAGAAACGCCGCCTGGCAGCTTCGTAACCTTGATCCGGGAACTTCCCCCCAAACCGCGGAGATAGGCCTTAAAAGTTCCATTACCTGGGAGGACGCGATTACCCTCAGCAGAACCGAAACGGCGCTGCTCTACTTTGCCGAAGGGGAAACATCTCTCAGCGCCGCCGATTTGTTTGCCCTGTTGGTACAGAATTCCGTGATACCCCCGGGCCAGGATATTTCCGCCGTCGATGTTTCCGCCTTTACGGTCCCGCCGGCCGTCTATGATACGGTATTCCGTTCCGGCGCGGCCTGGTACCTTTGGCGGCTTCTGGCGGAAAACCGGGCGGACAAAAGCATCTTAACCCGGTACTCTTCCCGTTACCCCGACAGAAGCCCCATTCCGGATCTGCTCCGGCGGTCGATCTTTTTCGACGCGGTGTTAGGCTGTATTGAACGGGAATTCATGGCCCTGAGGGACGGGAGAAATTTTAACGGAACCGGAACCATAGGCGGGGCTGAATTTCTTTTAATGCTAAAAAAACTGGAAGGAAAGTAAGGGAAAACATAGCCTGCCTGAAGGCAGACGTGGGGGTGGCGGAATAACAATGTTCTGCTTTTGGTACAAAAGCAGAACATTTTATGGAGCCAGGGGGAGCAGCCCGCCGGCAACGGTAAAGCCCCGGCGGCATTTGCGGGCTTTTACAAAAAAGGCGCTCCCCCTCCTGGCTTTTACCGTTTGTACTTGGGAGTTTCCAGGGTTGAATCCCCCCGCATAACGTCAAACCAGATGTCCCTGCCCGCCTTTTCGCGCATGACCTTATAGAAGGAGGCAAGGTCCTTTACCTTTTCCCCGTTTACCGCGGTAATAATATCCTGCCGGGAAAGGCCCACCACCGCGGCGGGGCTTCTGGCAATTACCTGGCCCACATAAAGGCCTTCGGTTTTGGCGTCAAGCTTAAGGCTTTCCCGGATGGAGGGGGTAAGGGGGATCACATAGACGCCGGGCCAGAGCTTGGAATTTTCCGCCGCCACATTGTTGCTCCGGGTTTCAATGCGGACCTGTATGTTCCGCTGAACGCCGTCCCGGATCACCTGGAAATTCGCCCGCTCACCGGGCTGCAATTCCCCTACCATCAGGGTAAGCTGATTCATCCCCCGCACTTCCCTGCTGTTCAGGGCGGTAATAAAGTCGCCGGGCTGAATGCCGCCCCGTTCCGCCGGGGAACCAAGGAACATCTGCGAAACCAGGGCGCCCCGTTTTCCGGAAAGGTTTAAGGCCTGGATCACTTCCCGGTCAGGATCGATCAGGGATACCCCCAGCCAGCCGTAGCTGATTTCACCCTTGTTGATAAACTCGTCGATGGAACGTTTTGCGTTATTGATGGGAATGGCAAAACCCAGTCCCACGGAGCCGCCGCCGGAACTGGAAGCAATCCAGGTATTAATCCCGATTACCTCGCCCCGGATATTGACCAGGGCGCCGCCGGAATTCCCCTGGTTAATGGAGGTGTCGGTCTGGATAAAGTCGTTGATGTTGCCCGCCGGCCCCCCGGTTCTTCCCACCGCGCTGACGATGCCCATGGTCATGGACGACATAAAACCGAGGGGGTTTCCGATGGCAATAGCCCAGTCCCCGACCATGACCGATTCCGAGTCGCCCAGCACCGCCAGGGGCAGATCGTCGCCGCACTGAAAAGAAACCATGGCCAGATCCTTCCGTTCGTCCTTGCCCACCAGTTCCGCGGGATATTCGGCGCCGTCGTTTAAGGCTACGGAAATTTCATTGGCGTCCCCCACCACATGGTAATTGGTAAGGACATAATAGGTAGCGGGCTTTGAGCCGGAACCGTTGACCTTACGGACTATGATCCCCGACCCCAGTCCCTGGGACCGGAATTCCCGTTCCCTGTTTCCGTCTTCTCGTTCTTCGGGGCGACCAAAGAAAAATTCCCAGGGGATGCCGTTAAAATTGGGAACCTGCTGGCGGCGGATCGATACGGTCTTCAGCTCCACCACCGAGGGCAGCACCTTGTCCGAAATTGCCCGGAACGCGGTCTGGAGATTTTCCGCCGCCGAAAGGGCATCCTGGGGTACGACCACCGTGGACGCCCCCTGGGCCTGGGCTTTGTTGCCCGGCTGGGTACAGGAAAAAGTTAAAAACGCCAGGGCAAAGCCAAAGAGGGCCCCCAGCAGTACCAGATTAAAAACAAAGAAATTTTTACTTGAAAGCTTCTTCATAAGATCCATTCTTTCCATACTCCTATATTAAATATAATAATTGTTACACAGCAAAAGTTACAATCCCGCTATCCCACTTCTTCGGTAAGAATTTCCACCCTATCGCCGCAGACGGCCAGGGTATGTTCCCAGTGGGCGGAGAGCTGTCCGTCGGCGGTCACCACGGTCCAGCCGTCGTCCAGCAGTTCCACATCACCGGTACCGGCGGTGATCATCGGTTCCACCGCAATCACCAGGCCCCCGGAAAGCCGCGGATTGGGCCCCCGGGGAACATTGGGCACCTGGGGATCCTCGTGAACCTCCAGGCCCACCCCATGGCCGCAGTACCGGGTTACCACGCCGTAACCGCCCTCCCTGGCCCGAGTTTCCACGGCCCGGGAAATCCGGAGCAGCCTGTCGCCGGCCTTTGCCGCCCCGAGGCCCAGCCTAAGACATTCCCGGGTGGCTGCGTTAAGCCGGCGGGCCGCGTCACTCGCCTTTCCCGCCTCCACGGTTACCGCCTGATCGCTGATAAAGCCCCCCAGATTTATGCCGCAGTCCAGGGACACCAGGTCCCCTTCGGCGATCTTCCGCTTCGAAGGGATCCCGTGGATCACCTCGTCGTTAATCGAAACACAAAGCGCCCCGGGGAAGGGATTTTTTTTCGACCCGTAGCCAAGAAAAGCGGGTACGCCCCCGGCGGCTGTAATCCAGCGCCGGGTCCAGTGGTCTAGGTCCCTGGTTACCACCCCGGGCCTGACCAAGGGAACCAGTTCCCGGTACATGGCGGAAAGCATTTTGCAGGATGCCCGGATCCCCGCTATTTGTCTGTCGTTCTTCAGGCGAATCATCTTTAGTAAAGAATACCGGTAAACCCGGGGAAAGAAAAGGGCGCCCCCGGAGATCCGGCAGGCCTTGCCGGTTCTCCGGGGGCACCGGACGAGGCTACGGCGTGTCGTACGTAATCGCCAGGTTGACGTTGCCGCTGACCGTATCGCCGTCAACAAAGGCGCTCCCGGTCCAGCCGCCGCCCCGGAAGCCGTTGCCCCAGCATACGTCGGCGGTGTCACCGGGCGTCGAGCCGTACCCTGTCGCGCCGGAGGGGACCGTGACGGCGACGGCCTGGCTGCGCCAACATAAACATCTCCGCTCCCAGCGTAGGGGCCGCGGGGCCCAGGGTGACAGTCAGGGCCTTGCTGCCTGTATAGCAGAAGGCTCCCCTGCCGATGCTTGTGGCCGCTGGGAGGCTTACCGTTGTCAAGCCGGTACAGTAGTAGAAGGCATCGTCGCCGACGGTTTGGACCACGGGGAGACTTACCGTTGGCAGGGCGGTACAGCCGTAGAAGGCATCGTTACCTACAGTGATGATCCCCGACAGGGCGCCTGCGATGCTCCCCGTTGCGGCGGGATACGTAATCAGGGTGGTTTCGGCCTTGTCTAGCAGCATCCCGCCTTGGCCCTGGAAGGCAAGATTCCCGGAATCAACGTTTATGGCCGTTAATTTGGTACAGCGGACAAAAGGGTTGACGCCGATTGTCGTGAGTGAGGCGGGGAGGTCTATCGTTTCCAGGGTACAGTTGTAGAAGGCATAGTTGCCGACGGTTTCAACGGCGGCGGCGTTAAATTCGGTCAGGGTGGTGAAGTTTTTGAAGGTGGGGCTGCTGTAATCACTCGCTTTGACGCTTGTTACCCCGGCGGGGAGGGTAAGGGAGACGATATACGGTTCCCTGGTGTTGTCCGTACCGGGGGCAAACTCCTTTACGTTTAACGCCCGCCGGCCGGGCAAAACCTAAAGGTTTTGCCTTGAAGGATTCCAAATTATGGGATGATGGCCGGCAGCCGGATGCCCAGCAACTTGATGATAAACTCCGGCCAGGTCAGCGGGTCCGGGATGGGTGAAGGGGGATTGTGGGGATGGTTACCCAGATCCACCTTGTCCTGATCGCTTACCAGGGTGGAGTAGAGGATGAACTCGTTGTTAAAGGTCCGCAGGGTGTGTTTCCCCGCCTCTTTTGCCTCGTTCTTGGCCAGGAGGATCCGGGGCCTGAACAGGGAACTTGACATAGTGCCGCCATTCATTTTAATACGTCTTTATACAAGATAGAAAAAAGGAGAACGCCATGGCTGACTGTACATCCACTCAAAACAAGAAAAATTGTAACTGTTCGTTTAACTGTGCAAGGGCGGGAATTTGCTGCCGCTGCCTGAACTACCACCGCCGGAACGGGGAGCTTCCCGGCTGCTATTTTCCCGGGGACATCGAAAAAGCCGGAGACCGCTCGATCAAAAACTTTATCGCGGTGGTACAACAGCGGGGAACATCGTACCTGGTCTAGGGGAAAATCGTTCTTGACAAAGATAACTATACATGCGTATAGTTATTCCATGGATTTGGCGGATAAACTTACCATCCTGGCAGGGGCGGCAAAATATGACGCCTCGTGTGCTTCCTCGGGAAGTCCATCTTCCCTTAGAAGCACACGTTGCGCCTCTTCAGGGAGGAACTCTCCCTCCAGGGGCGAAAGTTCCTCGGGAAGCGGCTCTTCCTTCGGAAACACACACCGCGTTTCCCCGAACAATAACGTTCCCTTTGGCAGTACTGGTTTTGGGGTGCGGGTTCCCGCGGGAGTGTGTCACAGCTGGACCGGGGACGGGCGCTGTGTCAGCCTGCTTAAGGTGCTGTACTCCAACGTATGCCGCTATGATTGCGTCTACTGCGTAAACCGGGTGTCGGCGGATATACAGAGGACGTCCTTTACCCCCGGCGAACTGGTACAGCTTACCTGCGAATTTTACCGCCGGAACTATATTGAAGGACTTTTTCTTTCTTCCGGGGTTTTTTCGGATCCCGACATCGTTATGGAAAAGTTGATCGATGTGGCAAGGCGGCTGCGGACCCAGGCGGGCTACGGCGGCTACATCCATCTTAAGATCATTCCCGGTTCGGGGGAACGGCTCATCCGCCAGGCGGGCCGCTGGGCGGATCGGCTCAGCGCCAACATAGAGCTTCCCACGGAAAAAAGCCTTCATGCCCTGGCGCCGCAGAAATCGGGCAAGGTGATCTTCGGCGCCATGGGGGAAGTACAGCAGGCTTCCTGCGAGGCGGAAGAGGGCCGCGGCCGGTACAGGCATGTTCCCGCCTTTGCCCCGGCGGGACAAAGTACCCAGCTGGTGGTGGGCGCCAGCGCCGAAGATGACCGGACAATCGTCGGCCTGGCCGCGGCCCTGTACCGGAAGTACTCTCTCCGCAGGGTATACTACTCCGCGTACACCCCCGTGGGTAAGCTTCCGCCGGTGGTTCCCCCCGGCGCGGACCGGACTGCGGCGGGAACAGCGCTGCTCCGGGAACACCGGCTGTACCAGGCGGACTGGCTCATGCGGTTTTATCATTACCGGCCGGAAGAAATCCTGGACGGCGATCCCTACCTGGACCGCGCCCTGGATCCCAAGTCTTCCTGGGCGTTGAAGCACCTTGACCTTTTCCCCCTGGAACTTAAAACCGCCTCCTACGAAGAACTCCTCCGGATACCGGGAATGGGGGTCCGTTCCGCCCAGCGTATCATCGAACTTCGCCGGAACGGGCCGCTCAGTTTTGACGGCCTCCGCCGTTTGGGGGTGGTTCTGAAACGGGCAAAGTACTTTATCAGCCTGGGCGGAATTTTTTACGGCCGGCCGGATGATCCGGTACGTCTCAGGAACATTCTGGCCGGGGGCGACGGCTTGCAGCTGCCGCTCTTTGACTTTTAGCGTTTGCGGGGGTGGTACAATGAATCAGGCTGAATTGTTTGAAACCCCCGAAGAACCGGACAGCGGTATCTCTCTGGAGGAGCTGGAAGCACTGTCCGACAGCCGGGGAAGCAGCAGGGAAGGGGATGCGGCTTACAAAATGTGGAAGGAATATGACCGGCTTCGCGGCTTCCTCCGTTTCCGGCCGGAAGGGAACTGTTACACCGCCAGGTGCGCTCCGGACTATTACATCCTTCCCCTTCTGGCGGATCATTTTTTGCGTCGTTTTGGCGGGACGCCCTGGCGGATTATCGATGAAAAACGCGGAATGGTTTTAAGCCGGGAGAAGGGGAAACCGCCGGTACTGGAAAGGATCCCGCGCAATCCGGGGGAAACCGCCGGCAGAGAGGGTCCGGGGGAAAACGACGGAACAAGCGGCGACTGGGAAAACCTGTGGAAGAACTACCACCGCTCGGTAAACAACGAAAGCCGGGTAAACCCGGCCCTGCAAAGACAGTTTATGCCCCGGCGTTACTGGAAGTACCTGCCGGAGATGGAGCCTTAAGACAAGAATTGCGCATAACGTTTTATGCGGCGGAATTATAGGCATTTGCAGAATGTCCGAACCTCCATGCATGTCTCTTGATTCGTTTTTTTGTACATGATATAAATCTTATTAACACAACAATATCCGGGGAGCCTTGATGATGGAACGAATCGACGGTCCTTTCAGAGCCCTTTTGAACGGAGGCTTTTTTCTGCGCCTCCGGGGCGTAAGCGCCGTTGACAGGTATCTGGGACTGGGGGAACTTCCCTTCGGATTTATGGAAACCAACGCCGGGCTGGCCGATTTGGCCCGCTTTTTCGGCGAACTCCGCTTTCCCGGTGCCCCGCTGATGGACGCCGCGGCGGAAACAGACGGCCGTACCTGGTACTTTAACTGCCTGGACACGGAATCCGCCGCTATCGGCGAGGCCGCCGGTTATGCGGCTGTTCCGGGAAAAGGCGTCGGCATAGCTGCCGGTGTCAGTGTAGCTGTCGGTGCCAGCGCAGCTGCCGGCGCCGGATTTGCGCTGCTGGATTTTTACCGGGATGTTCAAACCGGCGCTTTTCTTGATCCCCGCTCGCAGTATCCGTTGCTGCGGACGCTGTATAAAAAGGCGTCCGCAGGGGACGTTTCCCGGTGGCAGCGGGCGTTTACCGCGGGAACCGGACGCTTCCGGCTGATGAGCGAGGCGGCGCTGATCCTGTCCCGCTACGATACCGCCGGTGAGCTTTTGGGACCGGTACTGGCGGAGCTCTGCGCCGTCCTGGACAGGGACGATGCTCTTCGGGAAACGCCGCCGGTAGAAGTTCAGCGTCTTCTTTTAAGCGCCCTGCTGTTGTCCTCCCGGCCGGACCGGGGGCTGGAACTGCTCAAGGCCGCGGGGTTTCTGGCGGATACCTGGCCGGAACTGGCGCTGCTGGATGACGCGGAACATTCAAAAGAATTCCACCCCGAAGGAAACGCTTGGAGGCATACGCTGGAAACTTTCCGGTACCGCAAACCCGGGGTTTCCGGTACGCAGGATCTGCGGCTGTCTCTGGCTCTGCTCCTCCACGATACGGGAAAGCCCCTGTCCGGATCCGCCGGAGGCCGCCGTTTTGACGGTCACGCCGAGCTGGGGGCGGAAACGGCAAAACGCTTTTTGAAACGGCTGGAATTCCCTTCCGCCCTGGTTGACGATGTATGGTATCTCGTAAAAAACCACATGCTCCCAGCGGCGCTGCCCCGGCTTCCCTTAAGCCGTACCGAAGCGATTATGAATTCGCCTCTTTTTCCTGTCCTGATGGAACTTTACCGCTGTGATGAGTCCTCTTCTTTCAAGGGTCTGGACCGTTATTACCAAAGCAGCGCGGCGTACCAGAAATTTTTACGCCAGCGGCGTAATCCCTACCGCAGGGCGGCATATTCCGCGGGGGGCCGCCGGTGAATGAATCCGGTCCCGCACATCCGGCAGCCCCCGAATCCCCTGTTTTAGATAAGGCCGGTATTTTAAAACAGTACTTCGGCTATACCCTTTTCAGGCCCGGTCAGGAGGAGGTGATTGACGCCCTCCTTAAAGGCAGGGATGTCCTGTCCATCATGCCCACCGGAGGGGGAAAATCCCTCTGCTACCAGATTCCCGCGCTCCTCTTGCCGGGCCTAACCCTGGTTGTTTCGCCCCTCATCTCGCTGATGAAGGATCAGGTAGAAGCTCTCTGGAGTTCGGGTATCAGCGCTGCTTTTCTTAACAGCGCCCTCTCCCGTCCCGCCTATGCCGATACCATGAGCCGGGCCCTGCGGGGGGAATACACGATACTGTACATCGCTCCGGAACGGCTTTTCAGTGACAGTTTCCGGCAGCTTTCGGCAGCGCTGCCCATATCTCTGGTGGTGGTTGACGAAGCCCACTGTGTTTCCCAGTGGGGCCACGATTTCAGAACCAGTTATCTTGACATCGCAGGATTTATCGGCGGCCTTGCGGTCCGGCCCGTGGTAGCGGCCTTTACCGCCACCGCCACTCCCAAAGTAAAGGAAGACATACTCCGCCTGCTTAAGCTCGCCGAACCGCTTGCCGTCAGTACAGGCTTTAACCGTCCGAACCTCTACTTTGAAGTACAAAAACCCAGGGATAAGTATCTTGCCCTTCTTGAGTGTTTACGGGCCCGCAAGGACAAGAGCGGCATAATTTACTGCGCCACCAGGAATACGGTGGAAGATGTTCACCGGCGGCTTGCGGACCGGGATTTTCCGGTTACCAGGTATCATGCGGGACTTTCCGACAGGGAACGGCACGAAAACCAGGATGATTTTATTTATGACCGGAAGCCCATCATGGTGGCAACGAACGCATTTGGCATGGGAATTGACAAATCCAATGTTTCTTATGTGATTCACTACAACATGACCAAAAATATTGAAAGCTACTATCAGGAAGCGGGGCGGGCGGGACGGGACGGGGAAGCGGCGGACTGCATACTGCTCTACAGTCCCCAGGATGTGCGGATTAACCAGTTCCTGATTACCAGGGGAGGGGATGATGAAATCCGCGATCCCGCAATAATAGCACATAACGAAAAACTTCTTAAACAGATGACGTTTTATGCCACCACTTCGGACTGCTTCCGCTCCCGGCTCCTGTCATACTTCGGTGAAGCCGCCCCGGCTTTTTGCGGGAACTGTTCCAACTGCACTACGGAATTCGAAGAAACCGTCTTTACCCTGGAGGCGCAAAAAATTCTTTCCTGCGTATACCGTTTGGGGGAACGGGGAATCCGGTACGGCAAATCCATGGTGGCGGAAATACTCCGGGGAGGAAAGAGCGAAAAACTCCGCGGGGCGGGCCTTGATACCCTCAGCACCTACGGGATCATGGCGGATACAGATCCCCACCGCCTGCGGCTGATGATCGATGAACTGGTACGGCAGCAGTATCTGAAGGCCGAAGGGGAATACCCCGTCCTGCTGCTGGCAGAAAAATCCCGTTCCGTTTTACGGGGCGAAACAGCGGTAACGATGATGCTGCCGAAATCCGGGGCCCCGGAATCGGGGGGCGCCGCGGAACGGACCGGCAGACAGGGACTTTTGCTTAAAAGCGGCGAACCGTCCCGGATTGACGACGCGCTGCTGGCCAGGCTTAAGGAAGTACGAACCATGCTTGCAAAAGAAGCATCCGTACCGGCGTATGTTATTTTTTCCGACGCAACCCTGCGGGACATGTGCGCTAGGCGGCCCGTAACGGCGGCGCAGTTTCTTGAAGTTTCCGGTATTGGCGAAATAAAGCTCAAACGTTACGGGGAACTATTTATGGAAGCGATCCGCTCTTTTGTCCGGTAAAATTTCGCCGGGCATCGGTGGGCAGGTTGATCCGGAAATGGGCGGCGGTAAGATCAAGCCCCGCTTCCCTGAAACCGCTTTGAATATTGGAAAACAGTTCCGAATAAATCGCCGGTACCTGGCCGGCGTTTTTGGTATACGCGTTAATCTGGTAATGGGCATAAAAATCGTCCAGGCTGGTCTGGAGCACAAAGGGCTTCGGTTCCGCCAGGACATGCGATGTTTTAAGGGCCGCGGCGATAAGAAGTTCGTGTACCGTTTCCCAGGGCGTGGTATAACCAAAGGTAATATCCGCGTACAGGATCAGTCCCTGTTCATTTTCAGTGGTGGAAGTATGATAATTGATGATGTTTGATGTCAGGGCCATGCTGTTGGGGAAGGTAACATATTCGTTTTTGTGGGTCCGCAGCCGGATAATAACCGGAGACTTTTCTACCACAAAACCGGTAACATTCTGGATTTGAATACGGTCCCCCAGTTTGAAAGGCCGCATATACGTCAGTACAATGCCCGCCACCAGGTTATTGATTGCCGATGTGGAACCGAAGGAAACGATGATACCCACAAAAACCGAGACTCCCTGAAAGATCCGGGAATCCGAACCGGGAAGATAGGGATAGATCACCGCAATGGTAAACGCATAGATCAGAAAGCGCAGAATATTAAAGGTCGGCTGGGCCCAGTCGGGGTAAAAGCCCGGAATAACCAGTTTTTCCCGTTCTATCCGGGTGGCAAAAAATTTAAGGGAACGGATGGCATAGTTGGCTATCAGAACAAAAATAACAATCGTTATCAGGTTGGGAATATAACTGATCAGGCTGTGAAGTATCTGTTTTAGGGGCGTCAGCACATAGCCGAACAGGGTAGCGGCCAGGTTTTGGGTGGGCGCAAAGAGGCTGAATATCAAAGGGATAATAAGAAAAAGCTGGACAAAGATAACCACATATTTAAGGGCCCGCAGGATAAAATAAAGCCCCCCCAGAATTTGGGCGCTTTCCAGAATCCGAAACTTTCTAATGGTAAGGGTAGGAATGTACTTTCCCACCAGGACGCTTATCTTTTTCTTGATACCACGAAACAGAAGCACGGTAAGCCATATCAGCATACATTGGATAAACGCGAAGGATGCGGCAATGCAAAGGCGTATGGTCAGATTAAACTTTGAGGCGTCCCCCAGAATCATGGCCCGCAAATGGTTCCACAGTTCCATAACGCGCCTATTTCTGCCCGGTAATTTTTTTCATACCCCAGCATATCCCGGCTTTAACCCGGCGATCAAGGGGTCGCAAATACCGCTGTGATGTTACACTCACCGGCGGGCTGCTTTCCCGCGTCTCCGCCGGCGTTCCTTGCGGGCCGCCGGTATTCAGACGGTGCGGGGGGCGTATTGCGCCAAAATAAAATCTAAGTGAAAAAAGTGTGCGCCACAATTAAGAAATCCAGCCGAACCGCTCAAGCGGTTTCTCCTGTGATACCCCTTTGAGCGGCCAATTTCAAGAGCCGCTCCCGTGCTTCGTCCATCTCCCGCTTGAGGGTCACCGGGTTGAACAGCAATGCCCGCCGCCGCAGTTCGGCCTT
>JAISBN010000137.1 GCA_031266175.1 Treponema sp. | reverse complement strand
AAGATCACGGCATATCCGTACCGGAATCATCTCAGAAGACATTTGCTGAGAATGACTCTCATCTGCGGTATTATTAATTTTGAACTGTGTATTTAATGGGGTTATCGAACAAGTCTATTGGGTAGAGCGGCCTTACGATCATATTCGCCCGGTTGTTCTGGCCGTACAAAAAGCCTGTAAACTTACCAATGAACAAATGTCATTCTTTTACGCCCATGAGGAACTTGACCAGAAGCACGGCAGGGATTTGGAAGAGGCTCTGGTAAAGTTTTGTGTTACGGAAAAGGATTGGGAAGAAGCCAGGCTGGTTATGACCATGAGCCAAACGCTTTTAATCGACATGATACTATACGAGCTTTTTCCGGCCTTTGATGATTTAAAGGCCGGAAAACCGACACGGTACGGACTTCTAAACCAGATAATTTAGGCGCATGGCCTATTATCTTAAAATAGTTTTTCTTACTGCGGCATTGCTGCTTCATGCGGCATTAGCCGCTGTCGGGAAGATACTATTTATTTTTAGCCGGCGGCTTTGTATTTTATATCTCGCAAATATCAACAAAATTGTTTGCGCGCTGTTTTGTGTTATCCTTGGAATTTCCATCAGGGGGCCGAAAAAAAGATACGTTCAAAAAAACCCTGTTTTATATGTCGGTAATCATCTGTCATATCTGGATGTACTGGCTATAGGCAGATGTTATCCCACGATATTTGTAACATCGGTTGATATGGGGGAACGTAAAAATGAAGGATGGATAACCTCAAATGCCGGTTCCGTGTATGTGGAACGGCGGCGGGAAAAACTCACTTTTAATATATTAAGAAAAAACATAGAAAGCATGAAAGAAATAATTTTGAAGGACTGTCCGCTGTGCATATTCCCGGAAGCAACATCCGCCAATGGTGAAAAGGAATTAATATTTTTCAGTTCTTTGTTTTCTTCGGTTGAATATACTGAAACAACAATAGTACCCTTTGTGATTAAATATATATCCATAAACAAAGAGAACGTAACAAAAGAAAACGAAAGCATCGTATATTTTTACCGGGGCCAGCGTTTTATTCCCCATATCAAAAGATTATTACATTACAAAAACATAAAAATTGAAATCAGTATTTTACCGTGGTTTTCCGCAAAAAATAAAAATAGAAAGGAAATTTGTGATACCTGTAAAAAAAAGATAGCTGGAAAAATAATGAATAAAAACGCGTCCGGCTTCGCATAACAGAACTGTCCGGGCGGGGCATGAACCAAAGGCCGCGGATGGCCGGCGTGTCGTCCCGGTCTCGACAGGCGGGACGGTGAGGACGCCGAAACCGGCCGGGAAATCCTGACCCTTTCCGCGCGTACTGGAAAAAAGGAGCCGGGTATGGCATACTCTTCCCCAGATTGGAGGAATGTGTGTATAAACCGGTGGATCCAAAAGTCAATTTTCCCAGGCTGGAAGAAGAAATCCTGGCCTTCTGGGAAGAGAACCGCATCTTTGAACAATCGGTAAACCGGCGGAACGGAAGGGAGGACTTTGTCTTTTACGACGGCCCTCCCTTCGCCACCGGCATGCCCCACTTCGGGCATTTTGTGCCTTCGACCATAAAAGACATTATTCCCCGGTACAAGACCATGAAGGGCTTCCGGGTGGAGCGGCGCTTCGGCTGGGACTGCCACGGCCTGCCGGTGGAAACCCTCATCGAAAAGGAGCTGGGCCTTAATTCCAAAACCGATATCGAACGGTACGGGGTGGCGGAATTTAACGAAGCCTGCAGGGTCTCGGTGCTGCGGTATGTGGGGGAATGGCGGAACGTGATTACCCGGCTGGGCCGCTGGGTGGACTTTGACCACGACTATAAAACCATGGACGGGGATTACATGGAAACCATCTGGTGGGTCATGAAATCCCTCTGGGAAAAGGGACTGCTCTACGAAGGCCACTATATTCTGCCCTACTGTCCCCGGTGCGCCACGGTGCTTTCCAACCACGAGCTTAACCTGGGCGGCTTCCGGGACGTCCACGACCCGGCGGTAACGGTCCGCTTTAAGGTGAAGGGGACCGTTCCGGGGAGCGCCGCCGCCGCCGTGGAAACCGCCGACCTGGCGGAAGGTGCGGGGGGAGCGGCCTATATCCTGGCCTGGACTACCACCCCCTGGACCCTGCCTTCCAACCTGGCCCTGACGGTGGGGCCGGACATCGTCTACGCCCTGGTTCAGGACGGGAACGACCGTTACCTTTTGGCGGAGGCCCGGCTTTCCGCGTACTATAAAAACGAGGGGGATTACCGGGTACTCTGGGTTAAACCGGGAAGGGAGCTTACGGGGATCCGGTACGAGCCCCTGTTCCCGTACTTTGCCTCCGCCGCGGAAAGCGGCGCCTTCCTTACGTATCCGGGGGATTTTGTGTCCACCGAAGACGGTACGGGGATTGTCCATACCGCGCCGGGTTTCGGGGAGGACGACGAACGGGTGCTTAAGGGGACGGGGGTTCCCGTGGTGTGTCCCGTTGATTCGGAATGCCGCTTTACCGGCGAGGTTCCCGATTACCGGGGCCTGTTTGTCAAGGACGCGGACAAGGCCATCATGGACCGCCTGAAGGCGGAGGGAAAGCTCGTCCGGCGGGACCAGATCCTCCACGCCTATCCGCACTGCTGGAGATGCGGCAGCCCCCTGATTTACCGGGCGGTGGGGTCCTGGTTTGTCAACGTGGAAAAGATAAAGGCCGATATGCTGGAAGCGAACAGCCAAATCCGCTGGGTGCCGGATCACATCAAGGCCGGCCGGTTCGGCAAATGGCTGGAGGGCGCCCGGGACTGGGCGATCAGCCGCAACCGCTACTGGGGGAATCCCATGCCCATCTGGCGCTGTGACGGCTGCGGCAAAATTATCTGCGTCGGCAGCAGGGAAGAGCTGGAAAAACTTTCCGGCCAAAAGCCCGGGGATCTCCACAAACACTTTGTCGATAACATCACTATCCCCTGCGCCGGCGTTCCCGGCGGAACCGGTGTTCCCAGCGGGGCCTGTTCCGGTACGATGCGGCGGATCCCGGAAGTGCTGGACTGCTGGTTTGAATCCGGCGCCATGCCCTACGGGCAGAACCACTATCCCTTTGAAAACAAGGAATTTTTCGAGCGGAACTTTCCCGCGGACTTTATCAACGAAGGGCTGGACCAGACCAGGGGCTGGTTTTATACCCTCACCGTCCTGGGGGCGGCGCTTTTTAAAAAGCCGGCCTTTAAAAACTGCGTTGTTTCCGGGCTTGTCCTTGCCGAAGACGGCAAGAAGATGAGCAAGAGCCTGCGTAACTATACGGATCCCATGGAGGTGGTAAACCGCTTCGGCGCCGACGCCCTCCGGCTGTTTCTGATCCATTCCGCGGTGGTCAAGGCCGACGACCTGCGCTACAGCGACGGGGGGGTCAGGGACGTGATGAAGAGCATCATCATCCCCCTGTGGAACGCCTACAGTTTTTTTGTCACCTACGCCAATATCGACGGGGCCGAAGTTTCCGGCGCGCCGGACAATCCCTCCAATCCCCTGGACAGGTGGATTCTTTCGGAGGCGGAGAATCTGGTGGAAAAGACCGCCGCCGCCCTGGACGCCTACGACCTTTCCCGGGCGGTG
This sequence comes from Treponema sp., assembly GCA_031266175.1. Taxonomy (GTDB): domain Bacteria; phylum Spirochaetota; class Spirochaetia; order Treponematales; family Breznakiellaceae; genus JAISBN01. The sequence continues at coordinate 16,304 of JAISBN010000137.1, read as the reverse complement.
GATCCGGCGCTGGAATTTATCAACAACCTGAACAACTGGTATATCCGCCGGTCCCGCCGCCGGTTCTGGAAAAGCGAAAACGACAGCGACAAGGCCGAAGCCTACGGCTCCCTGTACGACGCGCTCAAAACCCTTGTCACCGTGGCAGCTCCCTTTATGCCCTTTACCGCCGACGCGGTCTGGCGCAACCTGCGGCGGGAAAGCGATCCTCCTTCGGTACATCTGGCGGATTATCCCGAAGTCCGGGCGGACAGGCAGGACAGGGCGCTGGAATTCAAGATGGCGTCGGTCCAGCACGCCGTGTCCATGGGCCGTTCCCTGCGGTCCCAGTACAACATCAAGGTGCGCCGGCCCCTGAAGACCGTGGAGCTGGTGACCCGGAACCCGGACGAAAAAAAGGTGCTCCTGGAAATGGAAGACATCATCCGGGAGGAGCTTAACGTAAAAAACGTGGTCTTCCGGGACAACGAAGAAGATCTGGTGGAATACGAGGCAAAGGCAAACTTCCGGGTGCTGGGAAAGGAACTGGGAAAGGACATGAAGGCCGCCGCGGCCAGGATCGAAACCCTGAGCCGGACGGAAATCCAGGGCCTCCTGGAGGGGGCCACCCTTTCCATCGACGCCGGGGGCCGGGCGGTGGAAATTACCGCGGACAAGCTGGACATCCGGCGGATTGAAAAGGCCAGCCTCAAGGTGCTTAACGAGGGAACCCTGACCGTGGGGCTGGATATGGAAGTGACCGAGGAACTGGCCCGTGAGGGGGACGTGCGGGACCTGATCCGGGGCGTGCAGAACGCCCGGAAAGAGGCCGGCCTGGAAGTAACCGACCGGATCGTCCTGTACGTCCACGGTTCCCCCCGGCTTAAACAGGCCTGGGAAGCTTTTTCCGATTATGTCGCGGCCGAAACCCTGGCGGAGGCCATGGAGTGGGGCGAGGCGGAGGGGATGGCCGCCCTTGAAGCGGGAGATGATACATGGTTTGTCAGAATCGAAAAGAAATCCTAGGGAAACCCCGCGTTTCCCGGAAGAAGTTCGGGAATTGCGCCGCGGGGCTGGCGTTGTGTTTCCTTGCCGGCTGCGCCTCCGTTCCCCGGCCGGAGAACTACTATGCCGGGCGGAAGGACGCGTTTGCCTTCATGGCTCCCGGCGCGGAACTCTACATCACCGCCGAGGTCCGGTCCGTGCGTCCCATCCTGGAGGAACTGCTCCTGGCGGGCATGACCGGCGCGGACCTGAAGGAATTCCTTGACATGAGCGATACCCTTACCGCGGCGGTCTTTGAAGCGGCCGGTCCGGACCGGCATTTTTACGCCGCCGCCGAAGGGAAGTTTCCCGGTGTCCGGGGGGGGATCTTTTTTGGCGCCAGCCGGGACTGGGAAAAAAGAGTTTCCGCCGCGGGGATAGACTACTGGCACTCGGAGAGGTCCCGGCTTTCGGTATTCCTGGGCGCGAAGAACGCCTACTTTTCCGACGGGGATCCCTTTGTTCCCGCTCCGGGAGCGCAGAGCCCCCCGGCGCTGGAGGGGCTGCGCCGGGGGGCGGTCCTTTCCGGCTGGATGGAAAATCCCGCTTCGGCGATTAACAGAATCGTCACCGCCTTCGGGGTTCCCATAGAAATTCCTTCGAACCGCCTTGTCTTTGGGGTGTACCCCGCCGGGGACGCGGGGGAGGGGCCAGAGGAATACTATACCGCGGTTCTGCGCTTTGAAACCCCCACCGCCGCCCAGGCGTCCGCCCTGGTGAGGATCTTTACCATGGCAAAGATCGGCCTGGAGAGGGCGGACTTTTCCGGATACCGGGACATGGAAACCCTGGCCCGGGCGTTCTTTGCGAAAAATCCCGTCCAGGACGGCAACGCGCTCATCCTTGCCACCGGCGTCATGAGCGGCGGCGAGCTGGCTTTACTTTTTAACGCCATATCGCTATACTGAAAACATCATGCCAACCTATGAATACGAATGTAAAAGCTGCGGACACAGCTTTGAAGCCTTTCAAAGTATGACCGAAGAACCCCTTAAAGAATGTCCCCGGTGCGGAAAGGAAGTCCGCCGGCTTATCAACGGCGGCGGCGGGATCATCTTTAAGGGTTCCGGTTTTTATGTTACCGATAAAGGCAGGGGTACAAAAACAGCATCCAAATCCGGCGAAGCCCCGGCAGGTTCCGGAGAAAAGGGCAGGGAAGCCCCGGCGGGGAACGCCTCCTGCGCTTCCTGCCCCGCGGCCGCGGGGGGGGCCTGCCCCTCGCCGCAGGGATCGGAAAAAGCCGCGGGGTAGGGCCCCTCCGGCGGGACTTGTATGGCCCGTTTTTTCTGCGATCACTGCGGAGCCGAAGTACCGCGAAATTCAAAACGATGTTCCCGCTGCGGCCGGTATTTTGCCTTTGTCCGCTGTCCCCAATGCGGCTTTACCGGAGAAGAGTTCCTCTTTAAAGACGGATGTCCCGTATGCGGTTACTGCGCTCTCCCCGGCCGGGACGGCGAAGCGCCGGACTGGCCCGTGAAACGCCGGGCGGGGAAGCTCCCTCTATGGGTGTATCTTCTGGCGGCGGCGGCTTTGCTTGCGGTGGCTGTCATACTGGTTATGACGGTACGGTAGCGTATTGTGCCGTCGCCGCCGGATGTAACGCGAATACACATTTCGTCGCCGTGGTCGAATTTAATGCGAACACACATTTCGCCGTCTTGGCCGGATTTAACGCGAATGCGGACTACTTCCCGGGGGCCGCAAAACTCTACCACCGTACCGGCGCGGCTTTCCCGCAGCGGGCGCAAAAACCTGAAGGTTTTTGCGGGCCTCCGTCCGCCGCCTTTGTTCCGCGCCATTGCAGTCCGCCGGTGTCGACGAGGTAACCCCGGCGGCTGATCAAGACCGATCCGCAGTGAAGGCAGCGGGTGTCGTTCTGTTCGCCGGCGATATTGCCGGAGTACACGTAGGGGAGCGTTTTGTGGGCCCGTTCAGCGGCCGCGAAAAGCTGTTCCGCCCCGGTGGGGGGCGCGTCCCATTTCCAGTCGGGGTGGCAGGCGGAAAGATGCCAGGGTACGGTATCCCCCAGGCCCTCGATAAAACCGGCCATGTCCCGGAGTTCTTTTTCGCCGTCGTTAAGGCCCGGTACAACCAGGGTGGTAATTTCCGTATGCACCTTAAGTCCCACCGCCGTCCGGATAAAATCCAGGACCGCCGAAAGATCCCCGCCCAGTACTTTGGCGTAGTTTGTTTCGGAAAAACTTTTCAGGTCGACATTGGCCGCGTCGGCAAGGGAAAGGATCGCCCTGGCGGCGTCTGCGTTGACACAGCCGTTGGTGACAAGCACGTTGGCGATCCCCTCTTTCCGGGCCAGGGTCATGGCGTCAAGCAGAAATTCGGCGTGAACCAGGGGCTCCGAATAGGTGTAGGCCAGAGCCTCCGATCCCGCTTCCCCCGCGGCGGCGATTAAGGCCTCCGGGCTTAGGGTCCGGCCCGGCGCGTCGGCCGTCTGGGAGATGCGCCAGTTCTGGCAGAAGGGGCAGCGGAGATTGCAGCCGGTAAAACCGGCGGAGAGGATCATCGTTCCCGGACGCCAGTGGTACAGGGGTTTTTTTTCGACCGGATCATTGGCCAGGGCGGTGACATAGCCGTACCGGGGAAGCTGCGGCGCCGGCGCTCCGGGCGGAGCTCTCGCGCCCTCTTCCGGCAGCGGTGAACGGGCCCGGCGGACCCGGCAGATACCGCTCTTTCCCCCCTCAAGGCGGCAGTGGTGGGGACAGAGGGTGCAGCGAAGGGCCCCTTCTTCCGGGATAAAAAAGCGGGGTTCCCGAACGGCCGGTATGCCGCCCATTATCCGGCGGTTCCGAGGCGGATCATATCCCCGTCCCGGTGTTTCCTTCCAGAAGCAGCCTGCCCTGGCTGTCCCTGGTTTTATTGATAAACTGGATGGGATCATCCACCTCAAAGGGCTCCAGGAGAACTCCCCGGCCGCCCCGGCGGACCCAGATTTTTACCAGAGGAATTCCTGCTCCCGATTCGGTCACCGCCCGGGGAATCTCCTCCACATAGAGGATATCCTCCACCTTGAATTCCATGATGGCGGGATTTATCCCCAGGGGATCGTATACTAAAAGGAGCTTGTCCTTTTCCGCATGGTGGGACCGGGGATACCCGGTAAAGGGCACGGTATTTTCGGGGGGACCGGAACGCTTAACGATGTGGTTTAACGGGAGTGTTTCCAGATAGGTGCTCATGACCTTTAGTATACGGCAAAACGTTCCGCCGCCGCAAGTTTCCGCCGGACTTTCCGGGGTTGTAGCTTCCGGACCGGGCGTTATGGCGTTTGTGAAACGGCGGCAATGACAAGTTCCCCGCAGCGGTCCCTGAGTTTTTTCGCGTGTTCTTCCGAAACGGTTTCGTCGGTAATAATGACGTTAAATTCCTCCGTTTTGGCATGGCGTGCAAAATAACGGCTGCCGATCTTGGAGCTGTCTACCAGAAGCACCTTCTTTTTCCCCGATTCCAGCAGGGCCCGCTTGACCATGGCGTCCACGGAAGAGGGAACCGTTGCGCCGTACTCGGGATCAAGTCCCTGGGTGCTGATGAAAACCAGGTCGGTGTGGAAATTGCGGATAAATTCGGCGGTGATGGAACTGACCGCGCCCGCGGAAAGTTCGTCATATTCACCGGGGGCAAGGATCAGGGTAATTTTCGGATTGCCGTGCAGGTAACCCACGGCGGACCACGCTCCGGTAATGACGGTAATGTTTTTTTTCCGGATAAATTTAAGAATTTCTACCGTACTGGTACCGCAGTCTATGATAAGCGAGTCCCCGTCCCCGATAAGGTCCGCGGCGGTTTCGGCAATTTTTTTCTTTACCCCGGCCATGTGTCCCTGTTTTAAGGCAAAGCCCGGTTCGACCCCCGCTCCCCGGTTAAAGTAAGCGCCGCCGTAAGTGGTGGTTACCAGTCCCTGTTTTTCGAACAATTCCAAATCCCGGCGTATGGTCATGGCCGAAACCCCGAATTGTTCCGCCAGGACGCTTACCTCCACCGCTCCCTGTTTCTGGAACAGCTGATACAGTTCCATTCTTCTCTGGGTTGAATTCATATTATCCGCCTATGGTGACCTTTAATCCCATTCGTTCTGCTTCCCCTGCCGCGGCGGCCGCCGCGTCCGCTGGGCATTCCGGAACCCCTTCCAGGGGATCCGGAATGCCCAGGGCCCTGTATTTACCGGCGCCCAGCCTGTGCAGGGGAAGAATGTCGGTCTGCACCACCGCGCGTCCCAGGGATTTGACAAAGCGCAGCCGCTTTGTCAAATCCCCGCCGTCGTTATAACCCGGCGCAAGGATCAGCCGGACGCAGAGCTTTCTGCCGCCCCCCGCAAGCCGTTCGGCATTTTCCAGGATACGCTCGTTGGAAATCCCGGTACAGGCAAGGTGCGGTTTTTCGTCAAAGGTTTTAAGATCATACAGAATTATATCCGCTTTTGCCGCGGCGGTTTCAAGGGCTTCCCAGACCACGGCCCCCGCGGTATCCAGGGCGACACGGGTTCCCGCGCTCCGTAAAAGCGCCGCCGTTTCGGCTACAAATTCCGCCTGCAGCGCCGGCTCTCCCCCGGAAAAGGTAACCCCGCCTCCGGACCGGTCAAAAAACACTTTGTCCCCCAGCAGGGCCTGGGCGAGATCCGGCGAAGACACGCTCCGCCCTATGGTTTCGTAGGCTTCGTAGCTGCAGGCGGCGGCGCATTCGGCCAGGTTTACGCAGCGCTTCCGGTCTATCTCGCAGCCCCCGGAACCGGCGCGGATCGTCCCCCGGGAAAGGGCGGCGCAGGCCCCGCAGCGGACACAGCGTTCCCCGTGATACAGGATCTGCGCCGTACCGTCGATAAGTTCGGGGTTTGAACACCACAGGCACCGGAGATTGCAGCCCATACAAAAGACCGTACTCCGTATGCCCGGACCGTCCCGGGTGGAATAACGCTGTACTCTGGAAACGGAACCGCAGGTTCCCTTAGTTCCAGCCCAGTTCCGTTCTGGCGATAATGGCATCCTGGGCCTCGGGCATAAGCGTGGAAAAGAGGGCGCAGTACCCCGCTACCCGGACCATCAGATCCGGGTATTCTTCGGGGTGTTCCCTGGCCGCCCGGAGCGTCGCCGAATCCACGATGTTAAACTGGTTGTGAAAAACCTTTTTAAAGCGGCCGGCTTCGATAAAGCGGGCGAATTTTTCCAGGTTTTCATCCCCCGCCAAAGCGCCCGGGGAAAAGCGCATATTAAGGAGCTGTCCGCCGGCGATACGGTCATTGGGCAGCTTGGAGATTGAATTGATAACCGCGGTGGGTCCTTCCCTGTCCGCTCCCAAACAGGGGGACGCCCCCTCGTTCAGGGGTTTTCCCGCCAGCCGTCCGTCGGGGGTAGCGCCCACGTCAAACCCGTTGGGAACGTAGCTGGTGATATTGGAGGTTGACATGGTATAGCCGCATCCGGCGGGGCCGCGGCCCGCCCGGTCGGTTTTGTAATCCGGCAGCAGTTCCAGATACGACTCGTAGACATCGGCCACAATACGATCGACATAATCATCGTCATTGCCGAATTTAGGGGCTTTTCTGCACAGGGCCCGGATCCGCGCCCCCCCGGGACCCTGAAAGTTACCGGCCAGGGCCGCCCTGAGGGACTTCATATCCAGCGTCCCGTCCTCGAAGACCAGTTTTTTTACCGCCGCGAGACTGTCCCCCACCACCGACGGGCCGATGTTTGACTGGCTGACATAGTCATACCGCGCGCCGCCGTTTTTAAGGGTCTTGCCCCGTTCCAGGGCGCAGTCCACGGTGGCGGAGGCAAAGGGATCGGCGTCATGGTATTTAAGGGAGCGGTCGCAGATAAGGTCGCAGTCCACCGCAAGATCGGAATAAAATTTAAGGTTTTTTTTCCAGGCGGCCCACAGTTCGTCGTAGCTTTGATATTCGTCCCCGGAACCAGAGCCGGTAAGCCGTATTCCCGTTCCGGGATCGAGGCCGTGGTTCAACGCTATTTCAAAGACCTTGCCGAAGTTGATGTAGGTCATACCGGTGGCCCTGTGCCCCCATTTGCCGGGGATCGCGGTTTCAACGCAGCCCATGGAGGCGTAGTCCCTGGCGGTTTCCAGGTCCAAATCCAGGGTCATCATCGCGGGAATAACCACCTCGTCGCAAAAAACCGACGGCATGCCGAAGCCTTTCCTGATAAGCCGGGATGCGTCAAGAATCAGATCATGGGGAGTTTTTTCCCAAAACCGGACACTCAGATTCGGTTCGGGCAGCCGGGAAAGGCTCATAGCTTCAAGGCACAGATAACTCAGATCGTTGGTCCCGTCGCTGCCGTCGCTCTTCATGCCCCCCACCATCAGGTTGGAATACAGGGGATAGCCCCCCGAATACCGGGTGTGATCCCAGGGGCGGACCTTGTTGAGCGAATTGGTCATGATAAAAAAATGGGTTATGATTTCCAGGGCCTTTTCTTTGGTAACAAGTCCGGCGTCAAGATCCTTTTTATAATACGGATAGATGTACTGATCAAAACGGCCGAAGGAAAATGAATGGCCGTTGCTTTCGATCATCATAAGCAGGTGGGTCAGGTAAACCGCTTCCACCGCTTCATGAAAATTCCCGGCGCCTTTTTCCATAAAGGTTGTGAACATCGCCGCCAGGCTTTCAAGTTCCGCCTTTCGTTTGGGGTCCTGTTCTTTTTCCGCGCCGGTCTCCGCGGCCCTGCCCAGCCGTTTGATGTATCCCAGGGCGCCTTCCATGGCGATAACCACGGCCCGGTAAAAGTCCCGCTGTTCGCCGCCGAGGCCGTCCCGGTCAAGATTTTTGCGGGCCGCGGCGGCCAGGCCCCCGTAGCCTTCGGCAAGCACCAGGCTGTGTTCGGGGATTATGTGGCCGTCGCCGGACATGGATATGCCCCCCCGGTGAAGCACCCCCTGCTCTTCGGCAAGGCGGTTTATCGGGGGAAGTTTTGAGAGCACCTCATCCTTATGGGTTTTTCCCCGCCAGTAGGGTTCCAGCGCCCGAAGCCGTTTTTTGGTATCTTCGGTAATAGTAAAATAATCCCCGGAACGGCCTTCAAATTCATCCAGCTCTTCAATGATCCAGTCATAGGAATATTCGGGAAAAACCGGAGCCGCAAAATTTGAGCTTGCCTGATTTCCCGGAATAAGGGTGTCCGGTTCTATATAAACGGTCATGCCGGCAAGAATTTCCGCGAAGGCCCTGGCCCGGCGCAGTACGACGGGCTCTCCTTCGGTCCTTTGGTAAGCGGCCGTAATAATTTCGGCCCGTTCGGGGCAGATGGTGGGGAGCCGGGCGTTCATCCGTTCCTGAAAACGTCTGATCCGATCAAAATCGCAGTGATCGTTGCGGGGAACAAAGCGCAGTAATTCTTCCTTCATGTTTGCGTCTCCTGGTCCTATGCTATAGTACGGCACAGAAAATGTCAATAAAACATGTGTTTTTATGTTGTTTTTATATTTATTTTTGTTGACACCCGGATTTTTATCCCCTATACTGTATCCGGCATAACGGAGAAAACAAAATGGAACATGACGGTAAGGGGATAAAGGTAACGGTCATAGGCGGGGGTTCCAGTTATACTCCGGAGCTTGTGGACGGTATCCTTCGCCGTAAAGACACGCTGCCGGTGCGGGAACTCTGGCTGCTTGATATTCCCGGGGGGGAAAAAAAGCTTTCCGTTATTGCGGCTTTTGCCGGCAGGATGGCAAAAAAAGCAGGATCCGGTATAAGGGTCCATCCGTCCCTTGATCGCCGGGCCGCGCTGGAGGGGGCGGATTTTGTGCTGTCCCAGTTCAGGGTTGGGGGCCTGTCCGGCCGGGCCAGGGACGAGGCGGTTCCGCTTAAGTACGGGATTATCGGCCAGGAAACCACCGGGCCCGGCGGTTATGCCTACGCCCTCAGGACCCTGCCGGTGATTTTTGACATCTGCCGGGATATAGAGGAACTGTCCCCCAAGGCATGGCTTATCAACTTTACCAATCCCGCGGGAATCATCACCGAGGGGATCCTCAACCACACCGGGGTCAGGGCCATAGGGCTTTGTAACGGACCTATTACCACCAAACGGGCCATTGCCGCGCTGCTGGAAGTGGAGCCCCGGCGAATCGGCGCGGAATTTGTGGGGCTTAACCACATGAGTTTTGTCCGGGACGTAACCCTGGACGGAAAATCGATAATCAACGATCTGATAGACCTGTACGAAAAAGCGGAAGGCGAAGCCAGGGAAAAACTTAGACTGGTTTCCGACGTGCTCTGGGATCCCTGGTTTATCCGTTCCCTGGGCATGCTTACCAATTTTTATCACCGGTATTATTTTAAATGCCGGACCATGCTGGAGGAGCAGGAAGAAAACCATAGGCAGAACGGTTCCCGGGCCCTGGTGGTGCAGGAAATCGAGCGAAAGCTTTTTGAGCTGTATGCCGACGAATCGGTCGATGAAAAACCGGCGGAACTTGAACAGCGGGGCGGCGCGTACTATTCCGAGGCGGCGGTGGCCCTTATCGACGCGATATACAACGACCGGAACGAGATACACACGGTGAATGTCCTGAACAGGGGAACGATCAGCGATCTGCCCTACAACGCGGTGATAGAAACCAATGCCCTTATCGGCGCGGCCGGGGCCAGTCCCCTGGTTATCGGTAAAATGCCGGAAAAGGTGGCCGGGCTTATCGGCTATGTCAAAACATACGAGCAGCTTGCCGTTAAAGCCGCCGTTAACCGTTCCTACGACGACGCCCTGGCGGCGATGATCAGCAATCCCTTTGTTAACGACTATGAAACCGCAAAAATGATGATGGACGAATTTATCGCCGTCCACAAACCGCTGCTGGATTATCTGGGAAAGAGTACCCCCGCTGCCGCCCGGATTCCCCGCCGGGCAGAAACACGAACATGGTAAACAATATAAACACCGGGGAAACCAGGGAACTTGGGATCAGCGTGTATCCCGAATTTACTCCTTTCCCAGAACTGGAAGAGTATGTTTCCCTGGCCGCCTCCCTGGGTTTTTCCCGGGCGTTCATGTCCCTTATCCTGGAGGATCTTGACTTTGAAGGCGCCCTTCCCCCGGATTCTCCGGTTTTTGAAAAAGCCCTGGCCCTGTGCGGGGATCGCGGCCTCTTTGTTACCGTCGACATTAACGACAGGGTGTTTGAGTATTTCGGCGGCGCCGCGGCGGCCCTTTCCAGGCTCAAGGCCCTGGGCGCCGGCGCGCTGCGGGTGGACAGCGGTCTTTCCTCCGCCGGGCTTGCTGCCCTGAGCGCCAACGGTGAAGGCCTGGATATGGAGATTAACGTATCCGGCTTTGATCCCCGCAAGGGCGGAGGAGCTGATGAAGCCGGGGAATTGTGCGCGCTGTTTGAGAAAGAAGGAACCCTGGTTTCCCCTAAAGGCGGAACCCCTGTTTCCCCTCAGGGCGGAACCCGTTCCCGGGTAAGCGGAGGGTTTAACTTTTATCCCCGCCGGGGAACGGGACTGGCGGTTTCGCGGCTCGGGGCGGTGACGGCCTGTTTTGCCGGATACGGGATCCGGTGTTCGGCCTTTGCCGCTTCCCTGGTTTCCCCTTCGGTTTTACACGGGCCAGGCCGGGGAGTCTGTACCGTTGAAGCGTTTCGGGAAATTCCCCCGGAAACCGCCGCGGCGGTTCTTTTTCTTGAAGGAATATCGACGGTCTACATAGGGGACTCCGCCGCTTCCCCCGAAGAGCTGCGGGCCCTCTCCCGCCTCCGGAGTTCCGGTCCCCTCCGTATACCGGTAGTGTATTACCGGGAATGTCCCGCCGGCATACGCCGGGAACTGTCTGGCCGGGTTCTTGCAAACCGGTCAGACACGCCCCGTTTTCTGATCCGGGGAACCGATGCCAGGGGTCTTAGGGCGCCGCCCTTCCGCTGCTGCGCCGCTCCTCCTTTTTCGGTTACCATGGACAACGAAACCGGCGGGCAGTACGCCGGGGAAGTCCACATTGCGCTGGAAGCCCAGGGGGCGAATAACTCGGTAAACGTGCTGGGGTTTGTTCATCCCGACGGGGAAGCCCTGGTTCCCTACGCGGCCGCCGGTTCCCCGTTTGTTCTGTACGATTATGCGCAGGAGGACGGGTGATGCGTGAAATTATCATCCTGGCCGGGGGAAGGGGTTCAAAAATGTTCCCCTTCGACAAAGTAGGCTCCAAGACCATGCGGCCCCTGGGAAACAGGCCCCTGCTTGTCCGCATGGTGGATACCCTCCGGAGCTTTACCGGAGATCCGGTGCATATTGTAACCCTGGAAGAATTTGCCGGAACCATCGCCGCGGCTTTTGCGGATTATGGGGCTGTTTTTGTCCACCCGCTGCAAGAAACAAACGGAAGCGCCGAAACACTTTTAGCGGGTCTTGGCCATATTGAAAGCGAGACCTTTCTGGTCCTGCATGGGGATACCCTTGTTGACGGGGAATCGCTGCGTACGCTTTGGAATGCCGCGGCCCCTTCGGTTCTGGTGTATCCCGTACAGGGCAGCCCTTCCGACTGGATATGCTGCATTCCTGAGGATGGCCGTCTTAAGGAGATAGGGGCCCACCACCGGGGAAGCGCCATGACCCACCAGATGGCGGGTTTTGTCCTTCCCCGTTCTTTCCGGACCGCCCTGCTGTACACCCCGGAATACTTTCCCGGCATGAAAGCGGGGGAGGGGGCTCCCCGGGAACGGTATCTGGAGGCGGCCCTTTCGCTGTACCTGGCAAAAAACCCGGTGGCAGCGCTTCCCGGCCGGGGCCTGTTTTTTGACATCGACAAACCCTGGCATCTGGGCGAGGCGAACCGCGCTCTGGTTGAACAGGAATGCGCGGGGCTTGGGACCGCCGAACTCGGCGAGGGCAGTTCCATTGACGCCGCCGCCGACATCCGGGGTTCTGTCAGGCTGGGCAGGAACAGCCGTATTGGAAAGGGCGTCTCTGTCCGCGGCAGCCTGGCGGTCGGGGATAATACCCTCATAGACAACGGGGCGGTTATTGCCGGGAATGTGCTGCTGGGCAGCAATACCCGGGTCACCGACTATGCCAAAATTCACGGCGGCAGTTCTGTCGGTAACCATTGCGTTGTAGATCACTGCGCGGAATTTCTTGGGGGCATCCTGATGGACAGGGTGTATTTGAGCCACTACGGGGAGATTTACGGCGTTGTGGGAACCTGCGTGGATTTTGGGGCGGGTACGGTATGCGGAACCCTGCGCTTTGACGACGGTCTTCCGGACATACGGATAAACGGCAGGCGGGAACGGCCCGGGTCTTTCGGCTGCGGTTCCTTTGTGGGAGACTATTCCCGTACCGGAGTAGGGACGATGCTGATGCCGGGCTGTAGGATAGGGGCGTACTGCGCCGTCGGCCCGGGGCTTATCGTACAGGGGGATTATGCGCATAATACTATAACCCGCCTCGTACAGCAGGTTGAACAAAAAACCTGGGGACCGGAACGCTACGGCTGGTAGCGTTGTTTGCGGCCGCCTGCCTTTCCGCGGGCGGAAAGGGCATAACCGGGTTCCCGTTTGTTTTGCAAGGAGGTTAGGTGTGGGCTTGACGGAAACCGCAATGCAGCTTATTGCCGGCGCCGGGGATTCCCGCAGTTTTTCAATGGAAGCGATCATGTATGCCAAAACCCGGGAATTTGAAAAGGCCCGGGAAAGCATACAAAATGCGTCCAGGGGAATAAAGGAAACCCACGATATTCAGCTGGATCTTCTTGGCGCGGAGGCGGGGGGGGATCCTCCCGGCGTTTCGCTTCTGATGGTCCACGCGCAGGATCATATCAGCATGGCTATACTGGCAAAAGAGATGGCCCAGGAATTTCTGGACCTCTATGAAAATTTTGCAAACCGAGGTGAACCGCAATGAATATAACCCTTTTGTGTAACGCGGGAATGTCCACCAGCGTACTGGTAGAAAAGCTTAAGGAAGACGGAAAGGCCATGGGCATCGATCTGGATGTTGACGCCCTGCCGGTAGAAACCCAGGACAACCGGATGGAGCATACCGATATTCTGCTTCTTGGGCCCCAGGTACGGTACCTTCTCAAAAAGTTTCAGGACAGGTATAATGGGAAAATACCTGTTATTATGGTGATGAACATGAGCGATTACGGCCTTCAAAATACAAAAAAGATACTGGGGGATGCATTGGCATTGTACAATGCCAAATCATAAAGCATGCCTTCGTTTGTAAAACCCAGGCAGGATGAGGAGGTTCTATGAGTGATTCTAGTAAAGTGGGCAATTTTTTGGAAGACAAATTTTTGCCCGTGGCCAGCGCTATCGGCAGCGAGCGGCACCTGATTGCTCTTCGTGACGGACTGGTAATGACCATGCCGCTGCTTATCATCGGGGCGTTCTCGATGATCATTGCCGAATTCCCCATTCAGGCTTACCTTGATTTTATGGCCGGGGTTTTCGGCGAGAACTGGAACGCTTTTGAAGGCATCCTGATGAACGCCACCTACGGCATCGTCGCCCTGGTAGCCTGTTTCGGGGTGGCCAATTCCCTGGCGGGAGGCTACAAACTGGACGGCGTCCCCGCGGGAATTCTTTCCCTGGCGGCGTTTTTTGTTATCAACATCATCGGGGATTTTGACGGAGAAGCGGCGTGGCCCGCGGGTACCTTTGATGCCACCCTTCTTTTTACGGCCCTGGTGGTTGCCCTGGTGGTGGGTGAAATTTACCGGATTTTGGTACAGAAAAATTTTACCATTAAACTGCCCAAGTCGGTTCCGCCGGCCATATCCAGGCAGTTTACCGCCCTGCTCCCCGGCGCCGTAATACTTATCCTGTTCCTGATCATCCGCGGCCTCTTTGTCCTGACCCCCTGGGGAAGTTTTCCGGTATTTGTGACCGAAGTAATTTCAACCCCCCTTCGCGGTTTCGGTACTTCTTATATCGGTACCCTGATCGCGGTTTTCGGGGAACATTTCTTGTGGTCTCTGGGCCTTCACGGATCGTCAATCGTTATTTCTCCGATCTTTGAACCCATGTGGATTGTCAATATGTCGGAAAACCTGGCGGGCGCGCGGAATATCGTTACCCTGACATTCTACGAATGCGGGGTCTGGATCGGCGGTTCGGGATGTACCCTGCCGGCCGTTGTATACATGCTGCTCTTTGCCAAATCCAGGCTGATAAAGCAAATCGGCCGGCTCAGCATCGGCCCCGGTATTTTTAACATCAACGAGCCTGTTACCTTCGGGCTTCCCGTGGTACTGAACCCCTTCCTGATGGTTCCGTATATTTTGACTCCGGCCATTGTGATGACGGTACAGTATATCGGAACGGTCATCCGCGTTTTCCCGCTGCAAAATTATATCGTACCCTGGACAACACCGTTCTTTATCAGCGGGATCCTGACAACCCAGAGTTTTATGGGATTTGTCATGCACGTTATTCTGTTCGCCGTGGCCTTTGTCTGCTGGCTGCCCTTCATCAGAATCTGGGATAACCGCCAGTACAAACTGGAGCAGCAGGAAACGCAGGAAGCATGAGTTTTTTAGGGATCCAATTAAGCGAGACGCCTGCGGGTTACCGCAGGCGCCGCTTTCTTGCCTTTGTTCTGGATGTGGCGTTTGTCCTTCTTGTCGTCTTTGCCGTTTACCTTATTACCGGAACCCCGGACTACCCGGGGATTAAGGAGGCCATGGACGCCGTTAAGGAAGCGGGGGACGGACCGGAAACCCAGGAACTGATGAACAGGGTTTTTTTACTGTTCAACGCCGCCTATATCGAAACCCTGCTTATCTGGTTTGCGGCGGAGGCGCTGGGTCAGGTCCTTCTTAAGGGCGCATCCCTGGGAAAGTTTATCATGGGCCTGCGTATCCTCCCCATGAATCCTGACCGGGGCTGGACGCTGCATTATCTTTTACTGACCCTGCGGAGCGCCCTGAAACTGACAATGCTGTACCTGTTCCAGGGCTTTCCCTTTCTTCTGGCGATCCTTTCAATCTTTGTAACCCACAAGGCAAGGGCGGGGTACGATATTTTTGTAAAAACCTATGTCCAGGATCTGCGGGGAAAAGATCCCGTTCCGGCCGGCCGTCAGAAAACGCCGCCGGACGGACAGGGCGGGCAAAGCCTTTCGGGGGAGCAGGGAGAAAAGCAATGAAACTTTTTGTAAGCACCGCGCTGAAGGCCGCCGACATAAAAAACCTTCTTGAGAACTATAATGAAGACGGTGTGTCATACGGCTTTATTAAAAAAAACGGGCTCAAAATGGAATTTGAAGTTTCCGGCATAGAGGGCCAGGCCGCCGTGGATCTTACCAAGAAAATTGTCAGAAGCACGGAATACGGCAAAGTGCTCTTCTTCAGCGTTTCCGAGTTTTAAAAATCGGCGGGCAGCCGATGGCCGGGCTGCCGCGTGTGTCGAAAGGCGGGAACAGATTTAACGTGGCGCAATGCGCCGCTTGACTATTTCCCAATGAAACAGCAGAATACAAATGTATATTTCAAAGGAAGCGAGGCCGGACCTCTGGTCCGGTAATCCTCCGCTAGCCCGTAACTGTAACCGGGGGTAATTCCGTTACTACAGCCACTGGCCCAATGGCCGGGAAGACTGACGGAATAAGATTGGCTGCCAGACGGCCGCGGATTATCGCGGCGCCGCGCCGGACGCCTTTCTACCCGCAAGCCAGGAGACTTTGGTATACAGGAGATTCCCAAGAGAAGCGATTTTCAAGGGCCTCCCCGTTTTTCCCGCGGCCTCGCGGATCGGGCCCGGGAAACATGATGTTTGCTCATGTTATATGCTCAATTTTAGGAACGTTATTCCGGCGGGGGGAAAAGTACGCCCGGACGAATTCGGTTCCAGGGTAAAGGAGTCTTGCATGGCCGTAAGGACGCTGATTAACGGATTTCCCCGGATAGGAGAACACAGGGAACTGAAAAAGGTTCTGGAGGATTATTGGGCCCGCAAGGTTCCCTTTGACAGAGTCGAGGATACGGCGCGGGCCCTGCGTAAAAAGCACTGGCAGGTACAGAAGGATGCGGGCATCGATCTTGTCAGTTCCAACGATTTCAGCCTGTATGACAATATGCTTGACACGATAGTAATGCTGAACGCGGTCCCGAAACGGTTTGACGGGATAGCGGACAAAAACGAACGGTACTTCGCCATGGCCCGGGGAAACGGAAGGGCCGCCGCCATGGAGATGACCAAATGGTTTAATCTCTCTAGGGTTAATTCCCCGCCCCTCTGGGGCGTAAAACTGGGGGTGCGGGGGATTTGTTCCCCCGCATACGCAAAGATTTCAAGGAAAAATCTTCAATACCCCGCTGCTT